>NZ_JBQEPK010000002.1:4858-154547 GCF_052045615.1 Methylobacterium sp. 22177 | reverse complement strand
GATCCCGGCCTCCGACGTCTACCTCGACGCCGGCATCATCCAGGTCACGCCGGCCTCCACGAACGTGAAGTTCACCGAGCGCGGGATGTGGAACACGTTCCGCACCTGCGGCCGCGACGACCAGCAGGGCGCGGTGGCGGGCAACTACCTGGCCGAGCACTTCAAGGGCAAGAAGATCGCCTTCGTCCACGACAAGACGCCCTACGGCAAGGGCCTGGCCGACGAGACCCTGAAGGCCCTCAAGGCCAAGGGCGGCAAGGACGTGATGTTCGAGGGCATCAATCCGGGCGAGAAGGATTACTCCGCCCTCGTCTCCAAGCTGAAGTCCGCCAACGTCGACGTCGTCTATTTCGGCGGCTACTACACCGAGGCCGGGCTGATCCTGCGCCAGATGCGCGACCAGGGCCTGAAGGCGCCGATGATGGGCGGCGACGGCATGGTCGACCGCGAGCTCGTGGCGATCGCCGGTCCCGCCGCCGAGGGCACGCTGACCACCTTCCCGCCGGACGCCCGCAAGAACCCGAACGCCAAGGCGGCGCTCGCCGCGTTCAAGGCCAAGAACATCGATCCCGAGGGCTACACCCTCTACTCGTACGCGGCCGTGCAGGTCCTGGCGAAGGCGATGGCCGAGACGGGCTCCAGCGACGGCAAGAAGCTCGCCGAGTGGCTGCACCAGGGCAAGCCGGTGGACACGGTGGTCGGACCCATCGCCTACGACAAGAAGGGCGACATCACCCGGCCCGACTACGTCATGTACGAGTGGAAGAAGGGGCCGGACGGCAAGATCGACTACAGCGGCAATGAGCTGACGAAGTAAGCCGCGGCCACAGACCGGATTTCCGGCCCGACGCCGCCCCCCGATACCGCGGGGGCGGCGTCGTCGATTTCTATACCGTGGATTCGTCAGCCTTCCGGGCAGATCAGTCCTCCGCACCCCGTGCGTCCGCCTAAGAAGTGTGCATGATGCCGCCGGCGCGAGCGTGAGGCCGGCTCAGCGCTTGGGAGGAGGCCATGAGGACGGCGGGGACCGCACCTGCGGACGCGCGCAGGAGCTTGGCCGCAACTTGTCCGTACTCAGCCGCAGTCTTGCGCGGCGTTTCGACCCTTCTCCCGGCACCATCATTGCAATGGCGTCGCCCGAGCGGGCGGGCCCGCGTATCCCGCCGCCGGCCGACACCATTCGGCTCGATCCAGGAGTTCCGTACCGATGCAGTCTGATATCGCTCGCCGCGGCGTCGCCGCGGCGCTGGGCTTGACCCTCGCCCTCGCTCCGATGAGCCTCCGGGCGGAGGAGCTGACCGGCACCCTCAAGAAGGTGAAGGACGCCAACGCCATCGTCATCGGCTACCGCGACGCCTCCGTGCCGTTCTCGTATCTCGGCGCCGATCAGAAGCCGATCGGCTACGCGATGGACATCTGCTACAAGATCGCCGACGCCGTGAAGGCCAAGCTCAACCTCCCGAACCTCGAGGTGAAGCTCAACCCGGTCACCTCCGCCACCCGCATCCCGCTGATGGCGAACGGCACGATCGATCTCGAGTGCGGCTCGACCACCAACAACGCCGAGCGCGAGAAGCAGGTGTGGTTCACCAACTCGCACTTCCTGACCGCGACCCGCTACGTCTCGAAGAAGTCGGCCAACCTGCACACGATCGAGGACCTGAAGGGCAAGACCGTCGTGTCGACCTCGGGCACCACGAACATCAAGCAGATCAACGAGGCCAACACGGAGCGTAAGCTCGGCCTGACGATCCTGCCCGCCAAGGACCACGCCGAGGCGTTCCTGATGGTCGAGACCGGCCGCGCCGCCGCCTTCGTGATGGACGACGTGCTGCTCGCCTCGCTCGCCGCCTCGTCGAAGGACCCGTCGGCCTACGAGATCTCCACCGAGGCCCTGTCGAAGCCCGAGCCCTACGGCATCATGCTCCGCAAGGACGACACGGAGTTCAAGAAGGTCGCGGACGACGCCACCGCCAAGCTCTACACGAGCCCCGAGGGCAAGGCTCTCTACGACAAGTGGTTCACCAAGACGATCCCGCCGCGCAACATCAACCTCAACCTGCCGATGAGCGCGGAGATGAAGAAGCAGTTCACGACCCCGATCTCGAGCCCCGATCCGGCGGCCTACTGAGATCCGTTCGGTACGGTTTCATGCCATGATGCGCACCGCGGGCTCCGGCCCGCGGTGCGTCTCTGTAAGTTCACAGTAGAAGCGGCGCGATGAACTACAACTGGAACTGGCGGATCTTCTTCGACGCCTCGCCGGAGGGGAACGGCACGTATCTCGACATGCTGCTCTCGGGGCTCATGTGGACGATCACGACCGCGCTCTGCTCCTGGGTGATCGCGTTCTTCCTGGGCTCCCTGATCGGCGTGCTGCGCACCCTGCCGTCGAAGCCCGCGAACGCGATCGGCACGGCCTATGTGGAGCTGTTCCGCAACGTGCCGCTGCTGGTGCAGATGTTCCTCTGGTACTTCGTGCTCCCCGAAGTTGTGCCGACCCGGATCGGCGACGCGATCAAGCAATTGCCGGACGCGCCGTTCTACACGGCCGTGGTCTGCCTCGGCTTCTTCACCGCGTCCCGCGTCGCCGAGCAGGTCCGCGCCGGCATCCAGTCGCTGCCCCGGGGCCAGCGCATGGCCGGCACCGCCATGGGCTTCACGACCTACCAGACCTACCGCTACGTGCTGCTGCCGAACGCCTACCGGATCATCCTGCCGCCGATGACCTCGGAATTCCTCAACAATCTCAAGAACACGTCGGTGGCGCTGACCATCGGCCTGCTGGAGCTGACCGCCCGGGCCCGCTCGATGCAGGAATTCTCGTTCCAGGTGTTCGAGGCGTTCACGGCGGCGACGATCCTCTACGTGATCATCAACCTCGTGGTCGTCACGGCGGCGACCTTCCTGGAGAAGGCGGTCGCCATCCCCGGCCAGCGCTGAGGGCCGCCCGCTTCCGTTCCGCCACCCCGCCCGACGGCCACCGGTAACAGGCCCCGATGCTCTCGAACTTCGACTTCTCCGTCATCGTCTCGTCCCTGCCCTACCTGTTCGGTCAGGGCATGGTCTTCACCGTGACGCTCACCGCCATGGCGGCCGTGGGCGGCGTGATCATCGGCACGCTGCTGGCGATGGCGCGCCTGTCGGGCATTCCCGGCCTGTGGCACCTCGCCAAGGGCTACGTCGAGCTCTGCCGCTCGCTGCCGCTGGTGCTGGTGATCTTCTGGTTCTACTTCCTGGTGCCGTATATCGGCGCCTACCTGACCGGCTCCACGACGCCGATCCAGGTCGGCGCCTTCCCGTCGGCCCTGATCACCTTCATGGCCTTCGAGGCGGCCTACTTCTCGGAGATCATGCGCGCCGGCATCCAGTCGATCCCGAAGGGTCAGACGGCCGCCGCCCAGGCCCTCGGGATGAACTACTGGCAGACCATGGGCAACGTGATCCTGCCCCAGGCCTTCCGCAACATGCTGCCGCTGCTGCTGACGCAGACCATCATCCTGTTCCAGGACACGTCGCTGGTCTACGTGCTCTCGCTGACCGACTTCATGGGCGCCGCCTCGAAGGTCGCCCAGCGCGACGGCCGTCTCGTCGAGATGTATGTCTTCGCCGCGGTGGTCTATTTTGCGATCTGCTTCTCGGCCTCGTACCTCGTGCGCCGCCTGCAGCGCCGCGTGGCCATCATCCGCTGACCGACACTGGAGACCGTGTCATGACCTCGTCCCCGATGCCGGCCCCCACCGCCGCCGAACCCGTCGCCGATGCCAGCCACGCGCCGAAGGATGGCGGCCTGCAGCCGGGCAGCCTGATCTCCGGCGCGCCCGCGGCGGCCCCCGGCGAGACCATGATCGCCATCGACAACATCAGCAAATGGTACGGCGACTTCCAGGTGCTGACGAACTGCAGCACCCAGGTCGCCAAGGGCGAGGTCGTGGTCGTCTGCGGCCCCTCGGGCTCGGGCAAGTCGACCCTGATCAAGTGCGTCAACGCCCTGGAGCCGTTCCAGAAGGGCCAGATCACGGTGGCCGGCACGAAGGTCGCCGACAAGGCGACCAACCTGCCGAAGCTCCGCTCGCGGGTCGGCATGGTGTTCCAGCACTTCGAGCTGTTCCCGCACCTGTCGATCACCGACAACCTCACCATCGCCCAGCGCAAGGTGCTCGGCCGCGGCGCCGAGGACGCGAAGAAGCGCGGCCTCGACCTGCTCGCCCGCGTCGGCCTCGGCGCCCACGCGAACAAGTTCCCGGGGCAGCTCTCGGGCGGTCAGCAGCAGCGCGTCGCCATCGCCCGGGCGCTGGCCATGAACCCGGTGGTGATGCTGTTCGACGAGCCGACCTCGGCCCTCGACCCCGAGATGGTCGGCGAGGTGCTCGACGTGATGGTGGAGCTCGCCAAGGAAGGCATGACCATGATGGTCGTGACCCACGAGATGGGCTTCGCCCGCAAGGTCGCCGACCGGGTGATCTTCATGGATCGCGGCGAGATCGTCGAGGATGCCCGGAAGGACGAGTTTTTCGGCAGCCCGCGCTCCGAGCGCGCGCAGACCTTCCTGTCGAAGATCCTGCAGCACTGACGGCGGAGCGTCAGGCCAGCGCCTCCTGCGCGGCCCGGTATTCCCGGCCGTGCCGGCAGTAGCCCTCGACGATGCGGATCATCAGGGCGCGCTTCTCGGCGTCGAGGGGCGCGAGGATGCGGGCCGGGCGGCCGCCCCAGAGGTAGCCGGCCTCCAGGATCTGCCCGGGATCGGTGGTGGCTCCGGCCGCCAGCATGACGTCGTCGGCGATGAGGGTCCCCGACGCGATCGTCGCGCCGATGCCGATCAGCGCCCGCGCCCCGATCCGGCAATCGGCGATCCGGACATTGTGGGCGATGGTGGTATCGCGCCCGATCACCACCCCGTCGGCCCGGGTGCGGACGACCGTGTTGTCCTGGATGTTGGTGTCCGCGCCGACCACGATCGGTCCGACCTCCGCGTTCAGGTCGCAGCAGAACAGCACGCTCGCGCCGGCGCCGAGGCTGACCCGCCCGCGCAGGCGGGCGGTGCGCGCCACGAAGACGCTGTCCTCGATCTCCGGCGCGTCTCCCGGCGGAAGCGCGGGCCCGTCGCCCATCCGCTCGCGCACCCGCTCGGCACGCTCGGCGACCTCGTCGGATCCGATCGCGCGGCTGGGGCGGGCCGGGCTGCCCGCGTAGGCGAAGCCGCCGGGCAGCGTCGACCGCGGAAAGACGGTCGCGCCGGCCTCGATCACCGCGCCGTCGCCGATCTCGGCCCCGTCGAGGATCACCACGTCGTCCTCGACGACCACGTCGGAGCCGAGGGTGCAGGCGTGGACGACGCTGTTCCGCCCGACCGTGACCCGGTCGCCGACCCGCGTGCCGTGCGTCCGGGTGGCGATGTGCACCGTCGAGCGGTGGCCGAGCCAGAAGCGGTCGCCGAGGGTGACGGTCTGGCCGTCGGCGCGGATCACCGCCTCGTCGCCGATCCAGGCCTGCGCGCCGATCCGGGCCGCGCCGATCACCGTGCTGCCGCGGCCGCACCAGACGGGGCGACTGGCGAAGTCCGGCTGCACGCCGTCGTAGGGCAGGATCAGGTCGGGGGTCACGCGGGTATCCTTCTCCAGCGCCGTCCGGAGCGCGCGGGGACATCCGGACGATGGCGGGCCGCGCGCCGGGCCGGCAGGGCGCGACGGACCGTGTCATATAGAGGCGGGACCGGGTGTGACAGGGACGGGGCTGGTCGGCGAAGCCGCGGACTCCTATGGATCGGGCCATGAGCGCCCCCGTCCCGAGCGTCGGCATCCAGGCCGAGCCCTTCGACACCGCCGCCGAGATCGCCGGCCTGAGCGCCGCGCTGGGGGGCCGGGCGGGCGCCGTCGTGACCTTCACCGGCCTGTGCCGCGACGAGGGCGGGCGGCTGACAGCCCTGGAGCTGGAACACTACCCCGGCATGGCCGAGGCGGAGATCCGGCGGGTTGCCGACGAGGCGATGGCCCGCTGGCCGCTCCAGGCCCTCCGGGTGATCCACCGGCACGGCTTGGTCCGCCCGGGCGACGGCATCGTGCTGGTGGTCACCGCCGCCAGCCATCGGGTCGCGGCCTTCGAGGCCGCTGACTTCCTGATGGACTACCTCAAGACGCGCGCCCCGTTCTGGAAGCGGGAGCACCTCGCCGACGGCACGACCGGCGGCTGGGTCGACGCGACGGCCCAGGACGAGGTCGCGGCCGGCCGCTGGGGCTGAGGGCCGTGTCCCGGGCCGCGGCGGGCGCTACACGATCAGCGCGTTGAGCAGCACCGCGGCCGCGGCACCGGCGACCGCGATCCCGAGCAGGACCACGCTGCTGAGCTGATCGCCGGTATCGACGGTCTGGCCCGGGCCGAGGGAACGAACGTACGTGTCGCCGTGGTTGCTCATGGGGATCCTCCTGATCGGCCGGAGCCTGCGCTCCGGCTGCGTGCGCGGACAACGCGCGGGGAGCCGTCCGGTCCCAGGGGCGGCGCGCCGCCGCGGCGCTGGAGAGACGGTCGATCAGGATATTCCGCGGCGCCGAGCGAGCCGGAGGCGTCGACCACCGGCGCGGAACGGCCTTTTCGCGGCGCATCACCCCGGGCACCCGCGCGCCCGCACTTGACCCCCGAGGGCCCGCGGCGTTCGTGAGCCCGCGGTGCAGGAGTGACGATGTCGGACAGCAGGCTCGAGGATCTGGACGGCCCGGTCGGGCCCTGGCGCGGGGCGGCGCCGCTGGCGGCCTCCGGGATCGCCGTGGTGTGCTTCGTGGCGGCGCTGGCCCTGGCCTGGATGTCGGCCGGCACGCTGCTGCTGATCTTCGCCGGGGTCCTCCTCGGCGTGTTCCTCGACGGCCTGACCCGCGGGCTCGGCCGTGTCCTGCCCCTGCCGCGGGGCGTGCGGCTGTCCATCGCCAGCGTCGCGGTCGCGGTCGCGGTGATCGGCTTCGGGAGCTACGGCGGCGCCACCATCGTGCAGCAGGGCCGCGACCTCGGGACGACGATCAAGAATCAGGCCGGAACCGTCACGGGCTGGCTGTCCGAGCGCGGCATCGACGTGCCGAGCCTCGCGCCGCAGGGCGGGGGGAAGGACGGCTCGACGGATTCGGGCCAGCGCGAGGGGGGACTCGGCGGTCTCGCCAACGGACTCCTGAAGGGCAGCAGCTCGATCGTCTCGGATGCCGGCAGCGTCCTCGGTCCGGCCGCGGCCGTGATCCTCGGCCTGTTCGACGCCCTCGGCAACGTCCTGGTGATCGCCTTCCTGGGGCTCGCCTTCGCGGCCGACCCGAAGGCCTACCGCGACGGCGCGGTCCGGTTCGTGCCGCCGGCGAAGCGCTGGCGCGCCAGCCAGGTTCTCGACGGGGCCGGCGAGACCCTTCGCCACTGGCTGTTCGGCCAGCTGATCATCATGGCGGTGATCTTCCTGTGCACCTGGGCCGGCCTCGCCTTCCTGGGCATCGGCGGCGCGCTGATCCTGGGCCTGCAGGCGGGGCTGCTCGCCTTCGTGCCCACGGTCGGGCCGCTGGTGGCGGGCCTCGTCATCGTCCTGGCCGCCCTGGCCTCGGGCACGAAGGCGGTCATCGGCGCGATCGGCGTCTATCTCGCGGTCCAGTGCCTGGAGAGCTACGGTCTGACGCCGTTCATCCAGAAACGGGCGCTCGACATCCCGCCGGCCACGATCTTCGCCGGCCAGCTGATCCTCGGCGTGATCTTCGGGCTGTGGGGCATCGCCCTCGCCCTGCCGCTGATGGCAGTGATCAAGGTCCTGCTGGAGCAGCTCTACGTGGAGGACACGCTCCACGAGCAGCCGAGCAGCTGAGAGTCCCGAGCGCCCGCGCCGTCGACGGGCGCGGGCGGGCGGTCATCCGCGCAGCGCGGCCTCGATCATCCGGGCGACCGCCAGGGCCCGGCCGTCGTCGCCGAAGCGGCCGATCACCTGGACGCCCACCGGCAGGCGGTGGCCGGGCACCGGCACGTTCACGCAGGGCACGCCCATCAGCGTCCACAGCTGGTTGAAGCGCGGGTCACCGGTCGAGACCAGGGTGGCAGGCGCCGGGCCCGGTGCCGAGAAGGTCAGGATCGCGTCGTAATCGGCGAAGAGGCCCTTCAGCACCCGGCGGGCGTGATGGCCGTGGCGGCGCCCGTCGTCGTACTGGGCCGGGCTGATCGTCGCCCCGTCATCGAGGTGCGCGCGGGTGCGCGGCGGCAGCGCGTCGGCCTGCGTGTCGTACTCCCAGGCCAGCGCCAGCCGACCCTCGTAGTTCTGGATGAGGCGGTGGCGCTCCCAGGCCTGCGCCAGCTCCGCCGGCAGGGCGAGGTCGCTCACCCGCGCCCCGGACCGCTCGGCCGCCTCCCGGGCGCGGGTGAGCGCGGCCTCGGCCTCCGGCTCGGGGGCGCCGGCGAAGTCCTGCCGCACCACGGCGATGCGCGGCGCCGAGCCCCCCTCCGCCCGCTCGATCTCCGGCCGCCCGGTGACGAGCGCGAGGGCGTGGGCGACGTCCGCGACCCCGGCGGCGAACAGCCCGACCGTGTCGAGGGCCCACGAGTAGGTCTTCACGCCGACCGTGGGGATCAGCCGGAACGACGGCTTCACAGCCGCGCAGCCGCAGAAGCTCGCGGGCCGGATCACCGAGCCCGCCGTCTGCGTGCCCAGGGCCAGCGGCAGCATCCCGGCGCCGACGGCGGCGGCCGAGCCCGCCGAGGAGCCCCCCGGCGTGTGGCCGGGATCGTGCGGGTTGACCGTCTCGGTGGGATCGCTGCTCGCGAAGGCCGTCGTGGTGGTCTTGGCGAGGGCGACGGCCCCGAGCTGCTTCAGCCGGCTCACGACCGCGGCGTCGCCCCGGGGCATCCAGCCCGCGTAGATCGGCGAGCCCATCTGGCTCGGCAGGCCCGCGCTGTCGATGATGTCCTTCACGCCGACCGCGATGCCGGCGAGCGGCCCGGTCTCGGGGATCGCCGGAGCCGGATCGAGGGTGACCAGCGCGTGCAGGTCCGGCTCCCGCGCGGCGATCGCGGCGCGGCACAGGTCGATCGCGCCCGCGGGCGTCAGGGTGCCGGCTTCGATGCGGGCGCGGATGTCGAGAAGCGAGAGCATAATGCATTCAGTCCGGGGTCCGCGGCGCTGTCAACCGAGACGCCACAGCCCGCGGCATTCCCGAAACGCCGTTGACGAACGCTTTACGCGACCGTGCGCATCGTCCGGGTCATGTGGCGTGGCGTATCCCTGTTCTCGGCCCTGGCGCTGTTCGGTGCGGGCCTCACCGCGTGCTCGATCAACCATTTCGAGCGACGCGAACCGTGGCGCGACCAGGCGGAGCAGGTCTGCCTGGCCAAGAAGCTCGTCGAGCCCTCGGAGTACATCACGCCGATCGCGGCGATGGACGGCCCGGGCCCCTGCGGGATGCAGCAGCCCTTCCGGGTGACGCGGCTCGGCGGCGGTTCCGTGCTGCTGAAGCAGCGGATGACGCTGGGCTGCCCGGCGCTGGCCGAGGCCGAGGCGTGGCTCGCCGACACGATCCAGCCGGCCGCCAACCTCTACTTCGGCGTACCCGTGGCCGAGATCAACGCCGGCTCCTATTCCTGCCGCGGCCGCAACAACCAGCCCGGCGCCAAGCTCTCTGAGCACGGTTTCGGGAACGCGATCGACGTGATGTCGATCAAGCTCGCCGACGGCCACGTGATCACCGTCAAGGGCGGCTGGCGCGGCACGGAGGCCGAGCAGGGCTTCCTGCGCGAGATCTTCCTGGGCGCCTGCCAGCGCTTCACCACCGTGCTGGCGCCGGGCTCCAACGTGTTCCACTACGACCACATCCACGTCGACCTTGCCCGGCACGACCCGCGCGGTCTGCGGCGGATCTGCAAGCCGCTGATCAAGTTCACGCCGCAGCTCGGCACCGGCGCCGAGCGGCCGCTGAGCCGTCCGGTCCCGCCGCAACGCCAGCCCGCCGGCCCGCAGGCACCGGTGGACGTGGAGGAGGACGATCCCTACGGCGTGTCGCCGATGTCGAAGGCCGGGAGCGCGACCCAGGTCGCCCGGGCGCCGGCCCGGCCCCTCGACCGCCCGGCCGCGGCCTCGGCCTACACCGCGGCGCCGCCCGTGCGGCCGGCGCCGCGGGTCGCCGCCGCCCACGAGGAGCCCGCGCAGGACTACGACGAGCCGCTGCAGCTCGGCGCGCCGCCGAGCGCTGAGCCGATCTACTGAGAGACGGGCGCGGCTCCCCGGCTCCGCGCCGGGCGCCGGTCCGAAGGCCATCCGTCCGGATGCGCCCCCGGGAGGACGGAGCCGGATCCGGCCGAGCACCGGTCCCGCATCTGACCTCGACCGACGACTGTAGCGGCCGCGCCGCACAGGCCGTCAAAGCGCCGGCGCGGGGCTGCCGGAGCTTGACTGGCGGCGCGGCCAAGCCATCGTTCGCGGATGCAGGATCGCACATCCGTCGAGGCACGCGCCATGCGCCCGGTCTTTCACGGCTTCGCCCTCGGGCTGGCCCTTCTCGCCCTGGCCCAGCCGGCGCTCGCCCGCTCGGCCCGGGAGGACATCGAGCCCGCCGAGGAGCGGATCTTCCCGTTCGACGCGCAGATCCCGGGCTGCCAGGACCCGTCGGTGCTGGAGCGGGTCTCGACCAACTTCGCCGAGAAGGAGGCGAAGTTCTGGAACTCGTCGATGACGATCCTGTCCTTCGACACGATCGAGCGCACCGCGTGGCGGCCCTGGGGCCTCGACACCTATCCGCGCCGGTTCTGCACCGCGACCGTGACCACCTCCGACGGGGTCCGCCGCAAGGTCGACTACTCGGTGCGCGAGAGCCTCGGGATCATCGGGGCGACCTGGGGCGTCGAGTTCTGCATCCACGGGCTCGACCGGGACCTCTCCTACGCCTACGCCACCGCCTGCCGGATGGCGCGTCCCTGACCATGCGCGGGCGCGCCGCCGGCCTCGCGGGCCTGCTCCTCGCCGGGTCGGTCGCCGCCCCGGCCGTCGCCCAGGATTACGGCGGCTTCGCCCGCCGCGGCACGCCGGGCGATTTCGATTTCTACGTCCTCGCCCTGTCGTGGTCGCCGACCTACTGCGCGGGGCCGGGCGCCCGCCGGGACGACGTCCAGTGCGCCCCCGGGCGCGGCCTCGGCTTCGTCGTCCACGGCCTGTGGCCGCAATACGCGAGCGGCTACCCGCAGGACTGCTCGGCGGTGAACCGCGCGCCGACCCGGCAGGCCATGGAGGTCGCCGGGCAGGTCTACCCGAGCGAGGGTCTCGCCCGCTACGAGTGGCGCAAGCACGGCACCTGCTCGGGGCTCGATCCCGCCGCCTACTTCGCGGCCGCCCGGGCGGCGCGGCTCGCGGTGACGATCCCCGACGCGCTCAAGGGCGGTGCCCCGCCGCAGAGCCTCGCGCCGATCGAGATCGCCCGGCAGTTCGTGACGGCCAATCGCGGCCTGCGCCCCGACATGATGGCGGTCACCTGCACCCGCGGGCAGCTGCAGGAGGTCCGGATCTGCTTCGGCAAGGACCTGCGCGGCTTCACCCCCTGCCCCGAGGTCGCCCGCGGCAATTGCCGGGCGCCCGAGGTGAGTCTCGACGCCGCCCGCTGAGTTTTTTTCGGCCTTTCGCGCGCCGGACCCTGGACCCGGCGCCCGGGATCGGCTTGAGCGCGCTGCCATGAACTATCGGCACGCCTTCCACGCCGGCAACCACGCCGACGTCCTCAAGCACCTCGTCCTGGCGCGGGTGCTCGACCACCTGCGCCTCAAGGACAAGCCGTTCCGGGCGCTGGACGCCTTCGCGGGGCTCGGCGTCTACGATCTCGAGGCCGACGAGGCGGCCCGCACCGGCGAGTGGCGGGACGGCTGGGGCCGGATGGCGGCGCCCTTCGCGCCGGAGGTGGAGGCGCTGCTGGCGCCCTACCGCGCCGCGGTGGCGGCGGTGCGGGCGCGCCACGGTGACACCGCCTATCCGGGCTCGCCGGCCGTGATCCGCGAGGCGCTCCGCCCCGGCGACAAGGGCGTGTTCGTCGAGTTGCACCCGGCGGACGCCGCGACCCTGCAGGGCCGCTACGCCCGCGATGCCCGCACCAAGGTGATGAACCTCGACGGCTGGACCGCGATCAACGCGCAGATCCCGCCGCCGGAGCGGCGCGGCCTCGTGCTGATCGATCCCCCCTACGAGGTGCCCGGAGAGATCGAGCGCCTCGGCGCCCATCTCGCCCGCGCGGTGGCGAAGTGGCCGACCGGGCTGTTCCTGGCCTGGTACCCGATCAAGGACGCCGCGGTCCTGGACCGGATGGTCCGCGACCTCGGCGCCGCCCTGCCCCGCCCGGCCCTGCGCCTCGACCTGCTCATCGACCGGCCGGGCGATCCGACGCGGCTCACCGGCAGCGGCCTGATCGTGGTCAACCCGCCCTGGCGCCTCGCCGAGGAGGCGATGCTGTTCCTGCCGGCGCTCGCCGAACGCCTCGCCCGGCAGGACTTCGGAGGGTTTCGCTGCGATCCGATCGGCCCCGCCGACTGACTCGGTAGAATTGGCGAGCCCGGCGGAAGTCCTCCGGCCCTGCGCGGAAGGAAAGGGCCGGGGTTCCGATACAAATGTGGCGGCAAAGTCACATTTCCGCATCGAACGTGATCAGCGATACGGAACTGCCTAAAAATTATGCAACTGCTTCATGTTTGATTTTGTGTCAATCGCGTCGCGATGTCAGCTTGGCCGTGGACGAATCCGAACGAGCTGCGACACCATGCTGAAGCGATCCACCCTGGCCGGCCTGGCCACCGTGCTGCTGTCCTCGACCAGCATCCTCGCGGCCGATCTGGCTGCCCCGGCGCCGGTTCCCGTCGCGCCCCCTGCCGAGCCCTGCAAGGCCACGCTGCTCGGCCCGGCCTACAGCGGCGTGATCAAGGCCAATCCCAACCCGAGCTGCTTCTCGGCCGGCCCGCTGGGCGACCTCTACGTCGGCGGCGCCATCACCGGCTACGGCTACACCCAGTCGAACCCGTTCGCGTCGTTCTCGACCCCGGCGGCCCCCAACGACCGCGACCGCGCGGCCCGGTTCGACTTCTCGAACGTCCAGGGCATCATCCAGAAGCCCGAGGGCGCGTTCCAGTTCTACATCCAGGCCGGCGGCTACTCGATCCCGCAGCTCGGCTTCCCCACGCTCGGCACCTTCACCCAGACCGACCTGCTGTTCGGCCCGGTCCCGGTCGCCTACGGCAAGATCCAGATCAACGATGAGTGGTCGGTCCAGGGCGGCCGGATGTTCACGCTGATCGGCACCGAGCTGCTGTTCACCTACCAGAACCTGAACATCAACCGCGGCCTCCTGTTCGTGCAGGAGAACTTCATCAACCAGGGCGTGCAGGTCAACTACAGCAGCGGCCCGCTCTCGGTGTCGCTCGCCGGCACGGACGGCTTCTTCTCCAACGAGATCACGTGGTTCACCGGTAACGTTGCCTACAAGCTCGACGACTACAACACGATCGGCGTCAACGGCGGCCTGAACGTCGGCCGGACCAACGCCCTCGACCGCAGCCCGCGCTACCAGTTCGCGACGCCGAACCTCCAGCAGAACAGCGGCATCTTCAACATCAACTACACCTACGCGAACGGTCCGTGGATCATCTCGCCCTACTTCCAGTTCACCAACGTCGAGCGTGACCTGCGCGTCGGCATCGGCAACTCGGCCTCGACCTACGGCGGCGCGCTGCTGGCGGCCTACTCGTTCACCGACAACTTCGCCCTGGCCGGCCGCGTCGAGTACACCGAGCAGACGGGCGTCCGCGGCTCGGGCGGCACCAACCTGCTGGGCTTCGGCGCGGGCAGCAACGCCTTCTCGGTGACCGTCACGCCGACCTTCACCTTCGACCGCTACTTCTTCCGCGTGGAGTACGCCCACGTCGAACTCGGCGGGATCACGCGCGGCAACCTCGCGGAGGGCACGCTCGGCACCGGCTTCGGCCGCACCGGCAACCGCACCTCGCAGGACCGCTACATGGTCGAGACCGGCATCACCTTCTGATCGGACCGTCCGGTCCGGTTCAGGAAAACGGGTCGTCCCTCGAGCCCCCGGCCTCCGGTCCGGGGGCTTTCTCATGACCGCGCACCGCCGGTGCCGGCCCGACCCGATCCCGGGCGTCAGCCCCGCCGGAGCAGGCGCCGGCCCGGCCGGTGGCCCTCTTCGCCGGTGTCGCGGAAGCCGAGCTTCTCCAGCAGGCCCCAGGAGGCGACGTTGGCGGGGCGGCACTCCGCCACGACGAGGCGTGCCGGGAAGCGCGCGCCGAGAAGCCCGAGGATCGCCGAGACGGCCTCGTAGGCGTAGCCGCGCCCGCGGGCGGCGCCGCCGACCCAGTACCCGATCTCGATCGTGCCGGCGCCGCGCAGGTGCGTGCCGAAGACGCCGACGAGCGCGCGCCCGGCCGAATCGGGCGCGCCGTCCCGCGTCCAGGCGCCGAGGAAGCAGTCCCGGCCCCGCGCGCCGCTGCGAATCAGGTCCTCGGCATCCTGCAGGGTGAACGGCGTCGGCAGGAAATCCACCGCCGCGGTGATCGCCGGATCGTCGGTGAGCGCGCGGACGGCCGCCGCGTCCGCGGGCCGGAGGGCGGCGATCGTGAGACGCGCCGTCTCGATCGCCGGCAGGTCGGCCAGGGTGTCGCGCGCGCCGCGGATGGTAAACATGGTTTCGATGTGGGGTGCCGGCCGGTTACGAAAAGGGACGATCCCGCGCTCGAGAATCATCCCCGGCACCGCGCGAAAACCTTGCGCCTACCTTCGCTCCAGGGTCGCAGACAGCCTGAACGGGAACGGTTGCTTAACCTGAATCCGTCTTCATTGGCGCATCAGGTTGCGTCAGGCAAACGGGTGCGTCGATGCGGGTGCGCGGTACGGGTCAGATGTTGCGGACGCTGTCGCGCGTCGCGCTCATCGGCATCATCGGCGGTGCGGCTGCCGCCTGTTCCTCGGACGCGTCGCGTCTGACCAACCCGTTCTCGAACCCGTTCGACTCGGAACCCGCCGCCACCGGCAGCCTGCCGGATGGGAGCCTCAAATCCGTGCCGCCGGTCCGGACCGGCCGCATCCAGTCGGAGGCGCTCGGCGCGCCCGCCGCGGCGCGGCCGTCCGCCGCCGCGACGCCGGCCCAGACCAACGCCGCCGCCCCCGCGACCCGCGTCGCCTCGACCGGCAAGGTTGGCTGGAGCGCCGAGGGTGGCACGCAGATCACCGTGTCGCGCAACGACAGCCTGAACCAGATGTCGACCCGCTTCGGCGTACCCGCCTCGGCGATCCTGGCCGCCAACGGCCTGAGCAACGCGAACCAGATCACGCCCGGCCGCCAGATCGTGATCCCGGTCTACAACGCCTCCGGGCTGAACCCCGCCGCGTCCCCGATGACCGCCCGGCCGGCCCGGGCCGCCGAGGAGAAGCGCGAGGACGCCAAGCAGGTCGAGAACAAGATCGCGACCAAGCGCGAGGAGGCCAAGGAGGCCGCCAAGGAGGCCGCCCAGAAGCTCGCCGAGGCGAAGGCCGCCAAGGAAGCCGCGCAGAAGGCCGCCGCCGCCGAGAAGGAGGCGGAGCGCAAGGAGGCGCTCGCCCGCGACGCCGCCGCCCGCAAGGTCGCCGACGCCAAGTCCCGCAAGGACGTCGCCCTGAAGGAGGGCGAGAAGCCGAAGCACGTGCGTCCCGGACAGGTCGCCAAGGCGGACGAGAAGAAGGCCGACGAGAAGAAGGCGGATCCGAAGGCCGAGGCCAAGGCCAAGGCCGAAGCGAAGGCTCAGGAGGCCAAGGCGGAGGCGAAGGCCGCCGCGAAGGCGGAGGCCGCCCAGAAGCTCGCCGAGGCGAAGGCCGCCAAGGAGGCCGCCCAGAAGGCCGCCGCCGCCGAGAAGGTCGAGAAGGTCGCCGCCAAGGAGGCGCCGAAGGCGGCCCCGGTCGCGGCCGCCGCGCCGGCCAAGCCGGAGCCCGCCGCCACCGGCTCGGTGGCCGAGGCGACGGAGAACTTCCGCTGGCCCGCCAAGGGCCGGGTGATCTCCGGCTACGGCACCTCCGGCAACGAGGGCATCAACATCGCCGTCCCCGAGGGCACCCCGGTCAAGGCCGCCGAGGAGGGCACGGTCGCCTACGCCGGGTCCGACGTGAAGGGCTACGGCAAGCTGGTCCTCGTGCGCCACGCCAACGGCTACGTCTCGGCCTACGCCCACAACGGCGAGATCGACGTGAAGCCCGGCGACAAGGTCAAGCGCGGCCAGACCATCGCGAAGTCGGGTGCCTCCGGCAACGTGACCTCGCCGCAGCTGCACTTCGAGATCCGCAAGGGCGGCGCGCCCGTGGACCCGATGTCCCAGCTCGCCAGCAACTGAGACGGACCGCGCGGGGCCGAGGCCGGCCCGCGCGGCACCGAACGAGACGGCAAGACGCGGCGGCGGTCCCGGACGGGGCCGCCGTTTCGCGTCGTCGTCCGCCGTCCGGCCGCCCCGGCTCGCGACCCGCGCCGGCTGTCCTAAGCCTTCGGTGCCTGCAGCGTCCCGTCGGGGCTGTGACGGTCGACGGTCTCGGGCAGGGCCTGCGCCAGGGTCGGGAACAGCTGGTCCATCGGGACGCCGAGCTTCTCCGCCATCTGGCGCACCTGCTCGTTGTCGAGGACCTTGCGCAGGTCCTCGGCCGTGATCGGCTCGTTCGGGCCGCGGCCGAGCCAGGAATTGACCTGGCTCTCGTAGCCGGAGCGCCGGAGCTGATCGAGCAGCGCGTTCAGTCCTCCGGGCAGCACCTGCTGGATCACGCCCGGCAATGCCTTCAGCGCGATCTGCCCCAGCGAGCCGCCGAGGGTGTTGAGCAGACTCATGTGGACCCCCGTCGAATGGTCAGTGGCGGGAGTCTAGAGAAATCTTCGCGAAGCGGGAGAGGCCTGTGGTCCGCGACGCGCCGGTGTGAACCGCAATTTAGTCGACAGCGATCGGCCTATGGTCCGGAATGCCGGCCGGGACATCGGTCCGCGGTCGGCTCTCATGAGATACCTGGCGCTGTCATGCGTGCTCGCGGTCGCGTCCATCACCGCGGCCCTGCCGGACGCGGAATCGGCGCGTCCGGCGCAGGAGCGCTTTGCTCAGGAGCGCCCTCTGGCGGATGCCGTCTTCGTTCGGCCGCTCTATGGCACGTACCGCCATTGCGGCGGCTCCTGCCTGAAGAGCGGCGAACTGTCGTGGTTCTGCTTCGCCAGGCAGAGCTGCTACCTGAGCTGCGCGACCGCGCCGCCGCGGATGAAGTGCGCCGTCCCGTGAGGTGGGCGATCAGCGGACCTGGGTGCTGAAATTCGGCTGCGGCTTGAGGCTGCCGTTCTCGCTCTGGTCGGCGACCGCCGCCGGCAGGAACTCCGCCAGCACCGTGGGGACGCGCGCCTCCGGAACGCCGAGGTCGTAGGCGAGCCGCTCGGTCACGCCCTCCGGCAGGCAGGCCGCGATGGCGCTCGCCGGCACCGTCTGCCGCGCGCCCGAGCCGAGCCAGGATCCCACCGCCTCCCCGTGCCCGGTCTCCCGCAGGCGGTCGAGGAAGGCCGGGAGTCCGCCGGGATAGAACTTCGCCAGCGACAGGGCGAGCTTGCCGCTGCCGGTCTCCTCGAAGGCCCGGTCGGCCGCCGCCACCACATCGCCGATCAGGGTCTTCGCACCGTCGAGCAGGCCCATGGTTCTCCACCGTCGCGCTTCTTCGTCGCAGGGTGAAGTCGGGCGCGAACCGGCGAGGGCAAGCGCGTGCGGCAATTGCGCGGCGAACCCGCTAGGATCCCGGCGTCGCGAATCCGGGAGCCATCGATGAAGCGCGTGCGGGCCGGCGTCCTGGAGGTCGCCTATCTCGAATCCGGACCGGCCGACGGGCCGCCGGCGGTGCTCCTCCACGGCTTCCCCTACGATGTGCGCGCCTGCGCGGCAGCGGCCGCGCAACTCGCCGCCGACGGCGTGCGCTGCCTCGTGCCGTACCTGCGCGGCTACGGGCCGACGCGGTTCCTGGATCCCGCCACGCCGCGCTCCGGCGAGCAGGCGGCGCTCGGGGCCGACCTGCTCGCCTTCCTCGACGCCCTCGGCATCGGGAACGCCGTCCTCGCCGGCTACGATTGGGGCGGCCGGGCCGCCTGCGTGGTGGCCGCACTCTGGCCGGACCGGGCCCGGGGCCTCGTCAGCTGCGGCGTCGGCTACAACATCCAGAACATCCCGACCGCCGGGCGGCCGGTCGCGCCGGAGGCCGAGCACGGCCTCTGGTACCAGTATTATCTCCACGGCGAGCGCGGCCGCGCCGGCCTCTCCGAGAACCGGGACGCCTTCTGCCGCCTGCTCTGGCGGCTCTGGTCGCCGACCTGGGCGTTCGACGCGGAGACCTTCGCGCAGACCGCCCGCGCCTTCGACAACCCCGACTTCGTCGACGTGGTGGTGCATTCCTACCGCCACCGCTTCGGCCTCGTGCCGGGCGACCCGGCGCTGACCCCGATCGAGGCGCGGCTGGCGGCCCGGCCGGCCATCGCCGTGCCGTCGATCGTGCTGCTCGGCGCCGACGACGGCGTCGGGCCGCCGCCCGCCACCGACACGGATGCCCGCCACTTCACCGGCCCGTACCGGCGTGAGATCGTCGCGGGGGTCGGCCACAACTTCCCCCAGGAGGCGCCGGACGCCTTCGCGGCGGCGATCCGCGCCCTGCTGTGAGCGCGCCGCGGATGCCCGACGCTTCGCCGTTGCTTTCGGGAAGCCCCTGGCTATAGTCCGCGCGCTTTTCGACAGGTCTGCGGGCGCCACATCCGGTGGCAGGCCTGCGCGCCATTCGCAGGAGACGCTCGTTGATCACCCCCGCCTTCGCGCAAGGGGCCGGTGCGGCCGCTGGCGGAGCGGAGATCGCCTTTCAGGTGGTCCCGTTCGTCCTGATCTTCGTGATCATGTACTTCCTGATCCTGCGACCGCAGCAGAAGCGGGTCAAGGACCACCAGGCGCTGCTCAAGTCCGTGCGCCGGGACGACACGGTCGTCACCAACGGCGGCCTCGTCGGCCGCGTGACCAAGGCTTCGGACGACCAGCCCGAGATCGAGGTCGAGATCGCCCCGAACGTGCGCGTGCGGGTGGTCCGGTCGATGATCTCGGAGGTCCGCGCCAAGGGTACGGTCAAGGCCGCCTGATTTCCGATTGAACTGGCCGGCGCCGTGCGCCGGCCCAAGAGAGAAAAAACGGCCGATGCTGCGCTTCTCCCGTGCGAAGATCATCGCGACACTGGGTCTGATCCTGGTGGGGCTGACGCTCGCCGTGCCGAGCTTCTTCTCGCCCGAGCAGCGCAAGAGCTTCGTTGCCGGCCTGCCCTCCTGGTTCCCCAGCTGGGTCGTGCCGACGCGCGCCATCGTGCTCGGCCTCGACCTGCAGGGCGGCTCGCAGCTCCTGCTCGAGGTGGACCAGAACGAGCTCATCGCCTCGCAGGCCAAGGCGCTGCGCGACGACGTGCGCCGCGTGCTCCAGCAGGAGAATGTCCGCGCCGACGGCGGCATCGGTCTGCTCCAGCGCGGCGTCCAGGTTAAGATCGACGACGCCGCCGCCCGGGCCAAGGTCCTGCCGAAGCTCCAGGAGCTGTCGCAGCCGATCACCACCTCCCTGGGCCAGACGGCGGCCCGCACCCTCGACGTCTCCGAGCAGCCCGGCGGCGTGATCCGCCTGACCCTCACCGATGCCGGCATCACCGACCGGACCCGCCGGGCCGTGAGCCAGGGCATCGAGGTCATCCGGCGCCGCCTCGATTCCACCGGCACCACCGAGCCGTCGATCCAGCAGCAGGGCGCCGACCGGATCCTGATCCAGGTGCCGGGCGAGCAGAACCCGGAGCGCCTGGAGAAGCTGCTCGGCTCCACCGCCAAGCTCGAGTTCCGCATGCTCGCCGACAGCCCCTCGGGCGACGTCGACATGCTGCCCTCCAAGGACGAGAAGGGCGCCAAGGTCCCGGTGGAGCGCCGAGTCATGGCCGACGGCGGCGAGCTGACCGACGCGCAGCCGGCCTTCGACCAGCAGACCCACGAGCCGATGGTGAGCTTCAAGTTCAACCTGCGCGGCGCGCAGCGCTTCGGGCAGGCGACCTCGGAGAATATCGGCCGACGCATGGCGATCGTCCTCGACAACGAGGTCGTGTCGGCGCCCGTGATCCGCTCGGCGATCACCGGCGGCTCGGGCCAGATCACCGGCAACTTCACCGTGCAGCAGGCCAACGACCTGGCGGTCCTGCTGCGCGCCGGCGCGCTGCCGGCGAAGTTCACCGTGGTCGAGCGCCGCGTCGTCGGCCCGGGTCTCGGCCGCGACTCCATCGAGGCCGGCAAGCTCGCGACCCTGGTGGCGGCGGGCCTCGTGGTGGCCTTCATGTTCGCGACCTACGGGACGTTCGGCTTCATCGCCAACATCGCCCTCATGGTCCATGTCGGGCTGATCCTGGGCCTGATGTCGGTGCTGGAGGCGACCATGACGCTCCCGGGCATCGCCGGCATCGTGCTCACCATCGGCACGGCGGTGGATTCGAACGTGCTGATCTACGAGCGCATGCGCGAGGAGCAGCGGGCCGGCCGCTCGCTGATCTCGGCGCTGCAGGCGGGCTTCGACCGGGCCTTCGCCACCATCATCGACTCGAACTCGACCATGGCGATCGCCGCCCTGATCCTGTTCTTCCTCGGCTCGGGCCCGGTGAAGGGCTTCGCCGTGGTCTTCATCCTCGGCATCCTCACCACGGTCATCACCGCGGTGACGCTGACCCGGATGATGATCGCGGTGTGGTACAACACGTTCCGGCCGAAGACCCTGCCGTTCTGAACGCGCTCACTATCGGGAGACGCATCACCCCTGGCACAAGCCCGTTCCGAACCACCGCCCTCATCCTGAGGTGCCCGCGTCAGCGGGCCCCGAAGGAGCCCTCCAGAAGGCGCCGTGGATCCTGGAGCCCTCCTTCGAGGTCTCCGCTGCGCTCCGGCACCTCAGGATGAGGTCGAGGGTGGGACAGGCGATCGGGCCGGTGCTGCGATCTTCCCAACGTTAGGTCCGAAAAAATGCGCCTGCTCCGCCTCTGGCCCGATGAATCGCATTTCGACTTCATGCGATTCCGGCGCTTCACCTTCCCGCTCTCGGCGGTGCTGTCGCTCGCGACCGTGGCGCTGTTCCTGACGATCGGCCTGAACTTCGGCATCGATTTCAAGGGCGGCACCCTGGTGGAGCTGCAGGCGAAGTCGGGCACCGCGGACGTGGCGTCGATCCGGCACACGGCCGCGGGCTTCGGCTTCGGCGAGCCGGAGGTGCAGGAACTCGGCAACCAGGGCACCGTGCTGGTCCGCCTGCCGCTCCAGCCCGGCGAGCAGGGCCAGACCGCGGTGATGAACAAGGCGCACGCCGCCTTCGACAAGGATTACGATTTCCGCCGCACCGAGACCGTCGGCCCGCGCGTCTCCGGCGAGCTCGTCCAGTCCGGCACGCTCGGCGTCGTGCTGTCGGTCGTGGCGGTGCTGCTCTACCTCTGGTTCCGGTTCGAGCGGGAGCTCGCGCTCGGCGCCATCGTGGGGACGCTCCACGACATCGTTCTGACGGTCGGCGTGTTCATCATCAGCCGGATCGAGTTCAACATGACCTCGATCGCCGCGATCCTGACGATCGTCGGCTACTCGCTCAACGAGACCGTGGTGGTGTTCGACCGGACCCGCGAGCTGATGCGGCGCTACAAGACCATCCCCACGGTCGATCTCCTCAACCTGTCGATCAACTCGACCATGTCGCGCACCGTGATGACGTCGATCTCGTCCGCGCTGTCGCTGCTGGCGCTGGTGCTGTTCGGCGGCGAGGCGATCAAGGGCTTCGCCGTAGTGATGCTCTGCGGCGTCCTGATCTGCACCTACTCGGCGATCTTCGTCTCGACGCCGGTGTTGATCTATCTGGGCCTGATGCTCTCGGGCGCCCGCGCGGCGTCGGAGCGGTCGGGCGTCCCGCAACCGGCGGAGTAGTCCTTTTTCCAACATGGCCGATCAGCCAAGTCCGAAGAGCTTCGAGTCCGGCTTCGTGCCGGGGCGCCACATCATCGACACCTACGGCAACGGCGGCTTCCGCTTCGCCGGGATGTCGCATCGCGGCTCGATCCTGATGCTGCCCTCAGGGGTCCGAGCCTGGGACGTGACGGAGCCCCGGGCGATCGACCGGACGGCGCTGCGCCCGATCCAAGCCGAGGCCGCGGGGATCGAGCTGCTGCTCGTCGGCACCGGTCTCGATATCGCGGCGATCGATCCGGCCTTGCGTGGCTGGCTCAAGGATTTCGGCGTCGGCCTCGACGTGATGCAGACCGGGGCCGCGGCCCGCACCTACAACATCCTGGTGGCCGAGAACCGCAAGGTCGCGGCCGCCCTGATCGCGGTGGCCTGATGCCCGAGGTGGAGGGCCAGACCGCCGAGACGGGGCTCGCCTTCGCCCAGTCCCACTGCGAGGGCCTCGTGCGGGACGGCGATCCGGATCGCTACTACGCCACGCTGTTCGCGCCGGCCGCCGCCCGCCCGCACCTCTTCGCCCTCTACGCCTTCTCATTGACCATCGCGCGGGTGCGCGAGGCCGTCTCGAACCCGATGGCCGGCGAGATCCGCCTGCAATGGTGGCGCGACGCCCTGCAGGGCGAGGCGCGGGGCGACGTGCGCGCCAACCCGGTGGCGGCGGCCCTGGAGGAAACGATCCGGGCGAACCGCCTCGGCCGCCAGCCCTTCGTCGACCTGATCGACGCCCGCGTCTTCGACCTCTACGAGGATCCGATGCCCCGGGTGAACGACCTGGAGGGGTATTGCGGCGAGACCGCCTCGGCGCTGTTCCGGCTGGCGAGCCTCGTGATCGGCAACGGCACCGAGCCCGGCGGCGCGGGCGCGGCCGGGCATGCCGGGGTCGCCTACGGGATCACCGGGCTCCTGCGCGCTCTGCCGTGGCACGCCCGCTCGGGACAGGTCTACCTGCCGGCCGACATCCTCGGCCGCTACGGCGTCACCCGCGAGGACATCGTCACGGGCCGCGGGGGCCCGGGCCTGCGCCGGGCCTGCGCCGACCTGCGCGGCATCGCCCGGCAGCACCTCAAGGCCTTCGAGGCGGCGCGCCCGACGATCGCGCCCTCGGCGGGGGCGGCGTTCCTGCCGGTGGCCCTGGTCGAGCCCTACCTCGCCGTCATGGAGCGGGCCTCCTACGACCCGCTCAACACGCTCGTCGAACTGCCGCGCTGGCGCCGGCTGTGGCGCCTGTGGCGCGCCGCGCGGCGGGTGGGGTAGCCGCGGCTTCGGCGTCTTCGCGAGCGGAGCGGCGCGATCCAGCGGCGCCACGCTCGCGAACGCGGTGCGCTACCCTGGGTCGCTTGGCTGCGCTCGCGATGACGGCGCGTTGTCAGAGCACGCGCGCCAGCCCCGGCACCAGCGCTGCGAGACGCACCGGCGCGCCCGGTTCCGGGTCGGCCTCGGGCGTCGTCAGCACCGCGATCCGGCAAGCTCCGCCGCCCCCCATGCCGGTCACCAGCCGTCCGCCCGGTTCGAGGGCCGCGCGCCAGTGCGGCGGGATCGCCGGGACGCTGCCGTGGACGAGGATGCGGTCGAAGCCGCCGTCCGGCAGGTCCGGGGCGAGCCCGTCCGCCCGGACGACATGCACCTCGGACAGGGCCGCGAGCCGCCGCGTCGCCGCCCCGGCCAGCGAGGTGTAGCGTTCCAGGCTGAGCACCGCCCCCGCGCCCAGCTGGGCGAGCAGCGCGGTCACGTAGCCCGAGCCCGTGCCGATCTCCAGGACGCGCTGGCCGGGCTCCAGCCGCAGCTGCGCCAGCATCAGCGCCACCGTGGACGGCGCCGTCATCGACGCGCCGCAGGACAGCGGCAGGGCGATGTCGCGCCGCGCGTGCTCCCGATGCGGCGGCGGCGCGAAGGTGTCCCGCGGGACCTGCTCCATGGCCCGCAGCACCGCGGTGTCCCGCAGGCCACGGCCGCGGAGCGCCATCACGAAGGCCGCGTTGCCGGCAGCCTCCTCCAGGCTGCCCAGATCGATCACTCGGCGAAGGCCTGCGCGAAGCGCGTCAGCGTCGGCTCGTCGGTGAGGTCGAGGCGCAGGGGCGTCACCGAGATCCGCTTCTCGGCGATGGCCTTGAGATCGGAGCCGTGGCCCGGCTCGAACCGGGCCTTGGCGAAGGCCAGCCAGAAATACGGGTTGCCGCGCCCGTCGACCCGCGCGTCGATCGACAGCAGCGCCTGATTGCGGAAGCCCTGCGCGGCGACCGCGACGCCCTGCACGTCGGCCGGCTCGCAATCCGGGAAATTGACGTTGACCAGGATGCCGGGCTCGATCCCGGTCTCGAGGATCTTCCGGACGACCTTCGCGCCGTGCGTCCGGGCGCAGTCCCACTTGAGGGCGCCGCGCCCGCCCGCCCCGTAGGCCTGGCTCAGCGCGATCGAGCGGATGCCGAGGATCGTCCCCTCCATGGCGGCCGCGATCGTGCCCGAATAGGTCACGTCCTCGGCGACGTTCTGGCCGCGGTTGACCCCCGACAGGACGAGGTCCGGCCCGTGATCGCCGAGGATGTGGCGCACGCCCAGGATCACGCAGTCCGACGGCGTGCCCTTCACGGCGAAGCGCTGCTCCGACACCTGCCGCAGCCGCAGCGGGTCGTTGAGCGAGAGCGAGTGCGACACGCCGGACTGGTCGCTCTCCGGCGCCACGACCCAGACGTCGTCCGAGAGCTCCCGGGCGATCTCCTCCAGGGTCGCGAGGCCCGGCGCGTGGATGCCGTCGTCGTTGGTGACCAGGATGCGCATCAGCGGGCCCCTTCGATCCGGTTGAGCCCGCCCATGTAGGGGTGGAGCACCGACGGGACCGTGATGCTCCCGTCCGGGTTCTGGTAGTTCTCCATCACGGCGATGAGCGCGCGACCGACCGCCACGCCCGAGCCGTTGAGGGTGTGGACATAGGCCGGCTTGCCGTCCTTGCCGCGGTAGCGGGCGTTCATCCGCCGCGCCTGGAAGTCGCCGCAGACCGAGCAGGACGAGATCTCGCGGTGGGTGCGCTGGCCCGGCACCCAGACCTCGATGTCGTAGGTCTTCTGGCTGGCGAAGCCCATGTCGCCGGTGCAGAGCGTCATCACCCGGTAGGGCAGATCGAGCTTCTTCAGCACGGCCTCGGCGCTGGTCAGCATCCGCTCGTGCTCGTTGGCGGATTCCTCCGGCGTCGTGATCGAGACCAGCTCGACCTTGCTGAACTGGTGCTGGCGCAGCATGCCGCGGGTGTCGCGCCCCGCCGCCCCCGCTTCGGCCCGGAAGCAGGGCGTCAGCGCGGTGAACCGCAGGGGCAGCTCCTCCTCGCGGAGGATCGCCTCGCGGACGAGGTTCGTGAGCGGCACCTCGGCTGTGGGAACGAGCCAGAAATGCTCGTCGCTGACCGGGGCGGTGTCGGCGCCGGCCTGCCCCTGCAGCGACCTGACGTAGTCGAGGCCCTTGAAGACCGAGAACTGGTCGTCCTCGAACTTCGGCAGCTGCGCGGTACCGAACATGGCGGCGTCGCGCACCAGCACCGGCGGCGCCACCTCCAGGTAGCCGTGCTCCTGCGTGTGAAGGTCGAGCATGAACTGGCCGAGCGCCCGCTCCAGCCGGGCGAGCTGGCCTTTGAGCACCACGAAGCGCGAGCCGGACAGCTTGGCCGCCGCCTCGAAATCCATCAGGCCCGAGGCCTCGCCGAGCTCGAAATGCTCGCGGCCCTCGGTCAGCCGCTCGCGGGTCGCGGCGTGGCTGCGGTAGAGGACGTTGCCGTGCTCGTCCGCGCCCTCCGGCACGTCGGGCTTCGGCCGGTTCGGGATCGCGGCGAGGCGGTCTGCCAGGGTCCTGTCGGCCGCGTCCTGCGCGGCCTTCAGCTCGGGCTCGGCCGCCTTCAGGGCCGCGACCTCCGCCATCAGGGCGGCGGCGCGGTCCTCGTCCTTGGCCTTCTTGGCGCCGCCGATCTCCTTGGCCAGGGCGTTGCGCCGCTCCTGGTTGGCCTGCGCGGCCGAGACGGACGACTTCCGCGCCTCATCGAGGGCGATCAGCTCGGCCGAGAGCGGCGCGAGGCCCCGGCGCT
The DNA here is from genome assembly GCF_052045615.1 of Methylobacterium sp. 22177. Classification (NCBI taxonomy): domain Bacteria; kingdom Pseudomonadati; phylum Pseudomonadota; class Alphaproteobacteria; order Hyphomicrobiales; family Methylobacteriaceae; genus Methylobacterium; species Methylobacterium sp. 22177. The sequence goes on along the minus strand of NZ_JBQEPK010000002.1, from coordinate 128,477 downwards.
GGAGGTCGCGGTCGAAGGCGTCCGGGTTCTCCCGGATGGCGCGGATGTCGTGCATCGAGTCGGCTCGGGTCTTCTGCGCGGCGTCGAGCGCGCGGGCCCCGCTTTGCCGCATCGCGTCCAGTGGGACAAGCGCGCGGGAGCGTCCGCGCCGACCGTCAGCTCTTCGGCGGCGCGAGCTTGAGCTGGTCGATCGCCCAGAGCCACGTGCCGTCCGCCTGCTCGCGGGCCACCTCCACCGAGAACGCGCCGTTGGGCAGCCGCGCGAAGGTCATGGCCAGCGCGCCGTTGCGCAGCGGCGGCGGCGTCTCCGGCGCCGGGAAGTCGGATTTGCGTGCGAGCAGGTCGGCGTAGAAGGTCCGGATCTCGGCGTGGCCCGTGGCGACGACGCGGCCCGCCGCCAGCACCGCGTCGGGCTCGTAGAGGGCGACGAGGCCCTCGACGTCGCCGGCATTGGCGCGCCGGTTGAACAGGGCGGCGAGCGCCTCGGGGGCGCGGGCCGGCTCTCGCGTCTGGTCCGTCATGGCGTCTCCTCTTCCGGTCCTGGCGGCCGTTCGGTGCTGCGGCAATGCGCCGGGCGGCCGATCTTTCCCCGGCGCGCGTCATTTCAGGCGCGTGCCGTCGCGGTCGGCCACCGACACGGCGACCGGGATCCCGGCCTTCACGCTCTCCGAGACGGTGCAGAACCGCTCGAACTGCTCCAGGACCCGGTCGATCCGCGGCATGTCGGCGGCGGCGGCTCCGAGCTGGATGTGGACGCCGATCCCGGTGACGCGCAGCCGCCCCTCGGCGTTGCGCTCCACCCGGCAGGACGCCTCGGCCGCGACGCCGCGCGCGTCCTGGCGGAACTTGCCCAGGGCGAAGACGAGGCTCGCGCAGAGGCAGTTCGCGACCCCGGAGATCAGGAGCTGCTCGGGGAACGGCCCGGTCCCGCCGCCGATCGGCGGCGCCTCGTCGGTGCGGAGCGCCGGAAGGGCCGCGCTGAAATCGACGGTGAAGACGTAATCCGCGACCTGGGTGATCCGGATCGTCGGTTCCGCTGCCATCGATGCTCCCCGGCGGACGTGTCGGCGCGACCTGCCGGGAGGATCAACGCCCGATCCCGGTTCGCGTTCGGGAGGACCGCGCCATGCGAGCGGATCCAGATGATTTCCCCGGATCTTCCCCGTAGAACCGGCGGCCTGACAGACCCGCACGCGAACCCCCCGATCCGATGACGAGCCCCGTGACCCTCGACACCCTGATGCCGCTCCTGGAGCGCATCGCCACCGCGCTGGAGCGGGCCGCGCCCGCCGCCCCGCCGACCTTCGACCCGAGCGCCGCCGACGCCTTCCTGTGGGGCCCCGAGCGCCGTCTGACCCCGGTGCCGCAGGTCGCCCGGGTGGAGATGGGCCTGCTCACCGGCATCGACCGGGCGCGCGACACGCTGGTGGATAACACCGAGCGCTTCGCCCGCGGCCTGCCGGCCAACAACGCCCTGCTGTGGGGCGCCCGCGGCATGGGCAAGTCCTCGCTGGTCAAGGCGGCCCACGCCGAGATCAACGCCCGCCGGCCTGCCGGCAGCCTGCCGATGAAGCTCGTGGAGATCCACCGCGAGGACATCGAGGCGCTGCCGGACCTGATGGCCCTGCTGCGGCCCGACCCGCACCGCTGGCTCGTCTACTGCGACGACCTCTCCTTCGACGCCGACGACACCTCGTACAAGTCGCTCAAGACGGCGCTCGACGGCGGCATCGAGGGGCGTCCGGGGAACGTTCTGTTCTACGCCACCTCGAACCGCCGGCACCTGCTGGCCCGCGACATGGTGGAGAACGAGCGCTCGACCGCGATCAATCCCGGCGAGGCCGTGGAGGAGAAGGTCTCGCTCTCGGACCGGTTCGGCCTCTGGCTCGGCTTCCACAAGTGCAGCCAGGACGAGTACCTGGCGATGATCCGCGCCTATGCCGACCGCTACGGCCTCGCCGTGCCGCCGGAGCAGCTGCGCGCCGAGTCCCTCGAATGGGCCACGACCCGCGGCTCGCGCTCGGGCCGGACCGCCTTCCAGTTCATCCAGGACCTGGCCGGGCGGCTCGGCAAGACGCTGGACTGACGGGGGCCTAGCGCCCGCTCGAGCCGAAGCCGCCCGCGCCCCGCTCCGATCCGGGGCCGGGCGCGCCCTCCAGCACGGTCAGCGCTGGCCGGGTGACCCGCGTGAAGACGAGCTGCGCGATCCGATCCCCGGGCTCGATCCGGACGGGCTCCGACGCGTCGCGGTTCCAGGCGGAGACCATCAGCGGGCCCTCGTAATCCGCGTCGATCACGCCGGTGCCGTTGCCGAGCACGAGGCCCTCGCGGTGGCCGCGGCCGGAGCGGGGGAAGATCAGCCCGCACCAGGCGGGGTCGCGGATCAGGACGGTGAAGCCGGCGGGGATCAGGACCGGCTTGCCCTGAGGCGGCAGGACCACGGGCGCGTCGAGGCAGGCATGCAGGTCGAGGCCGGCGGCGGCCGACGAGCCCCAGCGCGGGAAGCCCCAGCCCGGCAGGCGCGGGTCGAGCAGACGCAGGCCGACCTCGGGCAGGTCGCTCACGCGGTGAGCCGCGCGATCGCCTCGGCCATGGCGAGCGTCCGCCGGGCCGCCTCGACGTGGAGCCGCTCGACCATCTTGCCGTCCACCGCGACGACCCCGCGCCCGCGGTTCTCCGGCGTGTCGAAGACGTCCATCAGCCGGCGCGCCTGCGCGATCTCCCCGGCATCCGGCCCGAAGGCCGCGTTGGCCGGGCCGATCTGGCTCGGGTGGATCAGCATCTTGCCGTCGAAGCCGAGGTCGCGGCCCTGGACGCACTCGGCCTCGAACCCGGCCGCGTCGGTGAGGTCGGTGAACACGCCGTCGATCGCCTCGATCTCGTAGGCCCGGGCGGCGGCCAGGACGTTCATCAGCCAGGGCATCAGCGCGGCCCGCCCGGGTGGCCGGATCCGGGACGCCTTCAGGAGGTCGTTCGGGCCGATCACCAATGCGCCGAGCCGGCCGTCCACGTCCCGGGCCGCGCCCGCGATCTCGGCGACGTTCACCACCGCCATCGGCGTCTCGATCATCGCCCAGACCCGCGTCGCCAGCGGCGCGCCGAGGCGGCGCAGGCGGGAGCCGACGGCGATCAGCGCGTCGGAGGTGCGGACCTTCGGCACCAGGATCGCGTCCGGGGCGGCCGGCGCGAGCGCGACGAGGTCGGCCTCGCCGTCCTCGGTCTCGGGTGGGTTGATGCGGACCACGACCTCGCGGTGGCCGAAGCCCCGCGCGGCGACCGCGGCGGCGACCTGGGCGCGGGCCGCCGCCTTCGCGGCGGGGGCGGTGCCGTCCTCGAGGTCGATCAGGATCACGTCGGCGGGGAGAGACCGCGCCTTCTCCAGCGCCCGGGCGTTGGAGCCCGGCATCGCCAGCACGCTGCGACGGGGACAGATCTCGCTCATCACGCTTCTCCCGGGCCGGCGGCGCCCTCGGCGACGCGGATAGCTTTCCGCGCGCATCCCGGCAAGAACGCCGCCCAGAACGCCGGCAAGAACGCCGGCCGCGCGGACGGCGACGGCGACGGGGACGGGGGACTGGGGACGGGCATGGCGCGCTGGATCGCTGGACTGGACGGCTGCCGCGGCGCCTGGGCGGGCGCGCTCCTCGACCTGGACGACCCCGACCGGCACCGCTGCGCCCTGTTCCCCGACGTCGCCGCGCTCCTCGACGCGCCGGAGCGGCCCGGCATCGTCGGGATCGACGTGCCGATCGGGCTGCCCGACCGGATCACCGGCGGTGGCCGCGCCGCCGACCGGGCCGCCCGGGCCCGGCTCGGGCCGGCGCGGGCGTCGGTGTTCCCGATGCCGCCGCGGAGCGCGGTCTACGCCCCCGACTACGCGGCCGCGAAGGCCGCCTCGCGGGCGGCGAGCGACCCGCCCTTCGCGCCGTCCATCCAGGGCTACAACATCTTCCCCTACGTCCGGGCGGTCGACACGCTCCTGCGCGAGCGTCCGGAGGCGCGCGCGCGGGTCCACGAGGTCCATCCCGAGGTCGCCTTCCACGCCCTCAACGGCGGCCGGCCGCTCGGCCTGCCCAAGAAGGGCAGGCGCGCCCGGGAGGGTCTCGACCTCCGGCGGGCGCTCCTCGCGGCGGCCGGCCTGCCGGGTGCGCTGATCGCGTCCCGGGCGAAGGGCGTCCCGGAGGACGACCATCTCGACGCCCTGGCCGCCCTGGTGGTGGCCCGCGACATGAGCCTCGGACGGGCCGAGCCGCTGCCGGATCCGCCCGAGCGCGACGCCTCCGGGCTCCCCGCGGTGATCTGGGCACCGGCGCCGCGCCCGCCTTCCTGAGCCGGTGCCCCGCACCGCCGCCCGGCGCGCCATCGGCCCCAACGTGCTGTTTTGCACGCGGGCGTGCGCGCGGCCGGTGTCCGTCCCCTGGGCGTGCTCTAGCTCTGGCTGTATGAGCGCCGCGAACCCCCTGCCCGTCCGCCACATCGCCCGCGCGATCGTCCTCGATCCGCGGGACCGGATCCTGCTCATCGCCTACACGTCGGTCCACGCGAGAGGGCCCGATGGGGCGCCGCTCCGGTTCTGGTTCATGCCCGGCGGCGGCCTGGAGCCCGGCGAGGATCACGTCACCGCCTGCCGCCGGGAGCTCGAGGAGGAGATCGGCCGGGGCGACGCCGTGATCGGCCCGCAGGTCGCGGCCTGCGACGGCCCGTTCCACCTGTTCCGGCAGGCGCGGGACGCCCGCGAGCGCTACTTCCTCGTCCGCCTGCCCGACGACCGGGTCGACACGAGCCGCCTCGCCGAGACCGAGGACAACCCGCTGATCGGGACGCGCTGGTGGCCGCTCGACGAGCTGCGCGCCAGCGGCGAGCACGTCGAGCCGGCCGGGCTCGCGGACCTCGCATCCGATCTCGCGCGCGGGACTATTCCGGCCCAGCCGCGCGTTCTTGCTTGGCGAGAACTTTGAGTTCACTCCCGCTGTCGCGGATTTGTCTAACTGGAGACGACGTTATGTTCCCCGTCTACCTGACCGAAGGCTACCGGTCCTTCCTCCTCGATCGCTTCCCGACCGAGCGCCGGCGCTTCGCGCAACTCGCCTCCACGCAGAATCCGGAGATCCTGGTCATCAGCTGCTGCGACAGTCGGGTCTCCCCGAGCGCGATCTTCAATGCGGGCCCGGGCGAGCTGTTCACGATCCGCAACGTCGCCAACCTCGTGCCGGTCTACCAGCCGGACGGCCAGTACCACGGCACCTCGGCGGCCCTGGAATTCGCCGTGCAGGCCCTGGAGGTGAAGCACATCGTCGTGCTCGGGCATGCCACCTGCGGCGGCATCAAGGCCTGGGCCAACAAGGCCAAGCCGCTCTCGCCCGGTGACTTCATCGGCAAGTGGGTCTCGCTCGTGGGTCAGGCCGAGGACAAGGCCGGCGATCCCGGCGCGCCCGACTACCTGACCAAGCTGGAACACGCCGTGGTCGTCCAGAGCATGGAGAACCTGCTGACCTTCCCGTTCGTGAAGGAGCGCGTCGACGACGGCCGCCTGGAGATCCACGGCGCGCATTTCGGCGTGGCCAGCGGCTCCCTGCTGGTGCGCGACCCGCAATCCGGCGTGTTCAAGGCGCCGATCGACACGACCGGCCAAGCCGTCCGCTCCGTCGCCGCCATCGCGTGCGAGTGAGCGCGTAGCGCGGGCGCTGAGATCCGGGACCGGTCGGCCGGTCCCGGATCCGACGTTGCTGGGACGCGCCGGCGCGGCGCGTCCGCGAAGGTCGTCCGCCGCGGTCGGCCCGCGATCATCCCGGCCCGAAGGGCCATCGACATGAGAAAGGCGGCGGGCTCGCGCCCGCCGCCTTCTCGTTCGGCCCGGCCAAGGCCGGACCGCCGAAGTCCGTGACGCTTACATCGCGCCCGGGAGACGCTCGGCCTGCTGCAGGTGCATCTGCAGGGCCGGCAGGGCCTGCTGGGCGTAGTTGCGCAGGGCCGGGTTCGGGCCGCCCTGGGCGTAGGCCTGGGTCATCGCGATGGTCATCTGATGGGCCTGGATCTGCTGGGAGGCGTACAGGCGGTCGAAGCGCGCGCCGGCCGGGGCGGCCGACAGCTGAGCCAGCATCGCCTGCTGCTCGGGGTTCGGCGGAACCATCGTCGAGGCGCCGGTGGCCATCACGTCGCCGCGGCCGATCTGGCCGCCCGCGGCGGCGCCGCGCGCCGCGCCGGCACCCGCGCCCTCGAGGCCGCCGACCGGGCCGCCCGCCAGGGTGCCGCCGACCACGCCGGTCGCCGCGCCGACGCCTGCGCCCACGGCGCTGCCCGCCACCGCGATCGGGGCGGTGACGAGGCCGCCGAGGCCGGGATCGCCGGCGACGCCGTTCATCTGGCCGCCGGCCAGGGCGACGTTGGCGGCGCGGTGGTCACGGAGCACTTCCTGGGCGTAGGAGCGGATGCGCGGGTTGCGCGACTTGGACAGGGCGATCTGCGAGGACTGGATTTCGAAGGCGTTCGCCTGCATCGACTGCATGCGGAAGTCGTTGGCGCTCTGAGCCATGGCCGGGGTCGACAGCGCCAGGACGAGCGCGGACGCGGCAGCGTAGTTCTTCAGCATCGGGACCTCTGTTCGAAATGGGCACGCGAACCGCGGAAGGACGCCGCATGCGCAGCACGGACGCCTCGGCACGCGATGTCGCAGACGTTTCGGCGCCGGCGGGTTCGCGAATTGGTCCGTCAACGAGGTTATCGGCTTATGGTTCCTGCCGTTTTCGCCTCGGACGCCACGGTTCCCGGGCCGATCTGATCCCGCGTGGACGCCGCCGTTCCGGCGGATCCGGCGGGGTGCCGGTCACGCTCCTCCAGGAGGACGATCCCGGCCGCGGGCGGGTCGCGCCGGTTGCGGCTCGCGTCGCGTCGCGGGCGGGCGCCCCGTGACCCTCGTCGCCATCCAGGTCCTGCGCGCCGCCGCCGCCCTCATGGTGGCGTGGCACCACGCGCGGCACGAGGCGGGGCTCCTCGCCGACCGCGGCGCCGGCCCGGCGCTCGACCCCGCGACGCTGCTGCCGTGGTGGGGCGGGGTCGATCTGTTCTTCGTGATCTCCGGCTTCGTCATCGTTCATGCCGGCGGCCGGCTCGCGGGGCGGCCGGGCGGGCGCGCCCGTTTCCTCGCCCACCGGGTCGCCCGTGTGGTGCCCCTCTACTGGCTGGTGAGCCTGCTCTACCTCGTCCTGGCGCTCGCGCGGCCGGACCTTCTCGGCGAGGCCGCCGCGCTGGTGCGCGACCCGGTCGCCCTCGCGGCGAGCTTCCTGTTCTGGCCGGCGGCCCGCCCGGACGGCACCGTCCAGCCGCTCTACGGCCTCGGCTGGACCCTGAACTACGAGGCGGCCTTCTACGCACTCTTCGCCGCGGGCCTCGGTTTCGGCCGGCGCGGCGCCGTCGCGTGGCTGTGCGGGAGCTTGGCCGGCCTCGTGGTCGTCGGCGCCCTCGTGCCGGGCCTGCCGGTGCCGCTCCGATTCTGGTCGGATCCGATCGTGCTCGAGTTCGCCGCTGGCGCCGGTCTCGCCCTCGCCTGGGGCGCGGGGTTTCGGCCTTCCCTCCCCGCGCGGATCGGGCTCGCGGTGCTGGGGGGGCTCGGGCTGGCTCTGGCCGCGCGGGTGCTCGCGGGTCTCGGCGAGGCCGACGGGTTCCTGCGCCCGCTCCTCGTCGGCGGCCCGGCCGTCCTCCTGGTGGCCGCCGCCCTCGGGCCGACCCGCGACGCGCCTCAGGTCGCGCGGCTGCCCTCCCCCGTGCGCGGCCTCGTCAGGCTCGGGGACGCGTCCTACGCGCTCTACCTCGTCCACCCGTTCGCGCTGCGCCTCGTGCGCGAGGCGCTGCTCCGGCTCGGCCTCACCCCCGCCCTGCCCCCCTGGGGCAGCATGGCGCTGATGCTCGCCGTCAGCGCCGCGGCCGCGCTCGTGGTCCACCGCCTGGTCGAGCGGCCCCTGACCCGGGCCCTCCGGCGGCGGCTCGATCCCGGCGCGCTGCAAAACCGTGTGCGCGCCGAGCCGGGCCCGGTTCCACCGGGCGGCCGGGCGGATTAGCCTCGCGTGCCCGAGGAGGAGGCCAGCATGAAGACCCTGCTCGTACCCGTCGCGATGCACGACGCCCTGCCCTCCGTCTTCGAGACGACGCGGCTGGCGGCGACGCGCTTCGGCAGTCTGATCGAGGGCGTGTCCCTGCGCCCGGCCCTCGCCGAGTACGTGCCGGTCGACATGGTCGGCGGCATGACGTGGCTCCGCGACGAGGAGGCCGACCGGGCCGAGGCCGAGGAGGCGGGCGGCCGCTTCGTCGCCTTCATGGACGGCGCCGGTATCCCGCGGCACGCCCGCGACGGGCTCTGCATACCGGATCGCGTGCCGGATGCCGGCCCGCGCTATCGCTGGCGGCAGGACGTGCCCACCGGCGACGCGTTCCTGGGCCAGTACGCGCGGCTGTTCTCGGCCACGGTGGTCGGGCGCCCGGGCACGACCGACAACGCCCCGCGCATGACCACGTTCGAGACGGCCCTGTTCGAGAGCGGCCGGCCGATCCTGCTGGCGCCGCCCACGGCGCCGGCGAGCCTGGGCGGGGCGGTGGTCATCGCCTGGAACGGCTCGACCGAGACCGCCCGGGCGGTGGCCTTCGCGATGCCGTTCCTGCGGCGGGCCGAGCGGGTGCTGGTGCTCAGCGTCGAGGGCGGCATGGTGCCGGGCCCGACGGCGCAGGATCTCGCCCAGGCGCTGGCCTGCGAGGGCGTGGACGCCGCGCACCGGGCCCTTCCGGCCGGCCGGCGGGTCCCCGGCGAGACCTTCCTGGCGGAGGCGAAGGCCTTCGGCTGCGACCTGCTCATCAAGGGCGCCTATACCCAGAGCCGCCTGCGCCAGATGATCTTCGGCGGCGTCACCAGCCACGTCCTGGCCTACGCCGACATGCCGGTGCTGATGGCGCACTGAGCGAGCCGCGAGCCCGGCTGCCGGGACGCGGCGCGGTCCTGCGACCGGCGCCGGGAACCGGAGTCGGTCCCCGGCGTTCGGGTCCCGCACCCGGACGGCACGCCCCATGGCGCCCCCATGGCGCCCCCGATCGGCCCCCATGGCACGACCCCTCGGAAAGGAGCCCCGTGACGAGCCCCGTGAGACGCCTCTTCCTCGCCGGCCTTCTGGCGATCGCGGCCATCCCCACCGCCCGCGCGGAGCCGACGACCGTCCGGTTCCGCGGCACCGTGGTCCGGGCCGACTCGGAGCGCCTGGAGATCCGCCGCGCCAGCGGCAGCAGCCTGGCGGTGCAGATGGGCCCCCGGACCCGCATCTACGCGGTCAACGGCTCCAGCCTGCGGTCGATCAAGCCGGAGAGCTACGTCAGCATCCTCGGCGCGTCCGATTCCGAGCCGCGGCAGGCGAGTGCCGTGACCCTGTACTCGCCCTCCGAGCGCGGCTTCGAGGCGGGCAGCCAGCCCTGGGACACCGGGCAGGGCGCGCGCCTCACCGCCGGGTGGGTCGCCGACCTGCAGCGGGGCGCGCCGACGCGTGTGACCGTCGCCTACAACGGCGGCCAATCGTCCTTCGCGATCCCCGACGGCACCCCGGTGACGCAGCTCTCCCCGGGCGAGAAGGCGATGCTCCAGCCGGGCGCAGCCGTGACGATCTTCGCGCGGTCCGGCGACGACGGTGGACTGGTGGCGGGCACGATCGCGGTGGGCCGCCAGGGCGTCGTGCCGGGTCTCTGACCCGGTCGGCCGGGACGCTGCGTCACCGACGGCGCAGCAAACCCGCGCGCCGACGCGGAAGCTGCGCTACATCGGTCGGCGATGACCGAGTGCGCCTTCACCCTCGATCCGCGCCTGTCGGCCGACACGGCCGAAGTGGGCGACCTTGCCCTGTGCCGCGTGCTGCTGATGGACGACGCCCGGTTCCCGTGGCTGATCCTGGTGCCGCGCCGCCCGAACCTCACCGAGATCACCGACCTCTCCGAAGCCGAGGCCGCGGCACTCTGGCAGGAGATCCGCCTCGCCACGGGGGTGATGCTGGCCCTGTCCAAGCCCGACAAGGTGAATATCGGCGCGCTCGGCAACGTGGTGTCGCAGCTTCACGTCCACGTCGTCGGCCGCTTCCGGTCGGATCCCGCCTGGCCCGGGCCGGTCTGGGGGTTCGAGACCCGCAAGCCCTACCCGCTCCACGCCCGCGCCCAGCTCCTCGAGCGCGCCGGCGCCCTCTTCTCCGCGGCCTGACCCTGGCATGACCGATCCCCGCGACACCCTCGGCTTCGTCCGCAACCGCCTCGACCGCCACTCGGCCGAGCAGCCCGAGGAGGCGGTGCCGCCCTTCGACACGCCCGAGGCCCGCCTCGTGCTGATCTGCGGCGACCGGATCGTGTTGCGGGGAGAGACGGCGCTGATCGCCGTCGCGGAGGCGGCGGGCCTCGCGGGCGGGACGCGCATCTTCCTCGGGCACCGGGACGGGCAGCCCGTCTTCGCCGCCGCCGCGCCCGCCGAGGCGGCCGAGCGCTTCGCCGAGGGACCGACCCGCACCCTCGACCTCCGGTCCATCGCCACCGAATCCGCCGTGGAGGCCGAGGAGCTCGGCCTGCTCGCCGTGGCCAAGTCGATGCTCGACTGGCACGCCCGCCACGGCTTCTGCGCCAATTGCGGCACCGCCACCGTGGCGCGGGCCGGCGGCTTCCGCCGCGAGTGCCCGAGCTGCAACGCCCACCACTTCCCCCGGGTCGACCCGGTGGTGATCATGCTGGTGCGCCGGGGCGACAGCTGCCTGCTCGGCCGCGGGCCGCATTTCCGGCCGCACATGTATTCCTGCCTCGCGGGCTTCCTCGAGCCCGGCGAGACGATCGAGGACGCGGTCCGCCGCGAGGTATTCGAGGAGACGCGGATCCGCGTCGGCGCAGTCACCTACCGGACGTCGCAGCCCTGGCCGTTCCCGTCCTCGCTGATGCTCGGCTGCGCCGCCGAGGGCCTCGACGAGGCCATCGTCACCGATCCGAGCGAGCTGGAGGATGCGCGCTGGTTCACCCGGGCCGACGTCGCGGCCATGCTGGCGGGGACGCATCCCGAGGGGATCCAGGCCCCGCCGCCCATGGCGATCGCCCACTACCTGATGCGCGCCTTCGTGGCCGGGGAGACCTGACCCGGGCCTGCCGGGCCTGCCGGTGCTCCGGCTCGCGGCGTCGACGGCTTCAGCCCGAATGCGCAACAGCCGCTGACTTGAAGCGCCCCCGGGGGCCAGAGGGCGTGGCGCATGGCGTCCGGCGGGCGGACGACGCCGCCCACGCCATCCGGCCTCAGACCGCGACGCGGCTCTGCTCGGCCTGGGCCGGGAGCGCGCCCCGCATCTCCGAGAAGGCCTCGCCCACCATCAGGAGTGCCGGACCGTCGAGGCCGGCCGCCTCGACCCGGTCGGCGAGGTCCGCGGCCGTGCCGCGCAGCGCCTGCTGGTTCGGGCGGGTGGCGTTGAACACCAGCAGCGCCGGCGTCGCGGGCGCCAGGCCCTCCGCCACGGCGCGTGCGAGCAGCGCCCGCAGGGTCCGCTTCGGCATGTAGACCACCGTGGTGACGCTCGGATCGGCGAGCGCGCCCCAGTTCAGATCGTCCGGCAGAGCGCCGCGGCGGTCGTGGCCGGTGACGAATTGCAGGCGGCGCGCGGCGTCGCGATGGGTCAGCGACAGGCCCAGGGACGCCGCCGCACCCTGCGCGGCCGAGACGCCCGGAACCACGGTCACCGGGATGCCGGCGGTCCGGCAGGCCTCGATCTCCTCGCCCGCCCGGCCGAAGACCAGCGGGTCGCCGGATTTCAGCCGCACCACCTGCTTGCCGGAGCGGGCGAGCTGCACCATCAGCGCGTTGATGTCGTCCTGGCGGCAGGACGGGCCGTGGCCGGTCTTGCCGACCAGCATGGTGCGGGCCTCGCGGCGGGCGTAGTCGAGGATCTCGGGGGCGACGAGGTCGTCGTAGAGGATGACGTCGGCGTTGCGCAGCGCCCGCAGCGCCTTCAGCGTGAGGAGCTCCGCGTCGCCGGGGCCGGCCCCGACCAGCGTCACGGCGCCGCCCTTCGGGGCGGTCTCGGTCTCGCCGAGCAGCTCGGCGAGATCCCGCTCCGACGGCGCCCGGTCGGGCTCCGCGAAGGCCCGGTCGGTGAAGCGCTCCCAGAAGAGGCGCCGGTCGGCGAAGCCGTGGAAGCGGGCGGTGACGCCGTCGCGCCAGTCGCGGGCGGCCGCGACCCAGCGGGCGAACCCGCGGGGCAGCATCGCCTCGATCCGGGCACGCACGGTCTGGCCGAAGACCGGGGCGGCGCCCTCGGTCGAGATGCCGACCACGAGCGGCGAGCGGTTGACGATGGCGCCGAACTTCACGTCGCAGAGGTGCGGCCGGTCCACCGCGTTGACGATGGCGCCGGCCCCGCGGGCGGCCGCCACGAAGGCGACGCACTCGGTTTCGTCCTCCATCGCGCCGATGCAGAAGGCCGCGCCCCAGAGGTCGTCCGGGCTCCAGGCGCGTTCGTGCAGCTCCACCCGCCCGTCGACGATCTCGCCCGGCACGGCGCGCAGCTCCTCGCCGGGCTCGGGCGCGTAGACGTCGACGTGGGCGCCGGCCGCGGCGAGGACCTTGACCTTCCAGGGGGCGCCGCCCGACGCGCCGGCGAGGACGACCCGCTTGCCGCGGAGGGGCACGAAGACGGGCAGCACCGCCAGCGGCTCCAGGCCGGCGGCCTTCGTCTCGCGGGGGGCGCGGGCTGCGCGCAGGGGGGTCTCGGTCACGGGCCTGTCCTGGATCGTCGCGAGCCGGCCACTCCCGTCCGCCCCCTCGCCCCGAGGAGCCGCGCAGCAGCCTCGAAGGAAGGCTCCAGGGATCGCGCGGCCGGCTGGAGGGCTCCTTCGAGGCCCGCGGACGCGGTCACCTCGGGATGAGGGGATCGGATGGGATCACCCGGTCCGTCCTTGCCGGTGAGTGTATCAGATAATCACGCGGCGCGGGCGGTCTGCCCGGCCAGCATCTTGCGGATCTCCGGTATGCAGGAGCCGCAGTTCGTGCCGGCCTTGCAGGCTGCGCCCACCGCCTCCACGGATGCGGCGCCCCCGGCAATGGTCGCGGCGATGACGTCGGCGCCGACGCCGTGGCAGGCGCAGACCACGGGGCCCGCCGAGGCGGTCGCCGCGCGGCCCGAGAGCAGCGCCCGTCGTTCGGCGGCGCCGGGCGCCTCGGCGGCGAACAGGGCCTTGGCGGCTTCCCAGTCCGGCCGTTCCCCGGCGGGCGCGTAGGCGAGGCAGGCGACGAGGCGGTCGCCGTCGTAGACCGCGCAGCGGTAGCGGTCGCGGGCGTGGTCGGCATATTCCGCCAGTTCGCAGCCCGACAGCGCCTCGCTCTGGATCAGCCCGCGGACCATCAGCGCCACCGCCCGGGAGCTGTCGGCGGTGGCGAATTGCGCGCCCCAGCCGCCGGTGATCGCGGCGCGCGCCCACCACCAGCCCTCGGGCATCGCCACCTGCCGGCGCGTCAGCAGGAAACCGCGGGCGCGGTAGCCGACGGAGGCGATGGCCGCCGGGGTCGCCTTGAGTTCGGGCTGACCGGAGACCGGGTCGGTCATGCCGCGCACCAGCGCGCCGACCCGGGCCCGCGACGCGAAGGCGCCGCCCCAGTGCATCGGCATGAACAGGCTGCCCGGCACCACCGTGTCGGTGACCGTCACTTCCAGCTCGGCCGCGCCGTGCGCGGTCGTCAGCCGGGCGATGTCGCCCTCCACCAGGCCGTGGGTCGCCGCGTCGTCCGGGTGGACCTCGACGAACGGGACGGCCCGGTGCGCCGAGAGGCGCTGGCTCTTCCCGGTGCGCGTCATCGTGTGCCAGTGGTCGCGGACCCGGCCGGTGTTGAGCATGAGCGGGAATGCCGTCGAGGCCGCGAGCGCGAGGGCCGGCGGCTGCACCGCGACGAAGCGGGCGCGCCGGTCGAAGGTGTAGAACCGGCCGTCGCCGAACAGACGAGCCTTGCCCTGGGTGGCACCCCGGAGGCCGGAGCGTTTCGGGATCGGCCACTGAACCGGCGGGGCCGCGTCGTAGGCGGCGTCGCTGATGTCGGTGAGCGCGCCGAGGTCGAAGTCGCGGGTGCCGTTGTTCTCGTAGGCCGAGAGCCCGGCATGCTCGCGGAAGATCGCCGCGGCGGAATCGAACGCGAAGGCCCGGCCGTGGCCGAGGCGGCGGCCGACCTCGGCCAGCGCCGCCCAGTCCGGCCGCGCCGCGCCCGGGCTCGTGAGGAAGCGGCGCTGGCGCGAGATCCGGCGCTCGGAATTGGTGACGGTGCCGTCCTTCTCGCCCCAGGCCTGGGCAGGCAGCAGCACTGTGGTCTTGCCGCGACCCAGGGCGGTGTCGGAATCCGCCACTGCCTCGGACACCACGTAGAGGTCGAGGCCGGCGAGCGACGCGCGGATCGCGTCGGCGCGCGGCATCGAGACCAGCGGGTTGGTGCCCATGACCCAGAGGGCCTTGATCTTGCCCCGGGCAATCGCATCGAAGAGCGCCACCGCCTTCATCCCCTCGCCGGTGATGATCCGCGGGGCGCCCCAGTAGCGGCGCACCCGGTCCACCTCCTCGGGGGTGAAGTGCATGTGGGCGGCCAGCATGTTGGCCAAGCCCCCGACCTCGCGCCCGCCCATGGCGTTCGGCTGGCCGGTCAGGGAGAAGGGCCCCATCCCGGTCTCGCCGATGCGGCCGGTGATGAGGTGGCAGTTGATGATGCTGTTGCCCTTGTCGGTCCCCTGAGCCGACTGGTTCACCCCCTGCGAGAAGGCCGTGACGACCCGGCGCGTGCCGGCGAACAGGGCGTAGAAGGTCGCGATGTCGGCCTCCGCCACCCCGGTGACGGCGGCGACCGCCGCGAGATCCGGCGCGATCTGGCGGGCGCGGTCGAGGGCGCCGTCGAGGCCGGCCGTGTGGGCATCGACGAAGGCGCGGTCGCGGAAGCCGTTGTCGGACAGGTAGACCAGCAGGCCCGCGAACAGGGCGGTGTCGGAGCCGGGCCGGATGCCGAGGAACAGGTCGGATTCCTGCGCGGTCTGGGTGCGGCGGGGATCGATGACCACGAACTTGGTGCCGCGGCGCTCCTTGGCGTCGGCCATGCGGCGGAACAGGATCGGGTGGCACCACGCGGTGTTGGAGCCGACCAGCACGATCAGGTCGGCCTCGTCGAGATCCTCGTAGCAGCCCGGCACCGTGTCGGAGCCGAAGGCCCGGCGGTGGGCCGCGACCGCGCTCGACATGCAGAGCCGCGAGTTGGTGTCCACGTGCGGCGTGCCGATGAAGCCCTTCGCGAGCTTGTTGGCGACGTAGTAATCCTCGGTGAGGAGCTGCCCCGACAGGTAGAAGGCGATCGCGTCCGGCCCGTGCTCCGCGGCGACCGCGCCGAGCTTCTTCGCGACGGTGTCGAGAGCGGCGTCCCAGGAGACCTGGGCGCCGTCGACCTGCGGGTGGAGCAGGCGGTTCTCCAGCGACAGGGTCTCGCCGAGCGCCGAGCCCTTCGAGCACAGGCGGCCGAAATTGGCCGGGTGCTCGGCGTCGCCCGCGATCGTGGCGCCGCCCTGGCCGTCCGGGGTCGCGAGCACGCCGCACCCGACCCCGCAATAGGGGCAGGTGGTCCGCACCGTCGGCGCCGCCACTGGCTGGGTCATGGCTGGATCCTCGAAGGGTCGTCCTGGGCGGGAGCAAGCGCCGCGCCGCATCGCCCTCCCCCGGCACAGGGGGGAGGGTTACCGGTGCTCAGTAGACGTCAGCCTGATACCGCCCGGCCTTCTTGAGCGCCGCGAGGTAGGCCACCGCGTCCTCGGGGCTCTTGCCGCCGAACTGCGCCGCCACGTCGATGATCGCCCGCTCGACGTCCTTGGCCATGCGCTTGGCGTCGCCGCAGACGTAGAAATGCGCGCCGCCCTCGAGCCACTTCCACAGCTCGGCGCCGTTCTCGCGCATCCGGTCCTGGACGTAGGTCTTCTCCGTGCCGTCGCGCGACCACGCCAGGGACAGGCGGGTGAGCACCTTGTCGTCCTTCAGGCTGTTCAGCTCGTCCTTGTAGAAGAAGTCGCTGGCCTGCCGCTGGTGGCCGTAGAACAGCCAGTTGCGGCCCGGCGCCCGCGTGGCGGCGCGCTCGCGCAGGAAGGCCCGGAACGGCGCGATGCCGGTGCCGGGACCGCACATGATCACGTCCTTCGCCAGGTCGGCCGGCAGGCCGAAGCCGTGCGCCTTCTGCAGATAGACCTTCACCTTGGTCTGCTCGGGCAGGCGCTCGCCGAGATGGGTCGAAGCGACGCCGAGCCGCAGCCGCGAGCGGTGATTGTAGCGCACCGCGTCCACCGTCAGCGACACCCGGCCGACATCCATCTTCGGCGAGGACGAGATCGAGTAGAGCCGCGGCTGGAGCTCGTCCAGGGCCTCGAGGAAGACCTCGGCGTCGGGCCGCGCGCCCGGGAACTTGTGGAGCGCGCCGAGCACGTCGAGATAGGCGGCGTCGCCGTCCGGATCCTCGCCGGAGGCGAGCGCCTGCGCCTTCTTGCGCGCCGCTCCGGAGGTGAGCAGCGACAGGAGCTGGTAGAGGTTGTCGGGCGCCGCGCCGAGCGCGTAGTTCATCAGCAGGTGCTCGCGCAGGGTCTTCTCGCCGATCACCCGCTCGGGCCGGGCGCCGAGCTCCGCGATCACGGCGTCCACCAGCGCCGGGGCGTTGGCGGGGAACAGGCCGAGGGAGTCGCCGACCTCGTACTGGATCGGCGTGCCGTCCAGGCCGATCTCGATGTGCCACGTCTCCTTCTCGCCGCCCGGATCGTTGAGGCGGCGGCGGGACAGGAACAGCGCCTCGACCGGGTTCTCGCGGCAGTAGCCGAGCGGGCCCAGATCGGCCGCCGCCTTCGGGGCGTCGTCGTCCGCCTTCGGGGCAGCCGGGGCGCCTCCGGCGGCGCCGAACTCCTCGTCGAGCTTCTTGAGCATGCGCAGGGTCTCTTTGCCGCCGGGCTGGCAAAGGTTCAGGCGCGCCTCGTTCTTCAGGAAGATCGCGTTGGCGTAGTCGGCGCAGTTGTAGCCGCACTGGCCGCAATCCTGCTGGGCCATGGCGGCCATCAGCTTCTGCGGCTCGGGCCGATCCTTGGCCATCTCCATCCGCTCGCCGATCGGCACGGAGGGGTCGTGCCAGGGGGCGTCGTCGTTGTCGGCGAGCTTCGGGCCGCTCGCGGGAGCATCGCCCGGCGCCAGCGCCGTGGCACCCGCGGCGGAGGGGCCGAGCAGGGCCGCGAAGTAGCCCGAGAGCCAGGCGCGCTGGTCCTCGTTGAAGGGCGCGGTCTCGGGGATCAGGACGAGGGGGGGCGAGACGTGCTGGGTCATGCGGCGGCCTTCAGGGCGGGCTGGTCCTCGGCGGCGTCGCGGAGCGCCTCCGCGCCGGTGCGGCTGGTGAAGGCCTGGAAGCTCTCCTCGGGGCCCTGGCGGAGGGCGAGGTAGGCGCGCAGCAGCGCCTCGACGCGGGCGGGCGCGTCCTCGGCCTTCACGGCCTTCCAGATCTCGGTGCCGATCTTCGGGTTCTCGGCGAAGCCGCCGCCGACCACGACGTCGTAGCCCTCGACGGTGTCGCCCTCCTCCGAGACCACGACCTTGGCGCCGATCAGCCCGATATCGCCGATGTAGTGCTGGGCGCAGCTGTGATGGCAGCCGGTGAGGTGGACGTTCACCGGCACGTCGAGGTTCGGCACGGCCTTCTCGACGTGGTCGGCGATGATCAGGGCGTGGCCCTTGGTGTCGGAGGCCGCGAACTTGCAGCCCCGCGCGCCCGTGCAGGCCACGAGGCCGGAGCGGATGCCCGCGGCCTTGGTGGTGAGGCCGAGCGCTTCCACGCGGGCTTCCACCTCGGCGACCTTCGCGTCCGGAACCCCGGAGACGATGAAGTTCTGCCAGACGGTGAGGCGGATCTGGCCGTCGCCGCACTCCGCCGCGACCTTCGCCAGCGCCCGGACCTGATCGCTGGTCATCTTGCCGACCGGCAGGACGACGCCGATCCAGTTGAGGCCGGGCTGCTTCTGGGCGTGGACGCCGACATGGGCGAAGCGGTCGGTGGGTTTGCGCGGGGCCACGTGCTCCGGCGCGACCCGGTCGAGCTTGCGGCCGAGCTTGTCCTCGACGGCGGCGAGGTACTTGTCGAAGCCCCAGGCGTCGAGGACGTACTTCATCCGGCTCTTGTTGCGGTTCGTCCGGTCGCCGTTCTCGATGAAGACGCGGATGATCGCGTCGGCGACGGCGTTGCAATCCTCCGGCTTCAGGACGATGCCGGTGTCGCGGGCGAGGTCGCGGTGGCCCGAGATGCCGCCGAGCACGAGGCGCATGTAGATGCCGGGCGGCACGGCGGCCCCGTCCAGCACCTCCACGGCCTGGAAGCCGATGTCGTTCGTCTCCTCCAGGGTCGGCATCACGCCGCTGCCGTCGAAGGCGACGTTGAACTTGCGCGGCAGGCCGTAGAGGGAGCGGTCGTTCAGGATCCAGTTGTGCCAGGACTTGGCGAGCGGGCGCGTGTCCAGAAGCTCCTGGCCGTCGATGCCGGCGGTCGAGGAGCCGGTGACGTTGCGGATGTTGTCGGCGCCCGCGCCCCGGGCCGTGAGGCCGATATCGGTGAGCCCGTCGAGGAAGGGCTGGGCGTGCTCGGGATCGATCTCCCGCACCTGCAGGTTCGCCCGGGTGGTCACGTGGACGTAGCCGCCGCCGTGCTGGTCGGCGAGGTCGGCGACGCCCGCGAACTGCCAGTGGTGCAGGATCCCGTTCGGGATCCGCAGCCGGCACATGTACGAGACCTGGTTCGGCGCGACCCAGAACATCCCGTGGTAGCGCCAGCGGAAATTGTCCTCGGGCTTCGGCTGCTTGCCGGCGGCGGCCTCCCGGATGAGGCGATTGTGGCCGTCGAACGGGTTCTCGGCGCGCTTCCACTTCTCCTGATCGCAGAGCTTGCCGCCGTCCCGGACGGTCCGGTCCTGCGCCTTGATGTGGATCGCGTCCGGGCCCGTGGGCTCGGCGGGCGGCGCGGCCGCCCCGGCCCCGCCCGGGGCGAGGCCGCCGGTCAGGCGGACGGCGGCGATGCCGGAGGCGAAGCCTTCGAGGTAGCGCTTCTGCTCGGCCTCGAACGCGCCCGCGGCGCTCTGGGTGGTGGTCTCGGACATCCGCGCCTCCTCAAGCAGCGAGCGGCTCGGGCGCGGGGCGCCCGAACATCAAGTCGTCCACGTTCTCGATCGGGGCGCCGGAGCGGATCAGGCCCTTGCAGGCGCCCTGCTCGGCGATGTCGCCGACGAACACCGCGCCGATCAGTCGGCCGTCGCGCACCAGCAGCTTGCGGTAGAGGCCGGCACCGGGGTCGGAGAGCACGATCGCCTCGGCATCGTCGGGCGTGTCCACGATCCCGGCCGAGAAGACCGGCAGGCCCGACACCTTCAGGCTCGTGGACAGGGCCGTGCCCCGGTACTCGGCCGCCTCGCCGGCGAGGTGGCGGGCGAGCGTGTCGGCGTGCTCGTAGGCGGGCTCGACCAGGCCGTAGATCTGGCCGCGGTGCTCGGCGCACTCGCCGAGCGCGAAGATGCGCGGGTCCGAGGTCGTCATCCGGTCGTCGACCGTGATCCCCCGGCCGATCGCCAGCCCCGCTTCCTGGGCCAGCGCCACCGAGGGGCGCACGCCCACCGACATCACCACGAGGTCGGCCGGGAGCGCGGTGCCGTCCGCCAGGATCAGGCGCTCGACCCGGGACGCGCCCTCGACGCGGGCGGTGTCGGCCTCGAGGATGACCCGCACGCCGCGCGCCTCCATGGCGCGCTTCACCAGCCCGGCGGCGTGGTGATCGAGCTGGCGCTCCATCAGCCGGTCCATGACGTGGAGCAGCGTGGTCTCGACCCCGAGGCGCGCGAGCCCGACCGCCGCCTCGAGGCCCAGGAGGCCGCCGCCGATGACGACGGCCCGGGCGTGCCGGACGGCCGCCGCGCGGATCGCCGCCACGTCGGCGAGGTCGCGGAAGGTGATGACGCCCGGAAGGTCCATGCCGGGCTTGGGCAGGCGGATCGGCAGGGAGCCGACCGCGAGGACCAGCCTGTCGAAGGGCACGACGTGGGTCTCGCCCACGATGACGAGCCCGTTCTCCCGATCGATCTGCGTCACGGGCGCGCCGGTGATCAGGCGGATGCCGTGATCCGCGTACCAGTCGAGGCCCCGGAAGGCGCAGGCCGCCTCGTCGACCTCGCCGCCGAGCAGCGAGGAGAGCAGGACCCGGTTGTAGGCGGCCGTGGGCTCGGCCCCGATGCAGGTGATGTCGTAGCGGCCGGGCGCGGCCTCGGTCAGCCGCTCCAGGAAGCGCAGCGAGGCCATGCCGTTGCCGACGACGACCAGCCTCTCGCGCGGCGGGCCGTTCCCGGCGCGCGCGTCGTGTCCGCGTGTGTCCTTAGGGGATGTCGCCATCGCTCGATCGCGTCTGGAACCTCGATTGCAGGGTCGTTGGCGGACCGCCCACGAAAAAGCCGCTGCCGGTCATCTCCCGGCAGGCTTCAGCCTCAGGGAGAACCGGATCAGCGGCCTCGCTGACGGCGCTGTCCGTCGCCGTTGACGGACGCGGGGGGTCTAGCAGGTTCCGTGCCAGACGGCGGCCGGCCCGCGAGGGGCGCGCGGATTGTCAGGACCGGCGGCGCGCTCGGTGCTCGGCGGCGGGTCGGAGCGGCGGCTGCGGCACTGCACAAAAACTGTGCGACCCGTCGCGAAAGCGATCAGGCGCGGACCGGACTGCCGGTCGGGATTGTGGACGGTCGCGCGCGTGCGGAACGCGCGAGGTCGAAGGGGTCACGCGCACGGTCGATCGTGCCGTCGGCGCGCGGGGTGTGGCCGGCAGCGCCGCGCGCGTGGACGCTCTGTGCGGATCTGGTCAGGTCGCACGACCATGCCGCCGCGCGAAGCTCCCATGTTCGCGAGACGGAGCCACAGCTTCGCAATACAGGTGATCTGCGGGTGCCTGGCCGGCGATCCGTTACAGGAGCGTCGACAGCATCGCCAGAAGGCCGAGCGTCGGCATCGCGCCGGCGGCCAGGACCCAGTACCACGCGTGGTGCGCGCCGGCCCGACGGTTGTCATTGCAGGCGCGGGGCACTCGGCCGCCCCGGGTCACGTAGCGTCGAAGCTCGACCCGCCCGCGCGGATGCGAGATCAACGATCCAGTTTCGAGTTTGCGGCATCCAGGCATGGCGGAAGCACAACGGGCGAGCCTGCCCGACGTTCCGCCACTGTTCGCACCGATACCGCGGGTCGGTGACGAACTGCGGGAAGTGTCGCCGCCCTCAGGAATCCGCGACCGCCGCCCTGTAAAGATCCGGCCTGTAGACCGTCGCGATCGCCGCCGCGATGTCGAGATCCGCGGGGAGCTGCCGCGCCGCGCGCATCTGCTCCAGCAGCCACCGGGCCTGCGCGGCGCGCGGCTCCTCGACCGCCGCGCCGAAGCGGATGCGCGGGCCCGGCTCGGCGGACGCGTCCGGATCGCCGGCGAAGGCCCGCCCGACCAGGGCGGGATCGAGGTCGAGGTAGGTCCGGCGGGCGAGGCGATGGATCAGTTCGGCCCGGTTCTCCGGATCGGCGCACCAGCGTCCGGCCCGGGCGACCGCCCGCACCAGCGGCAGGATCGCGCCGTCGAGCCGCGCGGAGACGGCCAGCACTTTCTCGGTCGCGTTCGGCGCCAGGGCGCTGCCGTGGACCGCGATCCGCCCGTGGCCGGCCGCGGCCGCCACGTCGTTCCAGGGCGCGCCGGCGCAGAACCCGTCCACCAGGCCGCGCGCCAGCGCCTCCACGCAATGCTGCGGCGGGACCACGACCGTGCGGAAAGCCGCCGCGTCGAGGCCGCCGGCCTCGGCGAACAGCCGCAATTGGTAGCTGTGGCACGAGAAGGGGTGCACCGTGCCGAGCGTCAGGGGGCTGCCGGCGCGGAGCCGCGCCTGCGCCACGCCCGCGAAGGCGCGGGCGACGTCCGCCAGGGCCTCGCCGTCCGGGTCCATCGCCGCCCAGAGGGTGCGGGACAGCGTGACGGCGTTGCCGTCGGTGCTGAGCTGGAGCGGCACGATCAGGTCGGAGGGCGGCCCCGACAGGGCGAGCCGGCTCGCCAGCGCCAGCGGCGCCAGCATGTGCGCGCCGTCGAGATGGCCCAGCGCCAGCCGGTCGCGCAGCGTCGCCCAGGAGGGCTCGGCGGTGAGGTCGAGGTCGAGCCCCTCGGCCCGGGCGAAGCCCAGTTCGTGGGCCGCGATCAGCGGGGCTGCATCGCAGAGCGGAACGTAGCCGAGCTGGAGCCTCATCCGAGCAGGTCCGCGGTGGTGACGATCGCCCGGGCGATGTCGGCGATCTTGCGCTTCTCGTTCATGGCCTTGCGGCGCAGCTGCTTGTACGCCTCGTCCTCGGACAGGCCCTTCATGGTCATCAAGATGCCCTTCGCCCGCTCGATCAGCTTGCGATCGGCGAGTTCGCTCCGCGCCTCCGTCAGTTCGCGCTGGAGGCGCGCGAAGGCGTTGAAGCGCAGGATCGCGATGTCGAGGATCGACTTGATCCGTTCCGCCCGCAGGCCGTCCACAACGTAGGCGGAGATCCCGGCATCGACGGCGGCCTGCATCATGGTCGAGTCCGAGCGGTCGACGAACATCGCCACCGGCCGCTCGACCTGCCGGGAGACGCCCGACATCTGCTCCAGGATGTCCCGGCTCGGGCTCTCCAGATGGATCACCACCACGTCGGGCTTGAGGGCGGCGACGCGCTCCATGAGGTCGGCGGTGTCGGGAATCACGACCACGCGCCCGATCCCGGCGGCGCGCAGGCCCTCTTCCAGGATCGCCGCGCGGGCGCGGCTCGGGTCGATCACGGCGACGGTGAGATTGGTCTCAGTCATCTTGGCCCGGTACGGGGCGGGTCTTCTTCTGGAGGCCGGCCCGGCGCGGGCCACCGGACGCTAAGCAAGGCCCGTGCCCGCGGCGCGCCCGTCGGCGGACGTTTCCGCGGTATCCCGTCCCGCGGCAGCAGTAACCGCCGCGCAAAGAAATGGTCCAGCTTCCGCCGCAATGCTGACCGCACTCTGCAGACCTCGCGGCGGTCATGGAGATCGGTGATTCGGATGCGCAGGCCAGATCAGCCCGCCCTGACGGACGCCGCCCACGGCCGCGTGTCCATGCCCTTCCTGCCGACGCTGGCCGTCGTGGCGGTCCTGGGCGTGGCCTCGCTGTACTGCCCGAGCTCGAAACCGGTACAGCCCGGCGCCCGGGCCGAGGCGGGCGTGTCCGCCGCTCCCGGACCCACGGATTTCGCGCCGATGGCCGCCATCGCGGCGCCGGGCCGACCGCCCGCCGTGATCGCGTTCGCCGAGCAGTACCCGCTCGACGCCGTGATCGCGCGGACGGGGTCCCTGCCCGCCCGTCCGGCCGTGGCCGCCCGCGCGACCTCCCACGTCGCGGCCGCGGGCCGGCGCGCCTGCCCGGGCCGGCGCTGCCCCGAGGCGCCGCGCAGCAACCCCGATCCCATGGCGCCCGCGCGCGCGGCGGCCGCCGATGAGGCCGAGGACACCCTGCTCCCGTCGCAGGCCCTGCCCTTCGCGGCCTCGGTGGTGGAGACCCTGGTTCCGGCCGCTCGGGCCGTCGGTGATGCGGCGACTCTCGTGCGCAGCGGCGCGAAGGCGGTCCAGGGCACGGTGGCCCTGGCCGTGGCGGACTGCCTGCGCTGACCGCACCCGGCGGCGGGCGTCCGAACCTCTGGATCTCGTGACCGGACGTCCTAGGTGCGTCGCAGCGGACGGACCGGACTGCCGGCCGCGGACCGGAGCCGGGGCCGGATGGCTGCACGCATCGAGGATTACGCGCTCGTCGGGGATTGCCGCAGCGCCGCGCTGATCAGCCGGCAGGGCAGCGTGGACTGGTTGTGCTGGCCGCGCTTCGACGCGGCCGCCCTGTTCACCAGCCTCCTGGGAACCGAGGCGCACGGTTTCTGGAAGATCTTCCCCGAGGCCGAGAATGTCGAGACCCGCTGGTCCTACAGGCCGGGCAGCCTCGTGCTGGAGACCCGCCACACCACGCGCCAGGGCGAGGTCCTGGTCACGGATTTCATGCCGGTCGGCGACGGGGCCCATCTGGTGCGGCTCGTGGAGGGCGTGCACGGGCGCGTCGCCATGCGGATGGAGATGGCGGTCCGCTTCGATTACGGCTCGGCCGTGCCCTGGGTCTCCCGCTCGGAGCTGGGCGACCTGCGCGCCGTCTCGGGCCCCCACAAGGTCGTGCTGCGCACCGACGTCCATCTCAAGGGATCCGACGCGCAGACGACGGTGTCCGAGTTCACCGTCCATGCCGGCGAGAAGCACCGGTTCGTCCTGAGCTACGGCCCCTCGCACGAGGACGATCCGCCCCCGATCGAGCCGCGCAAGGTCCTCGGGGCCACGGACCAGCACTGGCGCGAATGGTCGTCGCGCTGCACCGGCGGCACGCGATGGGACCGGATGCTCCAGCGCTCGCTGCTGACCCTCAAGGCCCTGATCTACGAACCCACCGGCGGCATCGTGGCGGCGCCCACGGCCTCCCTGCCGGAGGGGCTCGGCGGGATCCGGAACTGGGATTACCGCTTCTGCTGGCTGCGCGACTCGACCCTGACGCTGATCGCCCTGATGGACGGGGGCTACATCGACGAGGCGCGCGACTGGCTGGGCTGGCTGCTGCGGGCCGTGGCGGGCAATCCCGAGCAGGCGCACATCCTCTACGGCATCGCCGGCGAGCGGCTGCTGCCCGAGATCGAGCTCGACTGGCTGCCCGGCTACGAGAACTCGCGGCCGGTCCGGATCGGCAACGCCGCAGCCAGCCAGTTCCAGCTCGACGTCTACGGCGAGCTGTTCGACGCGCTCTATCAGGCCCATGCCCGCGGCCTGCCGGTCAGCAAGGACGGGATACGGGTCGGCCTCGCGATCCTGAACCACCTGGAGAAGGCGTGGCGCGAGCCCGACGAGGGGATCTGGGAGGTGCGCGGCGGCCGTCGCCACTTCACCCACTCGAAGGTGATGGCCTGGGTGGCGTTCGACCGGGCCCTGCGCATGCACGAGATGCACGAGAACGGCGCCACCGACGCGCAGGCCGCGCGCTGGCGCGCGATCAAGGACGAGATCCACGCCGAGGTCTGCGCGAAGGGCTTCGACCCCGCCCTCAACAGCTTCGTGCAGTCCTACGGCGCGAAGGCGCTGGACGCGAGCCTACTGCTCATCGCCCATACCGGCTTCCTCCCGCAGCACGATCCCCGGGTGGTCGGCACCGTGGAGGCGATCGGCAAGGGGCTGATGCGGGACGGCTTCATCCTCCGCTACGAGACCGAGGGTCAGACCACCGACGGGCTGACAGGGACCGAGGGGGCTTTCCTCCCCTGCACCTTCTGGTACGTCGACAACCTCATCGGCCTGGGGCGGCGCGACGAGGCCGGGGCGCTGATCGAGCGCCTGATCGGCATCTGCACCGATCTCGGACTCGTCAGCGAGGAATACGACGTGCAAGCCAAGCGTCTTGTGGGTAACTTCCCTCAGGCGTTCACCCACGTCGCCCTCGTCAACACGCTCCTCAGCTATACGCGCGGCGAAGGGCCGGCGGATCGGCAGGGTGGTAAGGCCAACGGAGCTCCTCCCGCCGTCCTACGGCAGCGCGAAGCCGCGAAGCGGACCGCGCGAGGCGAACTGGAAGACGCGACATCATGAGCGGTGCTGACACTCCCGCCAAGGCGGCCCTCGCTGAGATCGATACGCTCAGCATCAACACGATCCGGACGCTCGCGATCGACGCGGTGCAGAAGGCCAATTCCGGCCATGCCGGCGCGCCCATGGCGCTGGCGCCGGTCGCCTACACCCTGTGGAACCGCTACCTGCGCTACGACCCGGCGCATCCGCACTGGCCCAACCGCGACCGGTTCGTGCTGTCCTGCGGCCACGCCTCGATGCTGCTCTACGGGCTCCTGCACCTCGCGGGCGTCGCCGAGAGCGACGGCGGCAACGCCCCGGCGGTGTCGCTGGAGGACATCAAGAAGTTCCGCCAGCTCGACAGCCGGACCCCGGGCCACCCGGAATACCACTTCACCACCGGCGTCGAGACCACCACGGGCCCGCTCGGCCAGGGCGTCGCCAACTCGGTCGGCATGGCCATGGGCAGCCGCTTCCTCGGCCAGCACCTGAACCGGCCGAACCTGCCGCTGTTCGACTACAACGTCTACGCCGTCTGCTCGGACGGCGACCTCATGGAGGGCGTCGCCT
The DNA here is from genome assembly GCF_052045615.1 of Methylobacterium sp. 22177. NCBI lineage: Bacteria > Pseudomonadati > Pseudomonadota > Alphaproteobacteria > Hyphomicrobiales > Methylobacteriaceae > Methylobacterium > Methylobacterium sp. 22177. The sequence goes on along the minus strand of NZ_JBQEPK010000002.1, from coordinate 102,211 downwards.
CGGAGGCCGCCTCGCTGGCCGGCCACCTGCGGCTCGCCAACCTCTGCTGGATCTACGACGACAACACCATCACCATCGAGGGCCACACGGAGCTGGCCTTCGGCGAGGAGGTCGCGACCCGCTTCCTGGCCTACGGCTGGCAGGTGCTGCGCGTCGCCGACGCCAACGACGTGCACGCGCTGGCGGGCTCGATCGAGACGTTCCTCGCGACCAACGACCGGCCGACGCTGATCATCGTCAAGTCGGTGATCGGCTACGGCGCGCCCAAGAAGCAGGGGACCTCGAAGGCCCACTCGGACGCGCTCGGCGAGGACGAGGTGAAGGGTGCCAAGCGCGCCTACGGCTGGCCGGAGGACGCCCAGTTCCTCGTGCCGGACGGCGTGCAGGAGAACTTCCGCGATGGGATCGGCAAGCGCGGCGCCGGCCTCTACGACGCGTGGCAGGGCCTGCTCGCCAAGGCGAAGGAGGCCGATGCCGCCCACGCCGAGGACCTGAACGCCTTCCTGGAGGGCCGCCTGCCGGAGGGCTGGGACAAGGACATCCCGGTCTTCGAGCCGGACGCCAAGGGCCTCGCCACCCGCGAATCCTCCGGGAAGGTGCTGAACGCCATCGCCCAGCACGTGCCGTTCCTGCTCGGCGGCTCGGCGGACCTGGCGCCGTCCAACAAGTCCAACCTGACCTTCGAGGGCGCGGGCTCGTTCGGCCCGTTCTCGCCGGGCGGCCGCAACCTGCATTTTGGCGTCCGCGAGCACGCCATGGGCTCGATCGTGAACGGGCTCGGCCTCTCCGGGCTGCGGGCCTACGGCGCGACCTTCCTGGTCTTCGCCGACTACATGCGCCCGCCGATCCGGCTGGCCTCGCTCATGGAGCTGCCGGTCTTCCACATCTTCACCCACGACTCGATCGGCGTGGGCGAGGACGGGCCGACCCACCAGCCGGTGGAGCAGCTCCTGTCGCTGCGCTGCATCCCCGGCCTCGTCACCCTGCGCCCGGCCGACGCCAACGAGGTCGCCGAGGCCTACCGGGTGATCTTCACGCTCCGGAACCAGCCGGCCGTGCTCGCGCTGTCGCGCCAGCCGCTGCCCACGCTCGACCGTACGAAGTACGGCGCGGCCTCGGGCACCGCCAAGGGCGGCTACGTGCTCGCCGACTGCGACGGCACGCCCGACGTGATCCTGCTCGCCTCGGGTTCCGAGGTGCAGCTCTGCGTCGGCGCCTACGAGGCGCTGAACGCCGAGGGCGTGAAGGCCCGGGTCGTGTCGATGCCGTCCTGGGACCTGTTCGAGCGGCAGGACCGAGCCTACCGCGACGCGGTGCTGCCCCCCGCCGTCAAGGCGCGGGTCGCCGTCGAGCAGGGCAGCGTCATCGGCTGGGACCGCTACGCCGGCTCCGAGGGCGCGGTGATCGGCATGCACACCTTCGGCGCCTCGGCGCCGATCAAGGATCTCCAGACCAAGTTCGGCTTTACCCCCGAGAAGGTCCTGGACGCCGCGAAGGCGCAGGTGGCCAAGCATAAGAAGTAGCCCGGGGGGCTGCTCTCCCGCCCGGTCCGGGCGGGAGAGCGCGTTCGGGCGCGAGTACGCGGTACGCGAGACGAGGAATCGACATGAACGCGCTCAAGGCCCTGCACGACGAACAGGATCAGGCGGTCTGGCTCGACTTCGTGGCCCGCGGCTTCATCGCGAAGGGCGAGCTGAAGCAGCTCGTGGAGCGCGACGGCCTGCGGGGCGTCACCTCCAACCCGTCGATCTTCGAGAAGGCGATCGGCCACTCGGACGAGTACGACGACAGCCTCAAGGCGGTGCAGGCGACCGGCGACAGCCGCGTCATCGACCTCTACGAGGGGCTCGCCATCGCCGACATCCAGGCGGCCGCCGACGTGCTCCGCCCGGTCTACGAGGCGAGCGACGGCGCGGACGGCTACGTCAGCCTGGAGGTCTCGCCCTACCTCGCCCTCGACACCGAGGAGACGTTGGCCGAGGCGCGGCGCCTGCACAAGGCGGTGTCCCGCGACAACCTGATGGTCAAGGTCCCGGCGACACCGCAGGGCATCCCGGCGATCCGGCAGCTGACCAGCGAGGGCATCTCGATCAACGTCACCCTGCTGTTCTCGCAGGAGGCCTACGAGGCCGTGGCGCGCGCGTTCATCGACGGGCTGGACGAGCGTGCGAAGGCCGGCCACGACGTCTCGCGCATCGCCAGCGTGGCGAGCTTCTTCATCAGCCGCATCGACGTGCTGGTCGACAAGCTGCTGGACGAGAAGATCGCGGAGGCCAACGACCCCGACGAGAAGATCGCCCTGGAGCAGCTCAAGGGGAAGGTGGCGATCGCCAACGCCAAGCTCGCCTATCAGCGCTACAAGCGCATCTTCGCCGAATCCAAGTGGACGGCGCTCGCCGAGAAGGGCGCCAAGGCGCAGCGGCTGCTCTGGGCCTCCACGGGTGTGAAGAACAAGGCCTATTCCGACGTCCTCTACGTCGAGGAGCTGATCGGCCCGAACACCGTCAACACCATGCCGCCCGCCACCATGGACGCGTTCCGCGACCACGGCGTGGTGCGGGCGACGATCGAGGAGGACGTGCCGGGCGCCGAGGCCGTGATGGCCAAGCTCGCGCGGACCGGCATCGACATCGAGACGATCGCCGAGCAGCTGGTTCGCGAGGGCGTGCAGCTCTTCATCGACGCCGCCGACAACCTGCTGGGCGCCGTCGCCGGCAAGCGCGCCGCGCTGCTGGGGCACCGGCTCGACGGCCAGAGCCTCGCCATGGACGACACCCTGGCGGCCGAGGCGAAGAAGGCTGTCGAGTCCTGGCGCGCCAGCGGGTCGATCCGCCGGCTCTGGGCGGGCGACGCCTCGGTCTGGTCCGGCCACGACGAGGCGAACTGGCTCGGCTGGCTGCACATCGTCGAGGAGGAGCTGGAGAAGGCCGCCGACTACGCCGCCTTCTCCGAGTGGGTGAAGGCGCAGGGCTTCACCGACGCCGTCGTGCTCGGCATGGGCGGGTCGAGCCTCGGCCCGGAGGTCCTGAGCCTGACCTACGGCCAGCGCGAGGGCTTCCCCAAGCTCCAGATCCTCGACTCGACCCACCCGGATCAGGTGCGCGCCCTCGAGGCGAGCATCGACCTGGGCAGGACCCTGTTCATCGTCGCCTCCAAGTCCGGCTCGACGCTGGAGCCGAACGTCTTCCGCGACTACTTCCTGGCCCGCGCCAAGGACGTGCTCGGCGACCGGGCCGGCGACCATTTCGTGGCCGTGACCGATCCCGGCTCCGACATGGAGCGCGCCGCGCAGAGCGATAAGTTCAAGAAGATCTTCTACGGCGTGAAGCAGATCGGCGGGCGCTACTCGGTGCTCTCGGCCTTCGGCCTCGTGCCGGCCGCCGCCATGGGCCTCGACGTGAAGGCGCTCCTCGAGACCGCCCGCATCATGGTCCGCTCCTGCGGCCCGGCCGTGCCGCCGGCCGTGAATCCGGGCGTCCTGCTGGGCACGGCCATCGGCGCTGCGGCGCTCGCCGGCCGCGACAAGGTGACGATCGTCGCCTCCCCGGCGATCGCGAGCTTCGGCGCCTGGGCCGAGCAGCTGATCGCGGAATCGACCGGCAAGCAGGGCAAGGGCCTCGTGCCGGTGGACGGCGAGCCGGTCGGCGTTCCGGCGGTCTACGGCCACGACCGGTTCTTCGTCTACCTCCGCCTCGACGGCAACGCCGAGGCCTCGCAGGACGAGGCCCTGCGCGCCCTGGAGCGGGACGGCCACCCGATCGCCCGCATCACCCTCGACTCGATCGAGCAGCTGCCGCAGGAATTCTACCGCCTGGAGATGGCGACCGCGGTGGCCGGCGCGGTGATCGGGATCAACCCGTTCGACCAGCCCGACGTCGAGGCCAGCAAGGTCGAGACCAAGAAGCTGTTCGCCGAGGCCGAGGCGAAGGGCGCCCTCCCCGCCGAGACGCCGCTCTTCTCCGACGACGCGATCGCGCTCTACGCCGATCCGCGCAATGCCGAGGGTCTGCCGCAGGCGACCGACGGCCTGGAGGCCGCGCTCAAGGCGCAGGTCGTGCGGCTCAAGGACGGCGATTACCTCGGCCTGCTCGCCTACGTGCCGCGCGATGCCGAGGCCGCCGGCATCCTCCAGGAGGCGCGGATCGCCGTGCGCGACGCCCGCAAGGTGGCGACCTGCCTCGAGTTCGGGCCGCGGTTCCTGCACTCCACCGGCCAAGCCTACAAGGGCGGCCCGGATACCGGCGTGTTCCTGCAGATCACCGCGGATCCGTCGCAGGATCTCCCGATCCCGGGCCGGTCCCTCGGCTTCGCCACGGTGGTGGCCGCGCAGGCACGGGGCGATTTCGCCGTGCTAGCCGAGCGCGGCCGGCGGGCGCTGCGGGTCCACATCAAGGGCGACCTCGAGGCCGGGCTGAAGCGCGTCGCGGCCGCCCTCAAGGCCGCGGTGGCGTAGGCGCACCTTTCCCCCTCCCCGGTTTCAGGGAGGGGAGACTCTGAGGAGATCGGCAATGCAACTCGGCATGATCGGCCTCGGCCGGATGGGCGGCAACATCGTCCGGCGCCTCCTGCGCGACGGGCACACCGCCGTGGTGTTCGACCAGAACCCGGCGGCCGTCGCCGCCCTGGTCGAGGCCGGCGCGGTCGGCGCGTCGAGCCTGGAGGACCTGGTCTCCAAGCTGGAGGTGCCGCGCGCGGCCTGGGTGATGCTGCCGGCCGGGGCGATCACCGAGCAGACCGTCCAGGCGCTCTCGGGGCTGATGCAGGCGGACGACTGCATCATCGACGGCGGCAACTCGTTCTACGGCGACGATGTCCGCCGCGGGGCCGCCCTGAAGGAGAAGGGCCTGCACTACGTGGATGTCGGCACCTCGGGCGGCGTCTGGGGCCTGGAGCGCGGCTACTGCATGATGATCGGCGGGGACAAGGAAGCCGTCGACCGCCTCGACCCGATCTTCAAGACCCTGGCGCCCGGCGTCGGTGACATCCCGAAGACGCCGAACCGCGAGGGGCGCGACCCCCGCGCCGAGCAGGGCTACATCCACGCGGGTCCGACCGGCGCCGGCCACTTCGTGAAGATGGTCCATAACGGCATCGAGTACGGCCTGATGCAGGCCTACGCGGAGGGTTTCGACATCCTCCGCCATGCGAATTCCGCGGACCTGCCGGCCGAGCGCCGCTTCGATCTCAACATGGGCGACATCGCCGAGGTCTGGCGCCGCGGCAGCGTCGTCTCGTCCTGGCTCCTCGACCTGACCGCCCAGGCGCTCGCGGGCGACGAGCAGCTCACCGACTTCTCCGGCTACGTCGAGGATTCGGGCGAGGGCCGCTGGACCATCAACGCCGCCGTCGAGGAGGGCGTCCCCGCGACGGTGCTCTCGGCCGCCCTCTACCGCCGCTTCCGCTCCCGCGAGCACGCGAGCTACGCCGACAAGCTGCTCTCGGCGATGCGCAAGGGCTTCGGCGGTCACCAGGAGCCGAAGGGCTGAGCGGGACGCCCGCGGACCGCCCCGTCCGACCCCCGAAGCCGCAGGGCCCGAACCCATGAGCCTTCCCGTCGGAACGCACGTCCTGAAGGATCCGGAGGCGGTCGCCCGCGAGGCGGCCGAGCGGATCATCGTGGCCTGCGGCGAGACTCGGTCCGAGCGGATCGCGCTCTGCCTCTCGGGCGGCTCGACCCCCAAGGTGCTGTACGGCCTGCTCGCCGGGCCGGATTACGCGGCCCGGGTGCCGTGGGAGCGGATCCACTGGTTCTTCGGGGACGACCGCGCGGTGCCGTGGGACGACCCGCGCAGCAATGTCCGGATGGTCCGGGAAGCGTTCGGCCGCGGATCCCGGATCCCGCCGACGCATCTCCACTTCATCCCCTCGGACGCGGGCCCCGAGGCGGGCGCCCGCGCCTACGAGCGGACGCTCCTCGACTTCTACGGCGCCGACAGCCTCGATCCGGCCCGCCCGCTGTTCGATCTCGTGCTGCTCGGCCTGGGCGAGGACGGCCACACCGCCTCGCTGTTTCCCGGCAAGCCCGCCGTCGACGAGACCCGGCGGCTCGTCGTCGCCGTGCCGGAGGCCGGCCTGGAGCCGTTCGTCCCCCGGATCAGCCTGACGTTGCCGGCGCTCGCGTCTTCCCGGCACGTGCTGTTCCTCGTCACCGGTGCCGGCAAGCGGACCCCGCTGGCCCGGCTCGCCGCGGGCGAGGCGCTGCCCGCCGGCCGCGTGACCAGCACCGGCGCCGTGGCGTGGTTGCTGGACGAGGCCGCGGCCGGCTGAGGCCGGCTGCCGCTCCCGCGTCGTCCGGGTGGACGCGCCGGCGTCGGGCTCGCGGGGTTCTCCGCCCTCGCGCAACGCGGTTTCTCGCGGCCGCGCTTTCGCGCAATGACTTTGCCGCACCGGGCGATATCGGGTGCGAGAACGCAACCCGCCCACGCAGGACCTTGGGTACTCTTCGTGCAGCCTCGTGAAGGGCACCGAAGGAGACTGGCCGATGCCGCAGACTGCGACCCCGAACGACGTCGAGGCGATGCTGGCGAACCTCGCCCGCTCCGCGGGCCGGTCGCCGGAGGCCTACCTGGCCTCGGCCCGGTCCACCCTGGTCCGCATCCTGGCGCAGCCGGACCTGCTCGACCCGTCGCGGCTGGTCGGCCAGGGGCCCGGCCTGAGCCGGAACCTCCTGTTCGGCACCGAGGCGATCAGCGTCTGGGCGATGGTCTGGGCGCCCGGCACGGTGACGCCGGTCCACGACCACCACTGCTCGTGCTGCTTCGGCCTGTTGCGCGGCAGCCTCCGGGAGACGTGGTACCGCCCGATCAGCGAGACCCACGCCGTGGCGACCATGGACGCCGTCCGCGAGCCCGGCTTCGTCGCCTGCATGATGCCCACGGGGCCGAACCTGCACCGGATCGCCAATGACGGGCCGGAAGCGGCCGTCTCGATCCACGTCTACGGCTACGACCACCGGGCGCAGGACTCGTCGATCCACCGGACCTACGCGGTGGCGGCGGGCTGAGCCCCGCCGCAGCGCGGTCGCCTCACGCCACGTAGATCGTCGGGACGGCGGTCGTGTACTTCATCTCCTCCATGGCGATGGAGGAGGACAGATTCGAGAAGTCGAGCTTGGCGATGAGGCGCTGGTAGACCGCGTCGTAGGCCTCGATGTCGGGCACGACGATCCGCAGCAGGTAGTCGATCTCGCCGGTCAGGCGCCACGCCTCGACGATCTCCGGGAAGCCGGCGACCACCCGCCGGAAGGCGTCCGACCAGTCTGCGGCGTGGCGCGGCGCCTTCACGGCCACGAACACCGTGGTGGGGACGTTGACCTTGCGGCGATCCACCAGGGCGACCCGGCGACGGATCACTCCGGACGCCTCCAGCTTCTTCACCCGCCGCCAGCACGGCGCCGCGCTGATGCCGACCTGCTCGGCGAGCTCGGCCACCGGGAGCGTCGCGTCCTGCTGGAGGAGATCGAGGATCTTCCGGTCGACGGCGTCCATGCGATCGCTGCTCCCGTCTGCGGGTCCGGGCCGGACTACAGGGCGAAATGCTTCGAGAGCTTGAGCCCCTGGGCCTGGTAGTTCGAGCCGGCCCCGGCCCCGTAGAGCGTCTCCGGCAGGTCGAGCATCCGCTCGTAGACGAGGCGGCCGACGATCTGCCCGTCCTCCAGGAGGAACGGCACGTCGCGGGAGCGGACCTCCAGCACGGCCCGCGCGCCCGCCCCGCCCGCCCCGGCATAGCCGAAGCCCGGGTCGAAGAAGCCCGCGTAGTGGACCCGGAACTCGCCCACCAGGGGATCGAACGGCACCATCTCGGCGGCGTGGTCCGGCGGGACCTGCACGGCCTCCTTCGAGGCCAGGATGTAGAACTGGCCGGGGTCGAGGATCAGGCTGCCCGACCCGTCGGCGGCGAGGGGCTCCCAGAAATCCGCGGCCCGGTGGCGGCCGGGGGCGTCCACGTCGACGAGGCCGGTGTGGCGCTTCGCCCGGTAACCCACGAGGCCGTCGAAGCCGGCGAGGTCCACCGAGACCGCGACGCCGCCCTGGAAGGACGGGCTGCCGGCGTCGACCAGGGCCGAGCGGGCGTGCAGCAGGCCGAGCTCGACCTCGGTCAGCCGCGGCGCCCCGCGGCGGAAGCGGATCTGCGACAGCCGCGAGCCGCTGCGCACGAGGACCGGGAAGGTGCGCGGCGAGATCTCCGCGTAGAGCGGCCCGTCGTAGCCGGGCTCGACCTGGTCGAAGGCCTCGCCGCGGTCGGTGATCACGCGGGTGAAGACGTCGATGCGCCCGGTCGAGCTCTTCGGGTTCGCGGCCGCCGCGAGATCGGCCGGCAGGGCGAGGCTCTCCTGGAGCTCCGCGATGTAGACGCAGCCCGTCTCCAGGACGGCGCCCGGGCGCAGGTCGACGGCGTGCAGCGACAGCCGGTCGACGCAGGCCTGGACCGTCCGTCCCGAGCCGGGCAGGAAGCTCGTCCGAACCCGGTAGGCCTTGGCGCCGAGGCGCAGGTCGAGGCTCGCGGGCTGGATCTGGTCGGGTGCGAAGGGGCTCGCGGTCCGGATGCCGCCCGCCTGGGCCAGGGCGGCGATCGCCTGGGCCGGCAGAATGCCGGATCGGCCGTCCGCGCTCGACTCGGCGGCTCCCGTGGCTGCGCCCGCGTTCATCGCGCCCCTGACTCCCTCGCGCGCCCCGGCCGGTCCGCGTCACTCCGATCAGCGTTGTCCGTCGGGACCCGCTAACGCGGGCTTAACCGCTTCCGCAGGCCGCGTCATGCCGGCGCCGCGCCCCGCCGGGGGACCGGCGTCGCGCGAGGTAGTCCGCCGCAATTGACGGCGATTCCGCCGCCCACTACCACCGGCCGGGAAGCGCGTTCCATTCGGCTTCAGCGAGTCGTACCGTCCGAAGAAGGGCCAAATAGGGCGATGTACAAGGCCGAGACGCGGGGAATAAGTGTGACGGTTCAGTCTCGTTTCGTCGAGGAGGAGTCCTCGCCGACCGAGAGCCGCTACTTCTTCGCCTACACGGTCGAGATCGTGAACAACGGCAGCGAGCAGGTCCAGCTGCGCTCGCGCCACTGGCGGATCATCGACGGCCACGGCGCCTGCCAGGAGGTGCGCGGCACCGGGGTGGTCGGCAAGCAGCCGGTGCTGGAGCCGGGCGAGTCCTTCTGCTACACCAGCGGCTGTCCGCTCAACACGCCCGACGGGTTGATGGCCGGCAGCTACACCATGGCGACGGTGGCCGGCGAGAGCTTCGAGGCCGAGATCCCCGCCTTCTCCCTCGACAGCCCGCACGTCCGCCGCAGCCTGCACTGAGGTCCCGGCCGGGGCCTCGCCCCGGAGGAATCCATGTCCGCGACCGGCGAGCGGCTGAGCCCGCTCGACATGCTCGCCCGCCTCGTGTCCTTCGATACGGAGAGCGACAAGTCCAACCTCGCCCTGATCGACGCCGTCAGCGCCTATCTCGACGGCTGGGACGTCCCGTACCTGCGTCTCCCGAACGCGGCGGGCGACAAGGCCGCCATCCTCGCGACGGTCGGCCCGATGGTCGACGGCGGCGTCGTCCTGTCCGGCCATACCGACGTGGTGCCGGTGACGGGCCAGGCCTGGACCAGCGACCCGTTCACCCTGCGCGTCGCCGACGGCCGGGCCTACGGACGGGGCGCGGTCGACATGAAGGGCTTCGACGCGCTGGCCCTGGCCCTGGTGCCCGACATGATCGCCGCCGGCCTGAAGCGGCCGATCCACATCCTGCTCTCCTACGACGAGGAGACGACCTGCCTCGGCTCGATGGACGGGATCGCGCGGTTCGGCGACGGCCTGCCCCGCCCGGCCGCGGTGATCGTCGGCGAGCCCACCGGGATGGAGGTGGCGGACGCCCACAAGAGCATCGTCACCTGCCTCACCACGGTCCACGGCCACGAGGCCCATTCCGCCCGCCCGGCCCTCGGCGCGAACGCCGTGTCGGCCGCCTGCGACCTCGTCGCCGGCCTCAACCGGATCGCCGACCTGATGATCGAGCGCGGCGACCCGTCCGGGCGGTTCGATCCCGCCTCGACCACGGTCCATGTCGGGACGATCCAGGGCGGCACCGCGCGCAACATCCTCGCCAAGGAGTGCCGCTTCCTCTGGGAGTATCGCGGCCTGCCCGATCTCGACCCGGCCGAGATCCCGCGGCTCTTCGCGGCCGAGGTCGAGCGGGTCACCCGCGAGCGCCTCAACCGCTACGGCGCGTACGGGCGGATCGAGACGCTGGAGGAGGTCGACATTCCGGGCCTCGCTCCGGAGCCGGGCTCGGAGGCCGAGCGCCTCTGCCTGCGCCTCGCGGGACGCAACCGCACCGTCGCGGTCCCCTACGCCACGGAGGCCGGGCGCTTCCAGGCGGCGGGTCTCCCGACGGTGGTCTGCGGCCCCGGCGACATCGCCCAGGCGCACCAGCCCGACGAGTTCATCACCCTCGATGCCCTGGGCCAGGGTGAGCACTTCCTGCGCAAGCTGATCGAGGTGGGTGCGTCATGAATGCGGTGACCGGTATCACCATCAAGCTGCGCCCGCTGGAGCGGGAGGACCTGCGCTTCGTCCACCAGCTCAACAACAACGACAGCATCATGCGCTACTGGTTCGAGGAGGCTTACGAGTCCTTCGCCGAACTGCAGCAGCTCTACGAGCGCAACATCCACAATCAGACCGAGCGGCGCTTCATCGTGGCCGACCCGAGCGGGGAGCCGGCCGGGCTGATCGAGCTCGTCGAGATCAACCACCTGCACCGGCGCTGCGAGTTCCAGATCGCGATCCACCCGAGCTTCCAGGGCCGCGGCTACGCGTGGCAGGCCACCCGGATCGCCATGGATTACGCCTTCAGCGTGCTCAACATCCACAAGCTCTACCTGCATGTCGACCGGGACAATGCCCGGGCCGTGCGGATCTACGAGCGCTGCGGCTTCCACCCCGAGGGCGTGCTGAAGGACGAGTTCTTCGTGAACGGGCGCTATCGCGACGCCGTGCGGATGTGCCTGTTCCAGCCCGAATATCTCAGGGCCCGCGGCGGCGGCGGCGACATCGCGGAGCCCGTCCTGAAGGCCTGAACCGGGTCCCGTCCGCCGCCCGCGGGCGCCGTCGACCCGAGACGACGAGGGGGAGGAGCCGGTCGGCCCCCCCCCCACGCTCACGCTTTTCAGTTGCGGCCGGTACCGCCCGCCTGGCCGCCGGCCCGGCCGGCGCCCTGGGCGCCGCCCATGGCGCCGTTGCCGCCCGTGCTGCCGCTCATGCCGCCGCGCTCCGCGCCGCCGGTCCGGCCGCCCTCGGCGCCGGACTTCATGCCGCCCTGCTGGCCCCCGCGATCCGACGCGTTGCGGATGCCGTCCTGCTGGCCGCCGCGCATGTCGCTGTTGCGCACGCCGTCGTTCTTGCCCTCCTGACGGGACGCCTTGTCCATCCCGCGATCCTGGCCGCGGTCGTTGCGGTCCGTCCGGCCGTCGTTGCGGCCCTCGTTGCGCGACGCGTTGCGGATGCCGTCCCGCTCGCCGCGATTGTCGAAGCGCGCCCCGGCGCGCTGCTCGGAGCGGAAGCTCGCGCTGACCGCGCCGCCGCCGCTCAGGCGCCGGTACTCGGCGGAGCCGTAGCGCACCCGCTGGCCGCGGATCGTCACGAAGCGGTCCTCCTGGACGGAGACGAGGCGGCGGTACTCGGGGGAGCCGTACACCACGCGCTGGCCGCGGATGACGACGTAGCGCGCGCGCGGGCCGGTCTCGCGGACGCTGACCAGGCGGCGGTACTCGGGTGAGCCGTAGAGCACCCGCTGGCCGCGGATCACGACGTAGCGCGCGCGCGGGCCGCGGTTCTCGGTGACGACGAGGCGGCGATACTCCGGCGAGCCGTACACGACCCGGCGGCCGCCGATGAACACGTAGCGGCCCTCGCGGCGGAAGCCGCCCTCGACCCGCTCGGACCGGACATCCGTCCGGCTCACGTCCGTCCGGCCGCGGAAATCGGTGCGGTCGGCGCGACGGTCACCGCGGCGGTCGCCGCGATCGGCACGCGCGCCGTCGCGATCCCCGCGCTCGTCGCGGTCGGCGCGATCGCCGCGGCGGTCGCCCCGCTCGGCGCCGGCCCTGTCCTGAGCCGTGCGATCCTGGGCCATGCGATCCTGGCCCGAGCGGCCCTCGCCGCCGGCCTCGCGGCCCTGCGCGGACCGACCCGCCTCGGCGCCGGAGCGGTCGGACGCCGCCTGGCGACCGCCCTGCATGCCGCTCTGCATGCCGCCGCGGTCGCCGCCACCGGCCTTCATGCCGGACTCGGCGCCACCCTGACCGCCGCGACCGCCCATCCCGGCGCCGCGATCGGCGCCACCCTGCTGGGCATAGGCCGAGGTGCTGATCAGCAGCGCGGCCAATCCGATCGACAATTTCCGCATGGCGTACCCTCCAATGTTGAATCTGCCACGCAACGTCAAAGGTCGCGAAACGGTTCAGCCTGGAGGGCTCAAAAATTTACGCAACGAATACCGATCTTCGTGCGTTTCGCGCGGAAAAGCTTGGCCGTAGACGCGGGCATGCTGGTCCGCAGGCCCGCTGTCCTGCGCTCTACTGGCTCGGCTGTCCGGCGATCTCGGCCTCGACCTCCTGGGGATCGAGGTCGTAGCGCCGGGAGCAGAACTCGCAGGTGATGACGATGCGCCCGTCATCCGCCACCATGTCGTGCCGTTCCTGCGGCGAGAACGAGCGGATCATGCCCATCACGCGCTCCCGCGAGCAGCGGCATGTCTCCTGGACCGGCTGACGGTCGAACACCCGCACGCCGCGCTCGTGGAACAGCCGGTAAAGCAGCCGCTCGCTGGACACGTGCGGATCGACCAGCTCGTGGTCCTCGATGGTCGCGACCAGCGAGCGGGCCTCGACCCAGGCATCGTCCTCCGGCGCCTCCCCCGAGAGATGCGCGTGGCCCTCCGGGATGTCGCCCGGGGGCAGGTCGGCGAGGCGCGCCCGGTCCACCGACTGGGGCAGGAACTGCACGAGCAGGCCGCCGGCCCGCCAGCGCCCGGCCCCCTCCTCCACGGCCTCGGCCACGGCGAGGCGCACCTGCGTGGGGATCTGCTCCGACTGGCGGAAATACTGGTGCGCGGCCTCCTCCAGGCTCTGGCCCTCGAGGGCGACGACGCCCTGGTAGCGGCTCGCGGCGGTGCCCTGGTCGATGGTCATGGCGAGATGGCCGGTGCCGATCAGCTCGGCATCCTTGAGCGGCCCGGCGCCGAGGGCGGCGACCCGCTCCGGCTCGAACCGCGCGGTGGCGCGCAGCCGGTCCGGGGCCTCGAAATCGACCACGATCATCGCGACCGGACCGTCGGTCTTGGTCTGGAGCTGGAACCGGCCCTCGAACTTGAGCGAGGAGCCGAGCAGCACCGTCAGCGCCGCCGCCTCGCCGAGGAGGCGCGCCACCGGGTCCGGGTAGCCGTGGCGGCGCAGGATCGTGTCCACGGCGGGACCGAGCCGGACGACGCGCCCGCGCACGTCCAGCGCCTCGACGGCGAAGGGCAGCACGGCGTCGTCCGCGCCGGCGTGGCCGTTGCCGGCATTCTCGGCCCGCGACTGGGATGGCGACTGGGGGTGCGACTGCGTTCCTGAGGTCATGCCCTCTCCGATCGATGCGTCCGGCCTCTCGTGCCGGCAGAGCGTGGACCCGTCCTCCCGGGGGCCGGGCGGCGTGAGGCGATGACCTTGGCGGAGCGATCGGATCCCTCACCCCGTCCAGCCCGGAGCGGGAGCGGCGGCGCAGCGCGCCCCGTTCGTCGCCGGGATGCCGCCTTCCGGCGGCCGCGATGGGGAGACGGACGGCACGGGCCGCCCGCTCACGCCTATATGGTGCCCCGACCCCGCGAGCGCGAGGCCGGACGTGGCGACCGCGGGCTCAGAGCCCGCTGGCGCCCAGGCACCAGGCCAGGATGCCCTTCTGCGCGTGCAGGCGGTTCTCGGCCTCGTCGAACACCACGGAGCGCGGGCCGTCCATCACCTCGGCCGTCACCTCCTCGCCGCGGTGGGCCGGGAGGCAGTGCATGAAGATCGCGTCCGGGTTCGCCGCCGCCATCAGCGCGTCGTTGACCTGATAGGGGCTCAGCAGGTTGTGCCGGTGCGCCTCGTCGTCGTCGCCCATCGACACCCAGCAATCGGTGACCACCGCATCGACGCCGTCCACGGCCGCGAAGGCGTCGGTGGTGACGTGGACGTCGGCACCCTCCTGCTGCGCCCAGGCGAGGAGCGCCGGCGGCGGCGCGAGTTCCGGCGGGCTCGCGATGTTCAGGGTGAAGTCGAACCGGGCGGCGGCGTGGACCCAGCTCGCCAGCACGTTGTTCGCGTCGCCCGACCACGCGACCTTGCGGCCCCGGATCGGCCCGCGATGCTCCTCGAAGGTCAGCACGTCGGCCATGATCTGGCACGGGTGCGAGACCTTGGTCAGCGCGTTGATCACCGGGACGGTGGCGTACTCGGCCAGCTCCAGCATCTGACCGTGGTCGAGGATGCGGATCATGATCGCGTCGACGAAGCGCGAGAGCACCTGCGCGGTGTCGCCGATGGTCTCGCCGCGGCCGAGCTGCATCTCGGAGCCGGTGAGCATCAGGGTCTCGCCGCCGAGCTCGCGCATCGCCACGTCGAAGGAGACGCGGGTGCGGGTCGAGGGCCGGTCGAACACCATGGCGAGGGTCTTGCCGGTGAGCGGGCGCTCGGCGGCCAGCTCGCCCTTGCGGCGGCGCGCCTTGATGGCGGCGCTGGCATCGAGGACCCGGCGCAGCTCCGCCCCGGAGAAATCCTTGAGATCGAGGAAATGACGAGGGCCGGCACCGTTCAGGTGCCTGGCCGGGGCGTGTGCCCGGCCGTCAATCTGGGCTTTCATCGCGTCACAATACTAGAGTCTGCTCAACGATCACCTGATCATGAACCGCACTCTACCTCCTGGCAGGGGCATCTCCGTCACGCGCGGCGGGATCGACCGCGCCCGGAAATGCTTCGGGCCGCCCTCCGGGATCCGGAGGGCGGTGTTCTCAAACGCGCGGATCGATCCTACTCGGCCGCGCCGCGCACGGCCTCGAAGCCGGACGCCGCCGCCTCCAGGCGGCGGACCGCCTCGTCGATCTCGGCCTCGCCGATGGTCAGCGGCGGCAGCAGGCGGACGATGTTGTCGCCCGCCGGAATCACCAGCAGGTGGGCGTCCCGCGCGGCGGCGGCGAAGTCGGTGTTCGGCACGCCGAGCTTGAGGCCGAGCATCAGCCCCTCGCCGCGGATCTCCTGGATGACGTGCGGGTGGCGGTCGCGCAGGGCCGCGAGCTTCTGCTTGAGCAGCAGGCCGGACCGGGCGACGCGCGCGAGGAAGCCCTCCTCCAGCACCACGTCCAGCACGGCGTTGCCCACCGCCATGGCGAGCGGGTTGCCGCCGAAGGTGGTCCCGTGCGTGCCGGCGGTCATGCCGCGGGCGGCCTCGCGGGTCGCGAGGCAGGCGCCGAGCGGGAAGCCGCCGCCGATGCCCTTGGCGACGCTCATGATGTCCGGGGTGATGCCGGACCATTCGTGCGCGAACAGCCGGCCCGTGCGGCCGACGCCGGTCTGGACCTCGTCCATGATCAGCAGGAGGCCGTTGGCGTCGCAGATCTCGCGCAGCCGGCGCAGGTCCGCGTGGGGGATCTCCCGAACGCCGCCCTCGCCCTGGATCGGCTCGATCATCAGCGCCGCCGTCTCCGGCCCGATCGCCGCCTCGAGCGCCGCCCAGTCGCCGGCCGGGACTTGGTCGAAGCCCTCGACCTTCGGACCGAAGCCCTCGATGTACTTCTGCTGGCCGCCGGCCGCGAGCGTCGCCAGCGTCCGCCCGTGGAAGGCGCCCGCGAAGGTGACGATCCGGTAGCGCTCCGGCTGCCCACCGGCCGCGTGGTACTTGCGGGCGATCTTGATCGCCGCCTCGTTCGCCTCCGCGCCCGAGTTGCAGAAGAACACCACGTCCGCGAAGGTCGCGTCGACGAGCCGCTGCCCGAGGCGCTCGCCGCCCGGAATCTGGAACAGGTTCGAGGTGTGCCAGATCTTGCTCGCCTGCGCGGTCAGCGCGCCGACGAGGTGCGGGTGCGCGTGGCCGAGGCCGTTCACCGCGATGCCGGCGCCGAAGTCGAGGTATCGCTCCCCGCCCTCCGTCACGAGCCAGGCGCCCTCGCCGCGCTCGAAGGCGAGCGGCGCGCGGACGTAGGTCGGCAGAAGGGCTGACGTCACGGGTCCCATCTCCGTTTCACACAGGATCCCGGAGCGAGCGTTGAGCCGGCTCCAAATGAAAGTGCCGCCTCAGTCCTGGGCGGCACGCGCGCGATTACTATGAAAGAGCCGCCGCCTGTCAACGTTTCAGTGCCCGGCGGACCCGCCGGGCAGCCCTGCACGCGGCACCGATAGGGCTGATCTCGACGGTCAAGCGGCGGCGGTCTCGCCCCGGGCCGACGGAGAATCGAAGGTCTGCGGAACCGGCACTTGCGCCGCGGGGGGCGGCCGTGCTCCTGCTCCCGCGGATTCGCAGGAACCAGGGAGAACCCGATGAGCTCGATCAAGGAACGCCTGGCGGCGCTGGGCCTGACCCTGCCGAGGGCGGCGGCGCCGGTCGCCAACTACGTGCCGTTCGTGCGCACCGGCAACTTGGTGGTGATCTCCGGCCAGGTCTGCTTCGGCGCGGACGGCGCCATCGCGGCCGAGCACAAGGGCAAGGTCGGCGGCGGCGTCTCGGCCGAGGCCGGCAAGGCGGCCGCCCGCCTGTGCGCCCTCAACGTCCTCGCCCAGCTCGAGGCCGCGGTGGGCGACCTCGACCGCGCGGTGGTCCAGTGCGTCCGGCTCGGCGGCTTCATCAACGCGGCGCCGGGCTTCTCGGCCGTGGCCGGCGTGATGAACGGCGCCTCCGACCTGATGGTCGAGCTGCTCGGCGACCGCGGGCGCCACGCCCGCTCCACCGTCGGCGTGGCCGAGCTGCCCCTCGACGCCGCCGTCGAGGTCGAGGCGATGTTCGAGGTCCGCTGACGGTGGCCGCCCCCGACTGGCTCACCGCGCGGCCGATCGCCCATCGCGGCCTGCACGACCGCGCGGCGGGCCGGCCGGAGAACACGCTGGCGGCGGCCCGGGCGGCGGTCGCGGGCGGCTTCGCCATCGAGTGCGACGTCCAGCTCAGCGCCGACGGCGAGGCGATGGTCTTCCACGACGCCGCCCTCGGGCGCCTGACGGGGACGGGCGCGGCTCTGGCCGACCGGTCGGCCGCCGAACTCGGGACGCTCGCCGTCGCCGGGTCCGCGGAGACGATCCCGACGCTGCCGGCCTTCCTGGCGGCGGTGGCCGGGGCGGTGCCGGTGGTGATCGAGGTGAAGTCCCGCTACGACGGCGACCTGCGGCTCGCGACCCGCACCGCCGAGATCGCCGCGGCCTGCGCCGGGCCGGTGGCGCTGAAATCCTTCGACCCGCAGGTGGTCGCGGCCCTGCGCGACCTCTGCCCCGCCACGATCCCGCGGGGCATCGTGGCGGAGACGACGCAGGACGATCCGGTCTACGCGGCCCTGACGCCCTCGCTCCGCCGGTCGCTCTCCGACCTGCTGCACCTCGCCGAGACGCGGCCCGACTTCCTGTCCTGGCGGGTGGACGACCTGCCCTGCGCGCCGACCTACCTCTGCCGGCTGCTCGGTCAGATCCCCGTCATGACCTGGACGGTCCGGACCGCGGAGCAACGCGCCCGCGCGGCCGCGCACGCGGATCAGATGGTGTTCGAGGGGTTCGTCCCGTAAATTTTCCTACGCCCTGTCCGATTCCGTCCGACCAAGATCGCCATGACCGTTACGAGTGACGCGCGCGCGCGGTTCGCGCGGCTCTGCCGGGGCCTCGCCCTCGCCGCGACCCTGCTCTCCCCGGCACCCGCTGCGGCGGCCGACCCGTGCGAGGGCACGACCCAGGCGGATCTCAACGCCTGCGCGGGCGCCGATTACCGGGCCGCCGACACCGCGCTGAACGCCGTCTACGGGCAGCTGACGAAGAAGATCGGCCCGAAGACGAAGGACGCCCTGCGGGGCGCCCAGAAGGCCTGGCTGTCGTACCGGGACGCGACCTGCTTCCTCGAGACCCTGGGCCTCGACGGGGGCTCGGCCTACGCGATGGCGTACAACGGCTGCCTGAAGGGGCTGACCGACGCGCGGATCAAGGTCCTGAAGGGATACCTCGACTGCAAGGCGGACGACGTCTCCTGCGTCGGCCGCCTCGGCGAGTGAGCGCGCGCCGCGACCGCGACGTCCGGTTCGGGCGTCCGGCGCGACGACGGGTCCGGGCCGCGGCGGGTGACGTCGGCGGCCGTCTGACAACGCTGCCGCGGGTGCCGTGCGCATCCGCCCGCTTGCTCCCGGCCGGTCACGGGCTAGACTCCGGCCCATGAAGCAAGCACCCGGGCCGACGCCGGAGACCGCCGCACTGACCGTGCGAGCGCTTCCCGGATTGAAGGAGATCGGCGCGGCGGAATGGGATGCCTGCGCCTTCTCGTCCGAGACCCTGGCGGCGGGCGACGAGACCCACAACCCCTTCCTGTCGTACGCCTTCCTGTCGGCGCTGGAGGATTCGGGCTGCGTCTCGCGCAGGACCGGCTGGCTGCCGCTCCACGTCTCCGTCGAGCGCGACGGCGCGCGCCTCGGCGTGGCGCCCTGCTACCTGAAATCGCACAGCCAGGGCGAGTACGTCTTCGACCACGGCTGGGCCGACGCCTACGAGCGGGCCGGCGGCGCCTACTACCCCAAGCTCCAGGTCAGCGTGCCGTTCACGCCGGTGACCGGGCCGCGCTTCCTGATCGCCCCGGGGGCCGATCCCGACGAGGCCACGGCCGGCCTCGTCGCGGGCCTGCGGGCGCTGCGGGGCGAGACCAAGGCCTCCTCGATCCACGTCACCTTCATGCGCGAGGCGGAGTGGGAGCGGGCCGGCGCGGCCGGCTTCCTGCAGCGCACCGACCAGCAGTTCCACTGGCAGAACGACGGCTACGCGACCTTCGACGATTTCCTGTCCGCCCTCGCCTCGCGCAAGCGCAAGACCATCCGCAAGGAGCGCCGCGACGCCCTGGCGCCCGGCATCACGGTGGAGCACCTGACCGGCGCGGACATCACCGAGGCCCACTGGGACGCGTTCTACGCCTTCTACATGGACACGGGCTCCCGGAAATGGGGCCGGCCCTACCTCAACCGCCGGTTCTTCTCGCTCCTGTCCGAGCGCATGGCCGACCGGGTGCTGCTCGTGATGGCCAAGCGCGGCGACGCCTACATCGCCGGGGCCATCAACCTGATCGGCGACACGGCGCTCTACGGGCGCAACTGGGGCTGCATCGAGGACCACCCCTTCCTGCATTTCGAGGTCTGCTACTACCAGGCGATCGATTTCGCGATCGCCCGCGGCCTGAAGCGCGTGGAGGCGGGCGCCCAGGGGGAGCACAAGCTCGCCCGCGGCTACCGGCCGGTCCTGATGCACTCGGCCCACGACATCGCCGACCCGGCGCTGCGCCGCGCGGTGGCCGATTACTTGCAGCGGGAGCGCGCCCACGTCGCCGAGGCGGTCGATGTCCTCGACACGCTGACGCCGTTCCGGCGCGCGGACCAGGGCGGCGCCCGCGAGGGCGCGACGCCGTCCGGATCCCCGTCCCCCAACACGTCCCCCCCCGAGAGTGCCGAGTCATGAGCCCGATCGACCGCATCAAGACCTACGCCGACGAGTTGACGGCCCTGCGCCGCGACCTGCACGCCCATCCGGAACTCGGCTTCGAGGAGGTGCGCACCGCCGGCATCGTGGCCGATCTCCTCGAGAAATTCGGCTGCGAGGTGCATCGCGGCGTCGGCGGCACCGGGGTGGTGGGCCTGCTCAAGGGCCGCACCGACAACGGAAAGCGCATCGGCCTGCGCGCCGACATGGACGCCCTGCCCATCGAGGAGGAGACCAACCTCCCCTACCGCTCGACCTACGCGGGCAAGATGCACGCCTGCGGCCATGACGGGCACACCACGATGCTGGTCGGCGCGGCGCGCTACCTCGCCGAGACCCGCGACTTCGACGGCACCGCGGTGTTCGTGTTCCAGCCGGCCGAGGAGGGCCGCGGCGGCGCCCGGGCCATGCTGAAGGACGGCCTGTTCGAGCGCTTCCCCTGCGACGAGATCTACGGGCTGCACAACCAGCCCGGCGGCGGCCACGGCATGATCAAGCTGCGGCCGGGACCGATCATGGCGGCGGCGGACTTCTTCGACATCCACATCCGCGGCAAGGGCATCCACGCCGCCCAGCCGCACCGGGGCGTCGACCCGATCATCATCGCCACCGGCCTTGCCCAGGCCCTCCAGTCGATCGTGTCGCGCAACGCCGATCCGCTGAAGTCCATCGTCCTGTCGATCACCCGGATCGAGGCGGGCTCCGCCTACAACGTGATCCCGGAGACGGCCCATCTCGCCGGCACGATCCGCACCTTCGACAAGGAGATCCGGGCGCTGGCCGGCACCCGCATGCGCGAGCTGGCGGCGGGCTTCGGCGCGGCCTACGGCGCCGAGGTCACCGTCGACCTGCAGGACGTGTTCTCCGTCCTGGAGAACGCCCCCGAGCAGGCGGCCGCCGCCACGGAGGTCGCCACCGAGCTCCTGGGCGCCGACAAGGTCGAGTCGAACGTCGTGCCCAAGATGGGCAGCGAGGACTTCGCCGACATGACCATGGCGGTCCCCGGCGCCTATGTCTGGCTCGGCGCCAATCCGGGCCCCGGCCTGCACAATGCCGGCTACAACTTCGACGACTCGATCATCCCGATCGGCAGCGCCTTCCTGGCGCGGATGGTGGAGCGCCGCACCGCGGCCTGAGGCCGGGCCGTCGCCGCCGTCCGGGACTTTCCGGATGGCGGGCGATGTCGCCGCGCGCGCCCGGTCGGCCGTCGACAGCGCGGCCGATCGGTGCGAATCCTGACGGAACTCGCCCGCGCGCCGACGCGGGCCGCGACGGGAGGGCGCCATGTCACCGGAGATGCGGGAATCGCGCGCGGCGCTCATCCTGCTCGCCGCCTCGGTCGGCGCGGTCCTGATTTTCGGCGCCTTCACGCTGCTCACCCAGCTCGGCTGAGGCGCGACCGCGATTACAACCTGAACGGGTTGGTTCCGGGTCATATCGACCCGGTGCGGCCGCCCGAAGAACGGGATTCCGCTATCCGCGCAGGGCAATGCCGTCGATGCGTGGCGGACCATCGAGTTGAGTTAACTGCTCATTAATTCCATCAGCGGTTGTATATCTCCGACGAAGGCGGGCATGGTGCGCGCTGCAACCGGAGTTCGCCCATGATTGCCGATGCAATCCAGGGCCCCCGCCCCCGGCCGGTCGATCTCTCGGCCGCCCTCGACGCCTCCGGGATCATCGGCACGTGGTCGTGGTCGCCGCGCGCCGAGCGCTGCGTCCTCGACGCCGGCGCCGCCGAGGTGCTGGCCGGCGATCCCGGACTGGCCGGACGCCCCCTCCCGCTCTCGGTCGCCAAGGCCTGCGTCCATCCCGAGGATCGGCCGGCCGTGGTGCGGCAGTTCAAGGCGGTGCGCGAGCGCGGCGGCCTGTTCGTGGCCGAGTACCGGACGCTGTCGCCCTCGGGTCAGGTCCGCCGGATCCTCGACCGCGGCCGGATCCCGACGGGCGCGTCGAGCCGGCGCCTCGGGCACGGCATCATCATCGACGTGACCGACGAGCCGTCGGCGGCGCACGCGGCTGCGCACGCGGCGGCCGAGCCCGCGGACCCGCTCGCGCGGGCGGTGGACCGCGCCCTCGAATGCCGCGACGCCCTCGAGGGCGTGGCGGATTCCGAGCTTCAACTCCTCATCGACATGCTGCTGCTGCACCTCGGCCGGCGCATCGCCAAGGCCTCCGCGACCGGCGCGCGCCGCGGCGGCCACTGAGCGGGGCTGCCGCGTCCCGCCGGACCGTCCGGCCCGGCTCACTGCACCAGCACGGCCTGGTTGCAGAGGGTGCCGTCGACGTCGAGATCGGCGTAGCCCAGACGCAGGCCGAGGCTGCGCAGGACGGTGTCGAGCACGAGGTCGATCCCCGGGGTCACGGTGCCCAGCGTCGTCGTCAGGGCCGACTGGAGCAGCGGCGGCACGCCGAGGCCGTCGATGTTCAGCACGAGGTTGCGCAGCAGGCTGCCGGTGAGCGACTGGGTCAAGTTGCCCGAGGCGACCGTGCGCACGGTGTGGTTGGCGATGTCGGCGTCCGAGAACACGAGGGTCTGCGACGCGGTGCCGAGCGTCGCGTGGGCCCGCCCGGAGACGTTGACCAGCGGCAGGGCGATCAGGGAGGCCGGCTGCGACAGGTCGGGGCCCGCGCTGCCCCCCGTGATCGCGGCGCGCGGGATCTGGGCGACGGCCAGCGTCGCCAGTCCGGTCTGCGCGTCGAGGGTGACCTTGCGTCCTCCGGACCCGGCGCAGCTGAGCGACCGCAGGGTCGCCTGCGCCGGTGCGACTTCCGCGTAGACCGGCAGGGAGAGCGTCCCGAGCCCGAGCGGCGCCGTGACGGTGGTCTCGATCAGCAGCCGGGTCTGCGCCGTCTGAACGGTGGCGTTCTGGCTGCCCGGCCGGACCCAGCCCGAGCTGCGCTTGCGCTCGCCGGTCGCCAGGGTCAGCCGGGTCGAGAGCAGTCCCGGCACGGTGGCTCCGAGATCGACCGCCACCTGGTTCTGGCCGTTCGCCAGGGAGGCGGCGGCGCCCAGGAGGTTCAGCACGTTGAGGGAGGGGCCGGCGAAGCCCCGGGGCGGCGCCAGCGCGGCGGCGTCGCCGAGCCCGTCCACTTGACCGATCGCGACGAGGTTTCCGGCGTTCGGCAGGGCGTTGAGGATCCCCGACAGGGCCGACGCCGCGCTGCCATTGTCCGACGCGGCGGCCCGGATCGCCATCAGCAGCTGACCGACGCTGGCATTCGCCTGGACGATGTCGGTATAGTTCGCGGCCTGCATGTTGAGGCTCGCCCCGAGGGAGTCCAGGACGCGCAGCCCGTCGACGCGGGCGCTGGCCAGGGCGTCGTAGTCGCTGACGCTGAGCGACAGCCTGGCCCCG
Organism: Methylobacterium sp. 22177; assembly: GCF_052045615.1. NCBI lineage: Bacteria > Pseudomonadati > Pseudomonadota > Alphaproteobacteria > Hyphomicrobiales > Methylobacteriaceae > Methylobacterium > Methylobacterium sp. 22177. The sequence continues at coordinate 79,151 of NZ_JBQEPK010000002.1, read as the reverse complement.
AGCAAGGCACCGAGCAGGGCGTTGGCGATGCCGCCCTCGAGCCTCAGGGTGCCGGATCCGATCGTGAAGGCCGCGAACTGCGCGCTCGCGGCGGTGCCGGTCACCCGCAGCGGCACCGCCCCGGGCAGGCCGATCGCCCGGCCGAAGGTCACCGGGACCGAGGTCGAGAGGCCGACCCGCACCGCGTTCGCCGGGCTTCCGCCGGCGCTGAACCGGCCGCCCGGAGCGACGCCCCTGGTGCTGGCGTCGTAGCTGCCGGGCGCGACCGTGGCGGTCGCGGCACCGTAGCCGTTGTCGCTGAGCGACCGGCGGGCGACCGTGTCGGCTTGGCTCGGATCGACGGCCGCCAGCATGGCGGCGATGTCCGCCGCCCCTTGCGCCTTGCGCCGCGCCTGGAAGACCAGCCCGAGATCGATCCCGACCGCGCCCGCCCCCATCAGCATGGCGCTGCCGAGCGCCACCAGGATCGCGACGTTGCCGCCGCGCGCGGCCCCGAAGCGCAGCAGGCGCCCGCCCGGGCCGGTCACAGGCCGCCCTTCCGGACGCTGACGCTGCTGCGCAGCACCGTCGGGAGCATCGGCAGCAGGCGCGCGAAGACGTTGATGCCGAGCGTCGAGGCGTCGAGGGTGACGGTGACCGTGTACACCGTCGCGTCGCTGGGATCCGGCCCGACCTGCACGACGATGCTGCCCGGCCGGAACATCGCGCCGGCGCTCAGGCTCCGGTTCACCATGGTCTGGGCGAGGTTCGCGCGCTCGGCATCGGTGACGCCCGCCACGGAGGCGCGGGCCGCCTCGGCGGCGATCTGGCGGAGGTTGTGGGCGGCCCCGAGGCAGATCCCGAACACCGCGATCCCGGCGAAGAGCAGGAACAGCACGGGCGCCACCAGGGCGAACTCCACCGCGGAACTGCCGCGCCGGCAGGTCCAACCGCTCGGCGCGCTCCGCCGGCGCAAGCGCCGCATGCCCATCGCATCGCCCTCCGCGACTCGCGCAGCACGACCACTGCACGGCCCATCGTGACGGCGATGTTCTAACTAATGGTTGTTTTGATACTAGATTATACAACCAAAGCGAGCACAAAGCGCCGCGGCCGCGTCTCGCGCGCGCGGCGGGCCCGTTGCCGCCGCGCATCGTCGCGGTCTCAGATCGCCCGCGGCGGCCGCAGCAGGCCGATCCCGGCGGGGTCGAAGGACGCGCTCTTGATGATGGCGTGGACCTCGCGTCCCGGCGCGAGGCCGAGGTCGCGGACGGCCGCGCCGGTCACGCGCGCCACGAGACGGGCGCCGTTGCAGTCGATCTCCACCGCCGTCTCGGCGCCCGCGGCCGTCAGGCCGCAGATCCGGCCGGCCAGCACGTTGCGCGCGCTGAGGCCGCGGGGAGGCTCGGTGGCGACGAGCACGTCCCGGGCGGGGATGCGGACCCGCAGCCGCGTCCCGGCCGGGCGCGACAGGCCCGGCACCAGCAGGCGCCCGGCGGTGCCGGTCAGGCGCGTGAGCCCCGTGGCGTCGTCGAAGGCCTCGACGACCATGTCGAGGAGCGCGCCGGCCTCGGCCTCGTGGATCGGCACGAGATCGGCGCGGCGCAGGATCGTCTCCGCGGGGCCGGCGGCGGCCACCCGCCCGGATTCCAGCACGATCACCGTGGTGGCGAGCCGGGCGACCTCGGAGACCGCGTGGCTGACATAGATGACCGGCACGCCGGCCTCGTCGCGCAGGCGCTCGATGTAGGGGAGGATCTCGGCCTTGCGGGCCTCGTCCAGGGCCGCGAGGGGCTCGTCCATCAGCAGGAGGCGCGGCTTGGCCAGGAGCGCCCGCCCGATCGCCACCCGCTGGCGCTCGCCGCCCGAGAGGCCCGCGGGCCGCCGGTCGAGGAGATGGTCGATGCCGAGCAGGCCCGTCACCGCCGAGAAGGCCGCCGGGTCGGCGCGGCGCCGCGCGAAGACCCGGCCGTAGCCGAGATTGGTCCGGACGCTGAGATGCGGGAACAGCCGGGCGTCCTGGAACACCACGCCGACCTGCCGCCGGTGCGGCGGCAGGATGAGGCCGGCCGCGGTGTCGACCCACGGGGTGCCGCCGACCACGATCCGGCCCCGGTCCGGCCGCGCGAGGCCGGCGATCAGGTCGATCAGCGTGGTCTTCCCCGAGCCCGAGCGCCCGAACAGGGCGGTGAGCCCCGGCCCGGCCTCGAAGGCGGCCGCGAGCGCGAAGGCGCCGCGGCGGAGCTGGACGTCGACCTGGATGCTCACGCGGCGGGACTCGGGTAACACGAGCCCCGGCGCATCCCGGCGCCGGCCCGGACTTGCCCGCGATGATCACGGTCCACCACCTCGAGAACAGCCGCTCCCAGCGCGTGCTCTGGCTGCTGGAGGAACTGGAGCTGCCCTACCGCGTGCGCCGCTACGCCCGCGATCCGCGGACCCTGCGCGCGCCCCCCGAACTCGTGGCCGTACATCCCCTCGGCAAGGCGCCGGTGATCACCGACGGCGAGACGGTGGTCGCCGAGACCGGCGCGATCGTCGCCTACCTGACGGATCTCGCCGGCGCGCGGCTGGTGCCCGGACCCGGGACGGAGGAGCGGCGGCGCTACGTCTACTGGTCGCATTACGCCGAGGGCTCGGCGATGCCGCCGCTGCTGCTGAAGCTCGTCTTCGGGCGGCTGGCGCCGGGTAGCCCCTGGCCGCTGCGGCCCCTCGTCCGCCGGATCGCCGACACGGTGCTGCGGGGCTTCGTCGATCCGGACCTGCGCCGCCACGCGGCCTTCTGGGAGGCGGAGCTCGCCGGCCGACCCTATTTCTGCGGCGCCGACTTCACCGCGGCCGACATCCTGATGAGCTTCCCGCTGGAGGCCTTCGCGGCGCGCGGCACGGGCGCGGGCCCGCGCGTCGCGGACTGGCTCGCGCGCATCCACGCCCGGCCGGCCTACCGGCGGGCGCTGCAGCAGGGCGGTCCCTACGCGTATGCCTGAGCGGGCGTCCCGCCCCGGATCGGTCGCCATTCAGCCCGCCCCCAGGCGCCGACCGGCCCGCCGCGCCAGGAATTCCGAGACCAGCAGCGCCGTGACCGACAGCGCGATCGAGATCAGGGTGAGGCGCAGGGCCGGCCCCTCCCCGCCGGGGACCTGCGTCAGCGTGTAGATCGCCGACGGCAGCGTCTGGGTCTCGCCCGGGATGTTCGACACGAACGTGATGGTCGCGCCGAACTCCCCCATCGCCTTGGCGAAGGCCAGCACGGCCCCCGCGAGGCAGCCGGGCAGGCTGAGCGGCAGCGTGATCGTCAGGAACACCGCGAACGGGTTCGCGCCCAGCGTGCCGGCCGCCTGCTCCAGGCGCCGGTCCACGGCCTCGATCGACAACCGCATGGCTCGCACCATGAGCGGGAATCCCATCACCGCGCAGGCCAGCGCCGCCCCGGTCCAGCGGAAGGAGAAGACCACGCCGATCTCGGCGAGGGGGGCGCCGAGCGGTCCGCGCCGGCCGAAAGCCAGCAGGAGCAGGTAGCCGGTCACGACCGGGGGCAGGATCAGCGGCAGGTGGACCAGCCCGTCCAGCAGGGCGCGGCCGGGAAACCGGCGCCGCGCCAGCAGCCACGCCACGGCGAGCCCGGGCACGAGGCTCGCGAGCGTCGCCACCGTCGCCACCCGCAGGCTCAGGCCGACGGCGGTCCACTCGTCCGGCGTGAGGCCGAGCAAGGGGGCGGCGCGCCGCTACTGGCTGGCGCCGGGCTGCGCGACCACCGTGAAGCCCTGGCGCTCGAAGGAGCCCCGGGCCTCCGGGCCGCGCAGGTAGCCGAGCAGCGTCCCGGCATCCGGATTGCGCGACTCCCGGGTCACGGCCGCCGGATAGACGATCGGCGGGTGGCTGTCGGCCGGGAAGGTCGCGAGCACGTGCACGCTCGGATCCGCGGCCGCGTCGGTGGCGTACACGATGCCGAGCGGCGCCTCGCCCCGGGCGACCAGCAGGAGGGCGGCGCGCACGTTCTCGGCCTGGGCGACCTGCCCCTTCACGGCGTCCCAGGCGCCGAGCTTCTCCAGGGCGGCCTTGCCGTACTTGCCGGCGGGAACGGCGTCGATCGTCGCCATCGCCAGCCGCCCGCCGCCGAGTATCCGCGTCAGCGTGGTGCCGAGGTTCGGCGCCAGGGCCACCTGCGGATCCGAGGCGCTGTCCTTCGGCCCCGGGGCGATCAGCACCAGGGCGTTGCGCAGGAGGTCGATCCGCGAGCCGGCCTTCAGCAGCCCGGCCCGGTCGACGTAATCCATCCACGCGAGGTCGGCCGAGACGAACAGGTCCGCCGGCGCCCCCGCCTCGATCTGCTTCGCGAGGGCGTTCGAGCCGGCGTAGGAGATCCGCGCGGTCTTGCCGGTCGCCTTCGTCCAGGCGGCGGCGGCGTCGTCGAGGGCGTTCTTGAGACTCGCGGCCGCGAACACGACGACCGGCGCGTCCGCTCGCGCGGCCCTGTCCGTCGGCGCGAGGGTCAGGGCCGCGAGCGCGCCGGCGACCAGGATCCGTCGGGTCAGGGGCATCGGTGGGAACTCCCGGTCGCGACCCGCTATATACGGCGGGGAACGACGGGGATCATAGGCGCGCGCGGACACTCGGCCAAGGGCCGGCCGCCCCGAGGGGTGGCGCGGCTCCCGTCACGTCAGCCGAGCTCGGCCTCTTGCCGGTCCTTGGGCTCGGCCTCTGCCCGATGCAGGCGGCTCAGCAGGACGAGGAGATGGCCCGGGATGGGCCCGTCCGGTGCGGGGCCGCCGAAGATCCGCTCGCGCGGTCGGGCAGGCACGGCCGCACCGTTGACGACCACGGGCCCGCGGGGGCCGGAACGCCGGGACTTGGTCACGCTGTACGCACCCTGCTCAATCGTGATTCACGTAAAAAGCCGGCAAAAACGCCGCTGTCAGCGGCCGGTTCCGCGGCTGCGGTACATCATTTGGTTAACGCGCGACCATCCTGCCGCATTCCTGGGCACCCGCTCGCGCGAATCTGAGGGCGCGACCTCACCAGGTGCGGATGTCGTGCCGCTCGGTCGGGCGCGTCTCCGGCAGGCCGTTCATGCCGTTCGCGACCAGCACCGCCCAGAGCGTGGCCGCGGCCGTGGTCACGGCCGCGAAGGCGACGCTGATGAGGAGAGGCGCGGTCATGGCGGCACGATCGTCTGTCAAAACCGGCGCGCCGCTCCGGAACGAGCGGCGCGCCCGAGTTGAGGGTCTGGCCTTGGGGAAGCCGAGATTGTTTAAGCACACGCAGTGGCTGTGGACACTGCTTTGGATCGCGGGAAAGATAAGTATTGGCGCTTGTGACTGTCCGGCAACAACGGGTCCGGCCGCCGGTCCGCTCCGCCGCTCCGCCCCTGCCGGGCCCGTATTTTTTCGCGTCAGCCCCTGGGCTGCGGCCCGGCCCGGCGTTACAGCCGGGCACCATGCTCGAAGGCCTGCCGCCCCACCGCCCGTCCCACGTCCTGCGTCTGCTGACCGACGAACGCTCGGCCCGCGCGATGACCGACCTGCTGGGCGAGATGTTCGATCCCACGGAGACCGCGGTGGCGGCCTTCGAGGACGAGGACGGGCGCACGTGGCGCCTGGAGGCCTATTTCGCGGACGCGCCCGACGAGGACTACATCCGCGCGCTGATCCGCCCGGTCATCGGCGACGCGGCCGACGCGGCGGAATTCCGCACGATCGCGCAGCAGGACTGGGTGCGCGCGTCGCTGGAGGGCCTGAAGCCGGTCCGGGCCGGCCGGTTCCTCGTCCACGGCGCGCACGACCGCGACTCCGTGCGGGGCAATGATCTGGCCATCGAGATCGAGGCCGCCCTCGCCTTCGGCACCGGGCATCACGGGACGACCCTGGGCTGCCTCCGCGCCCTGGTCTCGGAGCTCAAGCGCCGGCGCCCGGTCCACGTCCTCGACGTCGGTACCGGTACCGGGATCCTCGCCTTCGCGGCCGCCAGGGCCCTGCGGCAGCCCGTGGTGGCCGGCGACCTCGACGCGGAGGCCGTGCGCACGGCCCGCGAGAACGCCCGCGCCAACGGGCTCGGCCCCTATCTCAAGCTCTACGAGGGGCCCGGGGTCCGCCACCGCCTCGCCGACCGGCCGCGCCATTTCGATCTCGTCTTCGCCAACATCCTGGCCCGGCCCCTCAGGCTCCTCGCGCCGACGCTGGCGCGGGTCGTCGCCACCGAGGGTGTGCTGGTCCTGTCGGGCCTGATCGAGCGCGACGTGCCCGGCGTGCTCTCCGCCTACCGCCTCCAGGGCTTCTCCCTCGTGCGGCGCGGCGTGATCGAGGGGTGGGTCGCCCTGGTCCTGACGCGCGGCGGTGCGGCACCGCGTCCGCGGCGCTGAACCGCGCGGAACCGCCCAGAACTCCGCGCGCGCCGGCGTGTTGTCCGGCCATGAGCCAGACGTCGCTCCACGCTCCGCCCGCGGACCCGATCGCCGAGGGCGCCCGCGCCCGGGCGCAGGGCCGTCCCAAGGATGCCTGCCCCTATCCGGCCGATTCGCCCGCGCGCCGAGCGTGGATCGAGGGCTACGACGGGGCGCCCGCGGATCGCGCGCCGGACCTGCCGGTCACGAACGGCTGATCAGCGCGCGGTGCGCAGCCGGCCCGGCCGATCCCGCTCGTCCGCGGCCTCGGCCGGCGCCCCCGCCGCGTCCACCTGTGACACGGGCGCGCCGAGCGCCGCCATCAGCGCGCGCAGGCCGTCGATCCACTCCTCGAGTTCGGCGAGCGAGTCGAAACCGTCGCGGCGGACCACCGTGTCGGGCTCGATCGTGACGACGGCGTCGAAGCGGCCGTCGGGTCTGTCGCTGATCCGGTAGTAAACGCGGCGTGGCATGTCTGAGTAATAAGCGAAAATCCGCGGCGTGATAAGATTGCTAACGATTTTTAAGCACCGCAACCGACCTTCGACCGACCTCTTTGTCGTGAGAACAGGGTGTTGCGACGCGGGAGCGGCGGGCGCTAGGCTCCGCGGATGACCGAGACCCGCACGTCCCGACCGCGTCAGCGCTTCCAGAGCTTCGACGACCCGAGCCACCGGAAGGGCGCCGAGCGGATCGAGGCGCTGCGGGCGGCCCTGCGCGAGACCGGGCTCGACGGCTTCGTCGTGCCGCGGGCCGACGAGCACCAGTCCGAATACGTTCCCGCCGACGCCGAACGGCTCGCCTGGCTCACCGGCTTCACCGGCTCGGCCGGGACGGCCGTAATCCTGATGGAGTCGGCGGCGCTGGTCGTCGACGGGCGCTACACCCTGCAGGCGCCCGAGCAGGTCGATACCGGCCTCGTCACGGTGGTACCGCTCGCCGAAACGACGCCGGAGGCCTGGATCGGCGCCAACCTGCGGCGCGATCAGGTGCTCGGCTACGATCCGTGGCTGCACACGCCGGACGGTCTGGCGCGCCTGGAGCGGGCCGTGACCCGCGCCGGCGGCGCGGTGCGGGCGGTGCCGAACCTCGTCGACGCGGTCTGGGCCGGGCGGCCGCGGCCGCCGGCCGGACCGGTGGTGGTCCACCCGGACGCGCTGTGCGGCGAGGCGTCCGCCGACAAGCTCGGCCGGATCCGGGCGGCGCTCGCCGAGGGCGGCTGCGACGCCCTGGTGATCTCCGACCCGCACAATCTCGCCTGGGCCTTCAACCTGCGCGGGGCCGATGTCGGCCACACGCCCCTGGCGCTGGGCTACGCGATCCTTCCGCGCGAGGGGCCGGCCCGGCTGTTCCTCGTCTCGCCGAACGTCGATCCGGCCCTGCGGGCCGCGCTCGCGCCGGTCGCCGAGATCCTGCCGCGGGCGGACCTGGACGACGGGTTGGCGTCCCTGGCGGGCGTGCGCGTCCGCCTCGACGCGTCGACCGGCGCCGTCGCCCTGAAGGAGAAGATCGAGGCCGCCGGCGGCACGGCCGATGTCGGCAAGGACCCGATCACCGGCATGAAGGCGGTCAAGAACGCCGCCGAGATCGCGGGCGCCCGCGCCGCCCATGTCCGGGACGGGACGAGCGTCGTGCGCTTCCTCGCCTGGCTCGACGGGGCGGCCGCGGCCGGCGGCCTCACCGAGATCGCCGCCGTCGAGGCCCTGGAGGATTTCCGGGCCGCGGGCGGCGACCTGCGCGAGGTCTCCTTCCCCACCATCTCGGGATCCGGACCGAACGGCGCGATCGTCCACTACCGGGTGAGCCGCGCCACCGACCGGACGGTCCGGCCGGGCGAACTGTTCCTGATCGATTCCGGGGCGCAGTACCCGGACGGGACCACCGACATCACCCGCACGGTCGCGGTGGGCGCGCCGAGCCCCGAGATGCGCGACCGCTTCACGCGCGTGCTGAAGGGGCACGTCGCCATCGCGCGGGCGGTGTTCCCGGTCGGCACGACCGGCGCCCAGATCGACGCCTTCGCGCGGGCGCCGCTCTGGCAGGCCGGTCTCGACTTCGACCACGGCACCGGTCACGGCGTCGGCGCCTTCCTGTCGGTGCACGAGGGGCCGCAGCGGATCGCCAAGACCGGCACGGTGGCGCTGGAGCCCGGTATGATCCTGTCAAACGAGCCGGGCTACTACGCCCGCGGCGCCTACGGCATCCGGATCGAGAACCTCGTCCTGGTCGAATCCCGCGCGATCGCGGGCGGCGAGCGCCCGATGCTCGGCTTCGAGACGCTGACGCTCGCCCCCTACGACCGCCGGCTGATCCGGCCGGACCTGCTCGAACCCGGGGAGCGGGCCTGGATCGACGCCTACCATGCCCGGGTGCGCGAGACCCTGGCGCCCGGGCTCGACACCGCCGCGCGCGACTGGCTGGAGCGGGCGACGGCGCCGCTGGAGGGGTGAGCCGGCCGCACGGGACCCCGGACGCGACCCCGGACGCGGTCCATGGTAAGACCCGGCGCCACGGAAACGCCCGCGCCGGGCGAGAGACGCCGCGCGTGAAACCGCGACCGCCCCGCGCGCGAAGGGACAGCATGATCCGCCGCCTCGCCATCCTGATCCTGGCCCTCGCCGCGAGCCTCTCGGCCGCCGCGGCGCAGGGGTTTCCGCAGGGCTTCCGCACGCCCGCGGACCTCGTGCGCGCGAGCCTCGTGGCCGAGCCCGCCGCGGTCGCCGGCGCGCAGCCCTTCACGCTGGCCGTGCGGATGCAGATCAAGCCCGGCTGGCACGTCTACTGGCGCAATCCGGGCGATTCCGGCCTGCCCCCGGAGGTGACCTGGACCCTGCCGGCCGGCTTCAACGCCGGCGCGATCCGGTGGCCGGCGCCGGAGCGCATCCCGATCGCGACCCTCATGAACTACGGCTACGAGGGCGAGGTCACGCTCCTCGTGCCGGTGACGCCGCCGCCGAGCCTCGACCCGGCGGACCCGGTGCGGATCCAGGCGAAACTGACCTACCTCGTCTGCGAGACCGAGTGCGTCCCCGGCTCGGCCGACCTCGCCCTGACGATGCCCGTGGGCAAGGCCGAGCCGGACCCGGCCAGCGCCGCGCTGTTCGCGCGCGCGCGCGCCGCCCTGCCCGTGCCGGCGCTCTGGCCCCTGCGCCTGTCGAGCCAGGGCGACACCCTGCGCCTCGATTTCGCCGCGACCGGTCTCAAGCCCGAGGCGGTCCGCAACGCCGCGTACTTTCCCTACGCCGAGACCGCGATCGACAACGCCGCCGCCCAGGTGATGACCGTCGACGAGACCGGCCTGCACCTGACCCTCGCGCGGAGCAGCCCGACCGATCCGGTGCCCACCGCGCTGCCCGGCGTCCTGACGGTCGACGAGGTCGACGCCGCCGGGACCCGCCGGCTCGCCTTCGCGTACGGCGACGAGCCGGTGCTCCCGGCCGCCGCGGCGCCGGCCCCGACCGCGCCGAACCCGGGCGCGACCGGGCCGGCAACCTCCGACTTCGACGCGCTGACCCTCGCGACCGCCGCGGCCTTCGCCTTCCTCGGCGGCCTGATCCTCAACCTGATGCCCTGCGTTTTCCCGGTCCTCTCGATCAAGGTCCTGAGCCTCGTGCGGCACGCGGGCGAGGGGCCGGCCCGGCTGCGGCTCCACGGCCTCGCCTACACGGCCGGCGTCCTGGCGAGCTTCCTGGCGCTCGCCGCTGCGCTGATCGGCCTGAAGAGCGGCGGGGCCGCGATCGGCTGGGGGTTCCAGCTGCAATCGCCCGCCGTGGTCGCGGGGCTCGCCTACCTGCTGTTCGCGATGGGCCTGAGCCTCTCCGGCGCGGTCCATGTCGGCGGGCGGCTCGCCGGCCTCGGAGACGGCCTCACCCGGCGCGCCGGCCTGAGCGGCTCGTTCTTCACGGGCGTGCTCGCCACCCTGGTGGCGACGCCCTGCACGGCGCCGTTCATGGGCTCGGCGGTGGGCTTCGCGCTGACCCAGAGCGCCGGCGTGGCGCTCGCCGTCTTCGCCAGCCTCGGCCTCGGCCTCGCCCTGCCCTTCCTGCTCCTGACCCTCTGGCCGCCGGCCCTGCGGGCACTGCCGCGGCCGGGCGCCTGGATGGAGACCCTCAAGCAGGTGCTGGCCTTCCCGGTCTACGCCACCGTCGCGTGGCTGATCTGGGTGCTGGCGCAGCAGGTCGACCCGCGCGGGCAGCTGGCGGCGCTGATCGGCCTCGTGCTCGTGGGCTTCGCCGCCTGGGCCTGGGAGCACGGCCGCGCCGCCGCGCCGCGGACGGGTCGGATCGCGCAGGCCGCCGCGGTGCTGGCGCTGATCGCGGTCGCCTCCCTCGCCGTCACCCTGCCCCGGAGCAGCGCCGCGCCGGCGGCGCAGGCTGCCGCCGACGGGGTCGAGCCGTTCACGCAGGCGCGCCTCGACGCCCTTCTCGACGCGCACCGCCCCGTCTTCGTCGACATGACCGCCGCCTGGTGCATCACCTGCGCGGTCAACGAGGCGACCTCGCTCAACACCCGGGCGGTGCGGGCCGCGATGGCCGAGCGCGGCGTGACCTACATGAAGGGCGACTGGACCAACCAGAACCCCGAGATCACCCGCCTGCTGGAGAAGCACGGGCGCAGCGGCGTCCCGCTCTACCTGCTCTACACCGGGACGGGGGAGCCCCAGGTGCTCCCGCAGATCCTGACCGAGGGGACGGTCCTGGCGGCGCTGGAGGCGGTGCCGGCCGCCGCGGGACGGAGCGCGGCGCTGGCGCGCTGAACCCGTCCGCGGTCTCGGGCGCCTGAGCAGAGACGGCGCGCCGGAGCGATCTGTCGCTCCGGCAGTCCATGGGGCCTCCTCAGGCCTCGAGCGAGAAGGTCTCGTCGAAGGCGTAGCCCGAGCCGCGGACCGTGCGGATCGGGTCGGCTTGGCGCGGGCCGTTCAGCGCCTTGCGCAGCCGCCCGACATGCACGTCCACCGTGCGCTCGTCGATGTAGACGTCGTGGCCCCAGACCCCGTCGAGGAGCTGCTCGCGGGAGAAGACCCGGCCCGGCGCGAGCATCAGGAATTCCAGCAGCCGGAACTCTGTCGGGCCCAGATGCAGCTCCTCGCCGCCGCGACGGACGCGGTGGCCGGTGCGGTCGAGCTCCAAATCGCCCGCCGCCAGCCGGTCCGAGACGTGGGCGGGCTTGGCCCGGCGCAGCAGCGCGCGGATCCGGGCGAGCAGTTCAGGCACCGAGAACGGCTTGACGATGTAGTCGTCGGCGCCCGTGCCGAGACCGCGGACGCGGTCGCCCTCCTCGCCCCGGGCGGTGAGCATGATCACCGGCAGGCGCTCGGTCTCCCGGCGCGCCCGGATCCGGCGGCACAGCTCGATCCCGGAGAGGCCGGGCAGCATCCAGTCGAGCAGGACGAGGTCCGGGATCCGCTCCGCCAGGAGCAGCTCGGCGTCGTCGCCGCGCGCCGCCGAATCCACCAGGAAGCCCTCGGCCTCCAGGTTGTAGCGCAGCAGCGTGGTCAGCGCCTCCTCGTCCTCGACGATCAGGACTTGCATGCTCACGTTCGACGACTCGTTCTACCGGCGGTCCCGCGGATGGTGCAGGAGGCGCCGCCCGGCCTCAACCTGCACGGTTACTGGCCCCGGCCATGCCCGCAGGAAGGCCGGGGTCGGGGGCTCACGGCGCCTGGAGTCCGTCCACCGTCGCGTAGTTCGACGCGTCGTTCTTCGGCCGGTCGCCCGCCAGGGTCTCCCCCGTGGCGAGGTAGTGGATCGTCTCGGCGATGTTGGTGGTGTGGTCGCCGATGCGCTCGACGTTCTTGGCGCAGAACAGCAGATGCGTGCAGAACGAGATGTTGCGCGGGTCCTCCATCATGTAGGTCAGGAGCTCGCGGAACAGGGAATTGTACAGGGCGTCGATCTCACCGTCGCGCTCCCAGACGTCGTGGGCCGCCTGGACGTCGCGGCTCGCGTAGGCGTCGAGCACGTCCTTGAGCTGGCCCTCGGCGAGGTCGCTCATGTGGCGCACGCCGAGCACGATCTTCTGGGCCGGCGCCTGGTCGGAGATCGCCACCACGCGCTTGGCGACGTTCTTGGCGAGGTCGCCGATCCGCTCGAGATCGCCGGAGACGCGGATCGCCGAGATGGTCTCGCGCAGGTCGATCGCCAGCGGCTGGCGCCGGGCGATCAGCAGCACGGCGCGCTCCTCGATGTCCCGCTGCAGTGCGTCGAGGCGCTTGTCGGCGAGGATCACCGCCTGGGCGAGCGTGTCGTCCCGGCGCACGAGGGCATCGGTCGCCTCCGCGGTCATCTTCTCGGCGACGCCGCCCATCTCCGAGATCGAGCGACGCAGGTTCTCCAGGTCGGTGTCGTAGGAGGTGACGATATGGCCGGGCATGGCGGATCCTTCGATGGGGTCCCGGGGACGGCACTCCGGGAGGTTTGCGGATCCGCCGACGCGCCGGAGACGCGAGCGGCGGTCCCGGGACCGGAGCGGCCCGGCAGACTAGCCGAAGCGGCCGGTGATGTAGTCCTGCGTGCGGCGCTCCGTCGGATTCATGAACATCCGGTTGGTCGGACCGAACTCGACGAGCTGCCCCAGATACATGAAGGCGGTGAACTGCGAGATGCGCGCCGCCTGCTGCATGTTGTGGGTGACGATCACGATGGTGAACTCGTCGCGCAGCTGCTCGATCAGCTCCTCGATGCGGCCGGTGGAGATCGGGTCGAGGGCCGAGGTCGGCTCGTCGAACAGGATCACCTCCGGACGCTGCGCCACCGTCCGGGCGATGCACAGGCGCTGCTGCTGGCCGCCCGACAGGCCGGTCCCCGGCTGCCGGAGCTTGTCCTTCACCTCGTCCCAGAGGGCGGCCTTGCGCAGGGATTCCTCGATCCGGCCGTCGAGCTCGGATTTCGGCAGCTTCTCGTAGAGGCGCAGGCCGAAGGCCACGTTGTCGTAGATCGACATCGGGAACGGCGTCGGCTTCTGGAACACCATGCCGATGCGCGAGCGCAGCTCGTTCAGGTCGACGGAGGGGCTGAGGATGTTCTCGCCGTCGAGCAGGATCTCGCCCTCCGCGCGCTGCTCCGGGTAGAGGCTGTAGATCCGGTTGAAGCAGCGCAGCAGGGTGGACTTGCCGCAGCCGGAGGGGCCGATCAGCGCCGTCACCTGCCGGTCGTGGAAGTTGAGGTTGACGTCCTTCAGCCCGTGGAAGCTGCCGTAGTAGAAGTTCAGGTCCTTGACGGCGATCCGCACGGGGCCGCCCTCTTCGGCGCGGTTGCGGTTCAGCTCGACCGTCGGGATCGCGGAGGCGGCGTTCATCGTCGTGTCCTCGAAAGGGGGCTCAGCGCGAGGCCTGCGGCTTGATCACGAGGCGCGCGATGATCGACAGCGCCAGGATGGTCGCGGTGATCAGGAGCGCGCCCGCCCAGGCGAGGCCCTGCCAGTTCGGGTAGGGCGAGAGGGCGAACTGGTAGATCATCACCGGCAGGTTCGCGACGCCGCCCATCAGGTTGGCCGAGAACCAGGAATTGTTGTTGAGCGCGGTGAACAGCAGCGGCGCGGTCTCGCCGGCGATGCGGGCGAGCGCCAGGATGATGCCGGTGACGATGCCGGCCGAGGCCGCCCGCCAGGTCACGCTCATGATCACCGTCGAGGGCGGCGCGCCGAGCGCCGCGCCGGCCTCCCGCAGGGTTCCGGGGACGAGGCGCAGCATGTCCTCGGTGGTGCGCACGATCACCGGCACGGCGATGATCGCCAGGGCCACGCCGCCGGCCCAGCCCGAGTAGGTGCCCATCGGCCGCACCATCAGCGTGTAGACGAACAGGCCGATCAGGATCGACGGCGCCGAGAGCAGGACGTCGTTGAGGAAGCGGATCAGGGCCGCCAGCTTCGAGCCGCGCCCGTACTCGGCGAGGAAGGTCCCGGCCATGACGCCGACCGGTGTGGCGATCAGGATGCCGATCCCGGTCAGCACGAGGCTGCCCAGGATCGCGTTGGCGATGCCGCCGCCCTCGGAGCCCGGGCCCGGGGTCGGGTTGGTGAACAGGGTGGGCGTGAAGCCGCGCACGCCCTGGACGATCAGCATCACCAGGATCGAGCCGAGGACCAGGGCGCCCACCACCGTCGCGGCGGTGCAGGCGACGCGCAGGGCCCGGTCGGCGACGCGGCGTCCCTGGCGGACGCGGCCGGGGCGGCGCTGGGCGGCCGGGGCGATCGTGCTGGAGGAAACCATCGCGCGTGCTCCTCAGGCGGCCTTGACGCGGCGCGTCAGCAGCCGGGCGATGATGAGCACCACGAAGGTGATCACGAACAGGATGCAGCCCAGGGCCATCAGCGCGTTCAGCTGGAGGCCGTCCGCCTCGTTGAACTCGTTGGCGATGCGCGACGCGATGGTCGAGCTCGGGTCGAAGATCGAGGCCGAGAGCCGGTTGGCGTTGCCGACCACGAAGGTCACCGCCATCGTCTCGCCGAGCGCCCGGCCGAGGCCGAGCATGATCGCGCCGATGATCGAGACCGCCGCCTGCGGCACCAGCACGTGGCGCACGACCTCCCAGGTGGTGCAGCCGATGCCGTAGGCGCTCTCGCGCAGCACGGTCGGGATCTGGTCGAGCATGTCCCGGGCGATCGAGGCGATGAACGGCACGATCATGATCGCCAGGATGATCCCGGCGGTGAACACGCCGACGCCCGACGGTACCCGGGCGTAGAACAGCGTGCCGACGATCGGCATGCCCTCCACGAGGTTCGAGACCGGGATCTGGACGTAGCGCGCGAAGAGCGGCGCGAACACGAACAGGCCCCACATGCCGTAGATGATGCTCGGCACGGCGGCGAGCAGCTCGATCGTCATGGCGACCGGCTTGCGGGCCCAGCCCGGGCAGAGCTGGGTGAGGTAGACCGCGATGCCCAGCGAGACCGGCACGCCGATCAGCAGGGCCAGGAAGGCGGAGGCGACGGTCCCGATCACCGCGACCAGGGCGCCGTACTGCTCGGTCCCGACGTTCCAGGCGCTGGAGGTCAGGAAGCTGAAGCCGAACTCGCGGAAGGCGGGCCAGCCGCCGTACAGGATCGAGCCGAGGATGCCGGCGAGCACGAGCAGCACCAGCAGGGCCGCGCCGTACGAGCAGGTCCGGAACAGCGTGTCGAGGCTCCGGCTCGGCGCCTTCCGCGCGGTCGCGGTACGGGTTCGGCCGAGGGCGATCGATTCGGTCAAAGCGGGCATCCGCGGTTCTCTGCGAAGGGGGGCGTGGTAGCGCGCTGCGTTCCCGGAAGCGAGGGAGGAGGTTCTCACCTCCTCCCGGCCACGCTCACATGTTGAGGACAGGCTTGCCGTCCTTGCCCTTCACGTCCTTCCACTCCTGGTGGATCAGTTCGACGACGTTGTCCGGCAGCGGGACGTAGTCGAGGTCGGTGGCGAGCTTGTCGCCGTTCTTGTAGGCCCAGTCGAAGAACTTCAGCACGGCGGCGGACTTGGCCGGATCGGCGGCGTCCTTGTGGACCAGGATGAAGGTCGCCGCCGTGATCGGCCACGCCTCCTCACCCGGCTGGTTGGTCAGCGAGATGCCGAAGCCCGGGGCGGCCTTCCAGTCGGCGCTGGCGGCCGCGGCCTGGAACGCCTTGTCGTCGGGCTGCGGGTACTTGCCGGCCTTGTTCTGCAGCAGGGCGTAGGAGAGCTTGTTCTGCTTGGCGTAGGCCGACTCGACGTAGCCGATCGCGTTCGGCACCTGCTTCACGGTGGCGGTGACGCCCTCGTTGCCCTTGCCGCCCTGACCCACCGGCCAGGAGATCGTCGTGGCCGCGCCGTACTCCTTCTTCCAGGGCTCGGAGACCTGGGACAGGTAGGTGGTGAAGATGTTGGTCGTGCCCGACGCGTCGGAGCGGTAGACCGGGGTGATGTTGGCGTCGGGGAGCTTCAGCCCGTCATTGAGCTTGGCGATCCGCGGATCGCTCCACTTCGCGATCTTGCCGGCGTAGATGTCGGCCAGCACGTCGCCGGTGAGCTTGAGCTTGCCCGGCTCGATCCCCGGGATGTTCACGACCGGCACGACGCCGCCCATCACGGTCGGGAACTGGACGAGGCCGTCCTTGGACAGCTGCTCGGCCTTCAGGGGCGCGTCCGTGGCGCCGAAATCGACCGTCTTGGCCTGGATCTGCTTGATGCCGCCGCCGGAGCCGATCGACTGGTAGTTGAGGCCCGAGCCGGTCTCCTTGCGATAGGCCTCGGCCCACTTGGAGTAGACCGGGAAGGGGAACGTGGCGCCGGCGCCGGTGATATCGGCGGCGAGCGCCGCGGACGCCAGCTGAACCGTCGCGAGGCCGACGGCGAGCGCGTAAGCGAAGGGTCTCAAAGGAATCTCCGTTGCCGTCGGGCAAGAGCCTGCGCTGCCCCGCCGGCAAGCCCATGCCCGCGGCAGAGCCCTGCGGCCGATCTTCCGAAGAGACCCAGCGCCGGCCGCCCGATGGCCGGGCGGTTACGACAAGTAGATGACACCCGGATGACACGCGGGATGACACGCGGGGTGACACGGCGCTCCGCCCGGGCGCGGCACGGTTCCGGGCTCTCGCGCGTTCCTCTCTGCCAGGAGCGGCAGCCGGCAGCAGAAGGACGCGCGGATCGTGGGCGGCGACGAGGTGGGTGCAGCGACGGAATCCGATCCGGCCTGGCAGGCCCTGCACGCCGAGCGGGAAGCCGTGGAGCGGGCCCTGGCGCTGGCGCAGGCCCGTCAGAAATTCAGCCGCGATCCGGAGGCGGCCTCGGCGGCGCGCGTCGAGGAGGCGGAGCTGCTGGTGAGCCTCGACCGGGTGCTGACGCTGATTCGCGCGGCCGAGTATCGTCGGCGGCCGGGCGCGCGCCGCTGGTAGCGCCCGCGGTGCCGGGTCAGACCGCCCGGCGCAGCTCCCGCTCCTTCTGGCGCAGGCGCAGGAGCAGCTCGACATGCGTGTCGGTGATCGGCTGCGTGTCGACGCTGCCCTCGTAGACCGTGCGGAGCGTGAGGCCGAGCTGGCGGGTGTCGACCGCCCGCTTCAGAGGCTGTCCCGCAGGCAGAGACCCATCGGACTCGACGACTGACGGCTTCATGGCTCCCTCCCGCCCTTCCACCGCCCAAACCTGCCGCGGTACCGGGATGGCCGTACTCTCACGATGAATGGTTAACGAATCATTACCTTCAACCAACGGTTAAGGTTGTCGCCCGACTACGCGTCGGCGCCCTGCAGGAGCCGCGCCGCGGCCGCCCGGGCCTCGTCGGTGACGGTGGCGCCCGCCAGCATCCGGGCGATCTCCTCCCGGCGCTCGGCGACCGGCAGGCTCGCCACGCGCGTGGCGACGCGGCTGGCCCCTTTCACCGGCGCCTTGGCGATCAGGAAATGCGTCTCGGCCCGCGCGGCGACCTGGGGGGCGTGGGTCACCGCCACCACCTGCACGGTGGCCGCCAGCCGCGCGAGCCGCATCCCGATGGCGTCCGCCACCGCGCCGCCCACGCCGGTATCGATCTCGTCGAAGATGAGCGTCGGGGCCGAGCCCTTGTCGGCCAGCACGACCTTCAGCGCCAGCATGAAGCGCGACAGCTCGCCGCCCGAGGCGACCTTCATCATCGGGCCGGGCTTGGTCCCGGGATTGGTCTGAGCCCAGAACTCGACCCGGTCGGTTCCCGCCGGATCGCGGGAGTCCGGGTCCGTGGCGATCTCGGTGATGAAGCGGGCCCGCTCCAGCTTGAGCGGCGGCAGCTCGGCCTTCACGGCCGCGTCGAGCTGCTTGGCCGCCCGGCGCCGGCCGGCGCTGAGCTTCTCGGCCGCCTCGGTATAGGCGGCCTCCGCCGTCGCGAGCGCCTGCTCCAGTCCGGCCAGCGCCGCCTCGCCGGCATCGATCGCCGCCACGTCGCCGGCGTAGCGCTCCGCCAGGGCCGCGAGGTCGTCGGCCGGGACATCGTACTTGCGCGACGCGGCGCGCAGGGCGAAGAGCCGCTCCTCGACGCGCTCCAGGTCGCGGGGGTCGAACTCCGTCTCGGCCACCGCCGCCTCGAGGACCGCGCGGGCCTCGTCGAGGGCGACCATGGCGGCGTCGAGGGCGTTCACGCACGGGTCGACCAGGGCCGGCAGCTGCGCGGCGCGCCGCTCCAGCTTGCGCAAAGCGGCTGAGAGGTGCGGCACGCCGGAATGGGGGCCGCCGACGGCCTCGAGCGCCTCGTTGAGTTCGCGCGCGACCTTCTCGGATTGCTGCATGATCGTGCGGCGCTCGGCGAGCTGGGCCTCCTCGCCCGCGAGCGGCGCGAGGGCGGCGAGCTCCTCCACGGCGTGGCGCAGGAAGTCGGATTCCTTGCGGGCGGCCTCCACGCGGGCGCGGTGCTCGGCGAGCTCGGTGCGGGCCGTCCGCACGGCCCGCGACGCGGCCGCGACCTTGGCGAGCTGGCTCTGAAGCCCGCCGAAGGCATCGAGGATCGCCCGGTGCGAGGCGGGGTCGGCCAGCGCCCGGTCGTCGTGCTGCCCGTGGATCTCCACCAGGGCCGCGCCGATCGCCCGCAGGACCTGCACGCCCACGGGCTGGTCGTTGACGAAGGCGCGGGTCCGGCCGTCCGCCATCTGGGTCCGGCGCAGGATCAGGTCACCCTCGGTGTCGATCTCGGCCTCGGCCGCGATCCGGCGCGCCGGATGATCGAGGGGCAGATCGAACACGGCCGTGACCGCGCCCTGCGCCTCGCCGTGGCGGACCAGACGGCCGTCGCCGCGGCCGCCGAGCGCCAGGGCGAAGGCGTCGAGCAGGATCGATTTGCCCGCGCCCGTCTCTCCGGTCAGGACGCTGAGCCCCGATCGGAAATTCAGTTCGAGCCTGTCGATCAGGACGATGTCGCGGATCGCGAGCTGCGCCAGCATGCGGCGACGGGGATTCCTCAGGATGGGACCGCAGACATAAGGCCGCCGCGGCTCGGATTCACCCCATAAATGCGTCGCACCGCGCGGATGGTGCAACGCGCCGGGGGCCGCAATGGGAAAGGCCCGGAGCGGCGGCTCCGGGCCTCGATCTCTCGCGTCCCGGCCCCGGGCGGGCCGGGCGGCCTACTCGGCCGAGGCGGTCTTGCCGGTGACGGTGCGGAAGATCTTCGAGAGGAACGAGCTCTTCTCCTCGCGGGGCTCGACCCCGTTCTGGGCCAGGAGCGCGTGCGCGTCCTTGTACCAGGGGCTCTCCGGGAAGTTGTGGCCGAGCACCGCGGCGGCGTTCTGCGCCTCCTGGGTGATGCCGAGCGCCCAGTAGGCCTCGGTCAGGCGCTCGAGAGCCTCCTCGGCGTGCCGCGTGGTCTGATACTTGGCGACCACGTCGCGGAAGCGGTTGATCGCCGCCGGGAAATTGCGCTTCTCGAGGTAGAAGCGGCCGATCTCCATCTCCTTGCCGGCGAGCTGGTCGCGGGTGATCTGGATCTTCGCCTTCGCGTCCGCGGCGTATTCCGACGTCGGGTACTTCTGGACCAGCTCCTGCAGCGCGACGAGCGCCTTCTCGGAGCGTTCCTGGTCGCGGGTGACGTCCGGGATCTGCTTGTAGTTCGACATCGCCATCAGATACTGCGCGTAGGCGGCATCTTTGCTGGCCGGGTGGCGCTGCAGGTAGCGCTTCGAGGCGCTGATCGCGTCGTCGTACTTCTGGCCCTCGTAATTGGCGTAGGCCGTCATCAGCAGCGCCTTCCGGGACCACTCGGAATACTGGTACTGCTTGTCCAGATTGTCGAATTTCTTGACTGCGCCCTCGTAGTCGCTGTCCTCGAGCTTCGCCAGACCGTCGCTGTACAGCTTGTCGGCCGGGACGTCCGGCACGACCTCGGGCTTGTACTTCTCGGCGAAGATGCTGGTCGGGTCGAAGTCGCAGCCGCCGAGGCCCAGGCCGAGGACGGCCACGAAGGGCACCGCGAAGGCCGCTGCCCGGCGATGACGAATGGTGACAGGCATCTGGCGCTCTTTCCCGGAACCGGCGCCGTTTCGCGCCGTCATGCCATCGCGTGGGTGGATCCGGCCCGCCCCGGGCCGTGCCCGCCGTTCACGGACCGTTAAACCCTGCCGTTCGATTCGGGCACGAAAGCGGCAAGGCTGCGGCGGCCAGGATCGGTGGCGGGCTGTGTCCCGCCGGTCACAGGGGCTACAGGTCGCCCGCGAAGGCGGCGATGCCGAGGCCGACGCCGAGCTCGGACAGCACCGTCTCGCGGCGCGAGCCCTGCGCCTCGACGACGGCGTAGTTCGCCCGGTCGGCGAAGAGGGCGGACAGCACCCCGACATTCATCCGGTGGCCGCCGCAATAGGAGCGGTAGGCGCCCTGGATCGGCAGGCCGGCCAGGGCGAGGTCGCCGATGGCGTCGAGGATCTTGTGGCGGACGAACTCGTCCTGGAAGCGCAGGCCCTCGGGATTGACCACCGCGGTCTCGCCGACCGCCACGGTGTTCTCCAGCGAGGCGCCGAGGGCGAAGCCGGCCTTCCAGTAGCGCTCCACGTCCCGCATCATCCCGAAGGTGCGGGCGCCGGCGATCTCGCGGCGATAGGTGGCGGGCGACAGGTCCATCGCCTTGCGGGAGCGGCCGATCACCGGGCTCTCGAAATCGATCTCGACGTCGAGGCGGAAACCGCGATCGATCGGGCGCAGCTCCGCGAAGGAGGTCCCGGCCTCGATGCGGACGTGTCGGAGGATCTTGAGCCAGCGGCGCGGCGTGTCGCAGGTGGCGATCCCGATCTGGTCGATCGCCTGGACGAAGGGGAGCGCGGATCCGTCGAGGATCGGCATCTCGGGGCCGTCGATCTCGATCAGAGCATTGTCGACGCCCAGGCCGTAGAGGGCGGACATCAGGTGCTCGACGGTGGCGACGGCGCCGGTCTCGACGTCGCCCAGGACAGTGCAGAGTTCGGTGGCGGAGACGAGGGCGTGATGCGCCTTGATCAGGCGATCGTTGCCGTGGGTGGTACCGGTGCGGAGGAAGGCGATGCCGTGATTGGCCGGAGCGGGTCGGATGGTGATCTCGGCGGGGTTGCCGGAGTGAACTCCGATCCCCGAGAGAGTCGCCGGCCCTTTGAGGGTCGTCTGTTTATGCGTTCGCATTCCTTAGCCCCCGGGCGCGACCAGATCCCGACACCCCGACTGGAGGTGAGGAGAAACTGACTGATCCGTCCGCTGCTTGATGCCCTAGCCCACGCGATCAGGTTGTGTCCTGCCGCGTGTCGTCTCGATCACATGGTTTCTATAGCTGCGCCGCACAGGGCAGCCAAATCACGGATTCTTACGGTCTGTTACAGACACGCTTAGCGGTCCGTCGCCGCAAAGCGCTGCTCCACCAATGGCTTAAAGGTTGGTTAACATGTGACTAACCCGCGGCCGTTCTGTGGCGCGGATGCACCATGCGCCCCGGCTCGGGAGGCGCGGTGCACAGCCTTGTCGAAGTCACCATACCAGTGCAACAACCATGAGTTGCTTTGCTGCAGCGCGAAGGGGCCGGCGGTTTCCCGCCAGCCCCAGGCCGTGTTGGAGACCCGGACCGGTCAGTTCGCTTGGCGGCGGAGGAAGGCCGGGATCTCGAGCTGATCGTCGTCCATCATCCGCGGCTGAGGCGCGACCCGGCCCTGCGCGTCGAGGTTGCCCTGGGCCGGGCGGTACTGCGGGACCGCGGGCGCGGCCGGAGCGCGCGGGGCCGGCGGCACGTGAGGCTGAGCCATTTGCGGCTGACCCATGTGCGGCTGAGCCATGTGCGGCTGACCCATGTGCGGCTGCGGGGCGACGGCCGAGGCCGGACGGGCCGCCGGGGCGCCGTCCATGTCCTCGCGGCGGCCGCCGAAGCCCACGGTCGCGAGCCGGCGCAGCAGCGAGGTCCGCTTGGATTCCGGGGCAGCCTCCTCGGCAGCGCGGTTCGCCATGATCTGCGTCTGGGCGATCGGCGGCAGCTCGTGGATCTGCGGCATGCGCGGGGCGCGGGCGAGCGGCGTGCCCGTCGGGGCGGCCGGACGCGGCGGCACGAACGGGCCGGCCTCGACGGCGGGCGCCGCCTCGACGCGCTGCGGTGCGGGGGCCGGGACGAACGGCGCCGCGGCGCGGGCCTGGACCGGGGCGAGCACGACGTCGTCGCGGGTCACCGGGGCGGCGGCCTCGATGCGGGTCTCCATCCGCGACTCGGGGCGCATCTCGGGGGCCGAGAGCGGCGCGGGGGCCGGGACGGAGCTCGGCGCCGGGGCGACCGACTCGGTGCGGATGCTCGGCACCGGCGAGGCGGCGCGCGAGCGGGCCTCGGCGCGCAGGCGCTCGGCAACCTCGGCGATGCGCTGCTCGGTCTCGGCGATGGCCGGGTTGTTCGGCGAGTTCGCCGAGATCAGGGCCGGCTCGATGCCGGTGGCGACCACCGACACGCGGATGATGCCGTCCAGGCTCTCGTCGAAGGTGGCGCCCAGGATGATGTTGGCGTCCTGATCGACCTCCTCGCGGATGCGGGTGGCGGCCTCGTCGAGCTCGTACAGGGTCAGGTCCGAGCCGCCGGTGATCGAGATCAGCAGGCCGCGGGCGCCCTTCATCGACACGTCGTCGAGGAGCGGGTTGGCGATGGCGGCCTCGGCGGCGCGGTTGGCGCGCTTCTCGCCGGAGGCCTCGCCGGTGCCCATCATGGCCTTGCCCATGCCGCGCATGATCGCCCGCACGTCGGCGAAGTCGAGGTTGATGAGGCCCTCCTTCACCATCAGGTCGGTGATGCAGGCGACGCCCGAGTAGAGCACCTGGTCGGCCATCGCGAAGGCGTCGGCGAAGGTGGTCTTCTCGTTGGCGACCCGGAACAGGTTCTGGTTCGGGATCACGATCAGGGTGTCGACCGCGGCCTGCAGCTCCTGGATGCCGGACTCGGCGGTGCGCATGCGGCGCATGCCCTCGAACTGGAACGGCTTCGTCACGACGCCGACCGTCAGGATGCCCATGTCGCGGGCCGCGCGGGCGATGACCGGGGCGGCGCCGGTGCCGGTGCCGCCGCCCATGCCGGCGGTGATGAAGCACATGTGGGCGCCGGAGAGCTGGTCGCGGATCTCGTCGATCACCTCGTCGGCGGCGGCCGAGCCGACCTCCGGGTGCGAGCCGGCGCCGAGGCCCTGGGTCACGCCCAGGCCCATCTGGATCACCCGCTCGGCCTTCGAGGAGGTGAGCGCCTGCGCGTCGGTGTTGGCCACGACGAACTCGCAGCCCAGCAGGCCCGACTCGATCATGTTGTTGACGGCGTTGCCGCCGGCGCCACCGACGCCGAAGACGGTGATGCGGGGCTTGAGTTCCCGGATGTCCGGCGCCTGGAGGGTGATGGCCATGGTGTCGAGCCTCTCGCTAACTGTGCTGTCCGTGCGACGCCTGGGCGCCGGATTCCCTTCGATCCCCCCGCGCGAGCGGGCGGGCGTGAAACCTAGAAGCTGTCCCGGAGCCAGCGGCCGACCCGGTTCAGGTAGTTGTCGGTCCCGGTCGCCGCGAAGGCGCCGTGCCCGCGCGGCTCGAAATGCTCGGCATGGGCCACCTGCGGGTAGACGAGCAGGCCGACCGCCGCCGAGAAGGCCGGACCCTTGGCGGCCTCCGGCAGGCCCCGGATGCCGAGGGGCCGTCCGATCCGCACCTGACCCTGGAGGACGCGGCGGGCGACCTCGGGCAGGCCGACGAGCTGGCTGGCGCCGCCGGTGAGGACCACCCGCCGCCCGGCTTGGGCGGCGAAGCCCGCGTCGCGCAGGCGGTCCCGCACCAGCTCGACCACCTCCTCGACGCGCGGCTTGATGATCCGCACGAGCTGCGAGCGCGGGATGTGGGCCGGCGCCTCGCCCTCGTCCTCGCCGACGCCGTGCACGGCGATCATGTCGCGGTCGTCGGAGGGGGTGGAGAGGGCCGAGCCGTAGAGGGTCTTCAGCCGCTCGGCCGCCGCCATGCGGGTGGAGAGGCCGCGGGCGATGTCCATGGTGACGTGGTGGCCGCCGACCGCCAGGGCGTCCACGTGCACGAGGTGGCCGCCGGAGAACACGCCGACGCTGGTGGTGCCGCCGCCCATGTCGACGACGCAGACGCCCATCTCGGCCTCGTCGTCGACCAGCGCCGAGAGGCCGGCCGCGTAGGGCGTGGCGATCACCGCCTCGACGCCGAGGTGGCAGTGCTCCACCGCCAGCATGACGTTGCGGGCGGCCGCGAGCTCGCTGGTGACGACGTGCAGGTCGACGCTGAGCGCCTCGCCGATCATGCCCGACGGGTCGATGACGGCGCCCTGCCCGTCCAGGGCGTAGCCGGTGGGCAGGGCGTGCAGCACGGCCCGGCCGGGGCTGACGCCGTGGGCGCTCGCGGTCTCGAGCACCCGCTCAACGTCGCTGCCCGTGACGGTGCCCGAGCGGACGTTCACCCGCGCCTGGAAATGCTGCGAGGCGAGCCGGCCGCCCGACATGTTGACGATGACCGACTGGACCTCGACCTTGGCCATCCGCTCGGCGGCGTGCACCGCCTGGCGGATCGCGCTCTCGGCCGCGGCGAGATCGACGATGGCGCCGCCCTTCAGGCCCAGGGAGCGCTGGTGGCCGATGCCGATGATGCGGGCGAGGTGCGTGCGGCCGCGGAGCGTCGTGAGCGCCTCGGCGGGCTGCAGCTCGGCGATGAGGCAGACCACCTTGCTCGTGCCGATGTCGAGCACCGAGAGGGTGGTCGAGCGCCGGGCGGAGAGCGGCTTCAAGCGCGGCGTGAGGCCGTGTTGGCTGTGCATTGACGCTACCGGGCGCGGGATGCGGGACGAGCGGAGATCGACAGGAAGGGCATCAGCTGGCCGCGCCCTTCTTCTTCGCCTTCTGGGCTTCCGCGCGGGCCGCGGCGGCCTCCTCGGTCAGGCGCACCACCAGGCGGTCCGGCATGCGCAGGTCCACCGCGATGATGTCCTTCTCGAGCAAGTGGGCCTCGCGCTCGAACCGCACGAGGCGGGCGAGCGCCGCGGCCGGGTCGGCCTCGGGCAGGCGCACGTCGATGCCGTCGAACTTGAGGGTCCAGCGCCGGCCGGACACGTAGGTGCCGGCCTTGATCCGCTCGGCGAGCGGCCCGGCGGCGGCGATGAGGGCGAGATATTCCGGAAGCTTGGTGTTGGCGTCCTCGCCGACCACCAGGGGCAGGCTCGCGTAACGGTCGTCGCGCATGGCGTCGATGACGGTGCCGTCGGCGGCGATCACGTTGATCTCGCCGTTCTTCTGCCAGAGGGCCGCGGGCTCGCGCTCCACCTGGGTGATGGCGATCTCGTTGGGGTAGATCTTCCGGACCGAGGCCTGCGCGATCAGCGGCACGCGGAGCAGCCGCTCGCGCACGTCGTTGACGTCGAGGAAGGGAACGGAGGAGCGCCAGTCGATCCCGGCGGCCGCCAGGACCTCGCGCTCGTACATGCGGGAGATGCCCGAGATGGTGACGCGCTCGACGCCGAAGCCGGCGACGCGCGCGGCGATGTCGAGGGGGCGGCCCTGCTCGGCCACGAACGCGTCGTAGCGGCCGCTCGCCACGAAGCCGGCGAGCGCCACGGCGGCGGCGGACACGGAGACCGCCACGATTCCGGCGCCGCGGGGCAGGCGCTCGCTCAGCCGCTGACTCGGGCGGGCCCGACGAACCGAGAGCGACCGGGACGTGGCGCGGCCGGCGAGCCGGCCCAGGATCGCGCCGGCGAGGCGCGCGGGACCGCTCCGGCCGGCGGCGTCGCCGCTCAGCGATTCAGGGAAGCGTCCTCCACCATCCATCGGACGAGCTCACCGAAACTCAGGCCCGCATGGGCCGCCATCTCCGGCACAAGGCTCGTCTGGGTCATGCCGGGTTGCGTGTTGACCTCCAGCACCACGAGCAGACCGGTTCCCCCCGGTGTGTCGTCGTAGCGAAGGTCGGCACGGCTGACGCCCCGACAGCCCAGTGCTTGATGCGCCGTTAACGACAGTTCTTGGACACGCTGGTAAACATTTGGTTTAAGTTCGGCCGGGAGCACGTGAACCGAGCCCCCCGGAGCGTACTTGGCGTCGTAATCGTACCAATCGCCCGTGGCGGCCTTCACCTCGATCACCCCGAGGGCCTTGTCGCCCATCACGCCGCAGGTGAGTTCGCGGCCAGCAATGTAAGGTTCTGCAAGGACTTGCTCGCCGAACGTCCATTCCTCGGAGGCGAGGATCTGGGGCGGGTGCGAGCGGCCGTCGCGCACGATGATCACACCCACCGATGAGCCTTCGGCGATCGGTTTCACCACGTAGGGTGGCGGCAGGGGGTGTGTCCTGGCGGCCTCACGACGGTTAACGATCCGGCCCTCCGGCACGTCGACGCCGGCGGCGCGCATGACGGTCTTGGCCCGCTCCTTGTTCATGGCCAGCGCCGAGGCGAGGACGCCGGAATGGGTGTAGGGGATCTTGAGGATCTCCAGCAGGCCCTGGATCGTGCCGTCCTCGCCGTCAGGTCCGTGGAGCGCGTTGAACGCCACGTCCGGCCGGAGCGCCGTCAGCACGGAGGCGATGTCGGGGCCGACATCGACCCGGGTGACCCGGTAGCCCTCCCCTTCGAGCGCGTCGGCGCAGGCCTTGCCGGAATTGAGGGAGACCTCGCGCTCGGCGGAGGTGCCGCCCAGGAGGACGGCGACGTGCTTGGACATCAGGGCACCTCGAAAAGGTCGGCTTCAATCAGGATCTGAACGCACCCGAACGGTCGCTGCGCCGGCCGAGCATCGTATCTCGGCCGCGTCGGCGCGTCCGGAAGACCGCTCTCACTCGGCGCCGGTGGGCCGGCCGATGCGCCGGATCTCCCAGCGCAGCTCGACCCCGCTGGTGTCGCGGACGCGGCGGCGAACCTCCTCGCCCAGCCCCTCGATGTCGGCCGCGGTCGCGTCACCGGTATTGATCAGGAAGTTGCAGTGCATCTCGCTGACCTGGGCGCCGCCCCGCCTCAGCCCGCGGCAGCCGGCGGCGTCGATCAGCTGCCACGCCTTGCCGCCGTCCGGGTTGGCGAAGGTCGAGCCGCCGGTCCGCTCGCGGATCGGCTGCGCGGCCTCCCGGGCGGCCGTGACCCGTTCCATCTCGGCCTCGATCGCCCTGCGGTCGCCGGTCCGGCCGCGGAAGACGGCGCGCGTGAAGATCACGTCCTCTGGGGCGTCCGAATGCCGGTAGGAGAAGCCCATGTCGGCGTGGCTGAAGGTGCGCAGCGCGCCCCCGCGGTCGATCCCGCGGGCTTCCACCAGCACGTCGGTGGTCTCGCCGCCATGCGCGCCCGCGTTCATGCGGAGCGCGCCGCCGATCGACCCGGGGATGCCGCGATAGAAGGCGAGCCCGTCGAGCCCGGCCTCGGCGGCCGCCTTGGCGAGGCGCATGTCCGGGACCGCGGTGCCGACGGTCAGCGCGTCGCCGTCGATCGCGATGCTGCCGAAGGCCTTGCCGCCGAGGCGGACCACGACGCCCGGCACGCCGCCGTCCCGCACGATCAGGTTCGAGCCGAGCCCGATCACCGTGACCGGCACGTCCGGATCGAGGGTCGCGAGAAGGCGGGCGAGATCCTCCTCGTCGGCCGGGGTGAACAGGACCTCGGCCGGTCCGCCGACCCTAAACCACGTGAGGTCGGCGAGCGGCTGGTCGGCGAGCAGGCGCCCGCGGAGGTCGGGCGCAGCGGCCCGGATGCGATCGTGCAGAGAGGCGGTCATCTGTGTGTCTCCCCTCGCCCCGCCCGCGGGGAGAGGGATGCGGCGATCCTGGTGTCGTCGCATCGGGGTGGCAGCGGACGCTGCGAGGCCGGGGTCCGGAGAGTCACCGCCGGGTTCATCCTCAGAGCGCAGCCCAGTGTGGACGGCCGACGGCGTGGCCGACCCGAGACGCCTCCCGGGGCGGGCTCACGCATCGCGCCTACCGTCCCCGCGCGGCGAGTTCGTCCGGCAGGGCGTAGGCCCACTGCGTGATCGTGCCGGCGCCGAGGCAGACCACGTAATCGCCGGGCTTGGCGAGGTCCGCGATGATCCCGGCCAGTTCCTCCGGCCGCTCCAGGGCCCGGGCGTCCCGATGGCCGCGGGAGCGCAGGCCGGCCACGAGGCTGTCTCGGTCGAAACCCTCGATCGGCTGCTCGCCGGCCGCGTAGACCGGCGCGACGATGACCGTGTCGGCATCGTTGAAGCAGGTGCAGAAATCGTCGAAGAGCGACTGCAGCCGGGTGTAGCGGTGCGGCTGCACCACCGCGATGACGCCGTGCTCGGTCGAGGCACGGGCGGCCTTGAGCACCGCCTTGATCTCCACCGGGTGGTGTCCGTAATCGTCGAAGATCGTCGCGCCGTTCCACTCGCCGGTGCGGGTGAAGCGCCGCTTCACGCCGCCGAAGCCCGCGAGTGCCTGGCGGATCGCGTCCGGCTTCACGCCGAGCTCGTGCGCGACGGCGAGCGCCGCGGTGGCGTTGAGCGCGTTGTGCTTGCCGGGCATCGGCAGGACGAGATCCTCCATCTCCATCCGGTAGCCGGGGCGACGGTCGCGGATCATCACCCGGAAGCGGCTCTGGCCGCCGCGCAGGTCCACGTCGATGAGGCGCACATCGGCCTGCGGGTTCTCACCGTAGGTGATGATCCGCCGGTCCTCGATATGGCCGACGAGATCCTGCACCACCGGGTGGTCGATGCACATCACCGCGAAGCCGTAGAACGGGATGTTGTCGATGAAGCGCCGGAACGCGTCCTTGATCGCGTCGAACGAGCCGAAATGGTCGAGGTGCTCGGGGTCGATGTTGGTGACGATCGCGACGTCGGCCGGCAGCTTCAGGAAGGTGCCGTCGGACTCGTCGGCCTCCACCACCATCCACTCGCCCGCGCCCATGCGGGCGTTGGTGCCGTAGGCGTTGATGATGCCGCCGTTGATCACGGTCGGGTCGAGGTTGCCGGCGTCGAGCAGGGTGGCGACGAGCGACGTGGTCGTGGTCTTCCCGTGCGTGCCGGCGATCGCCACGCAGGACTTGAAGCGCATCAGCTCGGCCAGCATCTCGGCCCGTCGCACCACGGGCAGGCGTCGCTCGCGGGCGGCCTGCAGCTCGGGGTTGTCGCGCCGGATCGCGGTCGAGACGACGACGAGGGCGGCCTCCTCGACGTTCTTGGCGTCGTGGCCCACGAAGGTGCGCATGCCCTTCTCGGCGAGACGGCGGACATTGGCGTTGTCGGACGCGTCCGAGCCCTGCACCGTGTAGCCGAGGTTGTGCATCACCTCGGCGATGCCGGACATGCCGATGCCGCCGATGCCGATGAAGTGGATGGGGCCGAGCTTGTCGGGCAGCTTCATGGGTCGAACCGTCTGGTGGCGGGACCGCCGGTGCGGAATCCCTTGAGGATCAGGTGCGGGCGGCCGTCTCGACGACGACCTCGGCCAGCCGCTCGGCGGCGTCGTGGATGCCCGCGCTTCTGGCCGCATCGGCTGCCGCGGTCAATTTTGCCGGCGTCGCGAAGCAGGCGGTCAGCTCCGCGGCGAGGCGCTCCGGCGTGAAATCCGGCTGCTTCACGGCCAGCGCCGCGCCGATCGCGTCGAGGGTCGCGGCGTTGGCGGCCTGGTCCTGGTCGAGGGAGCCGGGCAGCGGCACGAGGATCGCCGGGCGGCCGATCGCCGCCAGTTCCGAGACCGTCGAGGCGCCCGAGCGCGAGACCACGAGGTGGCTCGCGGCCATCCGTGCCGGCAGGTCCTTGAAGAACGGCGCCGCCTCGATCCCGGCGAGCCCCATGGCGAGGTAGCGGTTCTGCACCGCCGTCAGGTCCTCGGGGCGGACCTGCTGGACGAGGTGCAGCCGGGCGCGCAGTGCGTCGGGCAGGCGGGCGATCGCCTCGGGCACGACCTCGCCCATCACGCGGGCGCCCTGGCTGCCGCCGAACACCAGGAGCCGCAGGGCGTCGTCCGGTCCGAAAGCGGGATACGGGACCTTCGCCGCCTCGATCACCGCCGGGCGGAGCGGGTTGCCGGTGTGGATCCGCGGGGCTCTCGCCTTGTCGGGCACGCCGCGCACGACCTTGAAGCCGGTGGCGATGGTGCGGGCGCCCCGCGCCAGGAAAGCGTTGGCCCGGCCCATCACGGCGTTCTGCTCGTGCAGGATCGTCGGCACGCGCAGGATCTGGCCGGCCAGCACCGGCGGAACGGTCGGGTAGCCGCCGAAACCCACGATGGCGGCCGGGTTGATCCGGCGGATCTCCTTGGCGGCGACACCGAAGCCGCGACCGAGCGTGAGCACGGCGCCGGCCCGCTTGAGCGGCGAGCGGCCGGACGGCGTCGCCGACGCGATGGTCACCACCTCGGAGGCCGGGAACTCGGACGCGATGGAATCGACCCGGGCGTCGGTGGCGAGGGCCACCCGGATGCCGCGGGCCCGCAGCGCGTGGGCGAGACTCTCGGCGGGGAAGAGATGGCCGCCGGTGCCGCCGGCACAGAGCAGGATCGTGGGCGTGAAGACCGTCACCGCATCACTCCGGCGACGGTGGCGGGCGCGGTGCCGGGGGGCTTCTGGCTGAGCATCACGGTGCGGGGGCGCTTGCGGGTCAGGGCGACGAGGAAGCCGGTGCCGAGCGCCAGCGAGATCAGCGAGGAGCCGCCGTAGGAGACGAACGGCAGGGTCATGCCCTTGGCGGGCATCAGCTGGGTGTTCACCGCCATGTTGATGCAGGCCTGGAGGCCGAACAGCGTGGTCAGCCCGGTGATCGCCAGCCGCGAGAAGGTGTCGTCCGTGCGCCGCGCGAGCTTGAGGCCGCGCAGCACGATGAAGGCGAAGAGGGCCACGAGGCACAGGCAGACGATCACGCCGAACTCCTCGCCGGTGACCGAGAAGATGAAGTCGGTATGCGCGTCCGGCAGGTGGCGCTTGGCCACGCCCTCGCCCGGCCCGGTTCCGAACCAGCCGCCCGAGCGGAACGACTCGCGCGACCAGAAGTCCTGGAAGCCGCCGCCGGAATCCCGGTCGAGGAACTTGTTGAAGCGCTCGCGGACGTGGTGGAAGAACAGGTAGGCAGCGAACACACCTCCGAGGCCCAGCACGCCCAGGACGGCCACCCAGATCAGGTGGAGGCCGGCCACGAAGAACAGCGCGCACCACACCATGGTAATCAGCATGGTCTGGCCGAAATCGGGCTGGAGCAGCAGCGGCACGATGGTGATCGGCAGGAGCAGCAGCGCCAGGATGCCGCCGGGCATGTCGCGGCGCTGGGCGCCCTCCGAGAAGGCCCAGGCGGCGACGACCACGAAGGCCGGCTTCACGAACTCCGAGGGCTGCAGGCCGAAGGAGCCGAACTGGATCCAGCGGTGCGCGCCCTTGATCTCGGGCCCGAACTTGCCGGCGAGCAGGCACAGGACGACGCCCAGGATCCACGTGACGAGCGCGAGCCGCCGGATGCCGCGCAGCGACAGGAACGAGACCGCGCAGATCAGCAGGATGGTCGGCGCGAGGTACATCGCCTGTCGGTTGAGGAAGTAGAAGGTCGGCAGGCCGATCCGCTCGGCGACGGGCGGGCCGCCGCCCATCAGGAAGACGAGGCCCGCGACCATCAGCGCGAACAGCGCCGCGAGCAGGCCGCGGTCCACCGTCCACCACCAGTCCGTCAGGGGGGTGCGTTCCGCGCGTGACATCATGCCGGGCAACGACTCCAGGCCGCGCGGATGCCGATCCGCGCGGGTCGGCCCGGATCCTCGGCAGGAATGGTAAACGGAGCCTTATGGCCGACGCATCCGTGCGCGCCGGCCGCGTCACCGGCGACTGCGGGAATGCTGTATTAGGCCGGCGAGATACTAGTAAAAAGATACTCTATGTTAATCTTCCTACTGCAACTTCCGGATGTATCCCCCCGGCGGGTCCCGGTGCGCCGCGCCCGATCCGCCCAGCGGAAGCCGATGCGCCATGTTCTCTTCCCTGAACGTCCGTGAAGCGAATGCCAAGCTCGCGGCCCTCGACCGGGTTCAGGGCGTGATCGAGTTCGATCTCGCGGGGCGGATCCTGTCGGCGAACCAGAATTTCCTCGACGCGGTCGGGTACACGCTGCCGGAGATCGTCGGCCAGCACCACAGCATGTTCGTGGAGCCGGCCGAGCGGGACGCCCCGGACTACCGGGCCTTCTGGGAGCGCCTGCGCTCCGGCGCGTTCGAATCGGGCCAGTTCCAGCGGGTCGGCCGGGGTGGCCGGCAGATCTGGATCCAGGCCTCCTACAACCCGATGCTCGACGTCCGCGGGCGGCCCTACAAGGTCGTGAAATTCGCCACCGACATCACGCAGCAGCGCACCGAGGAGGCCGAGCGCGCCGGGCAGATCGCCGCGATCGACAAGGTGCAGGCGGTCATCGCCTTCGACCTCGACGGCACGGTGATCGCGGTGAACGACAATTTCCTCGCCGCGATGGGCTACAGCCGCGCCGAGGTGATCGGGCAGCATCACAGCCTGTTCGTGGAGCCCGCCTACCGGGAGAGCGAGGCCTACCGGGCCTTCTGGGCCGCCCTGCGGAACGGCACCTATCAGGCGGCCCAGTTCCGGCGGATCGGCAAGGACGGGCGCGAGGTCTGGATCCAGGCCTCCTACAACCCGATCCTCGACGCCGCCGGCCGGCCCTACAAGGTCGTGAAATTCGCCACCGACATCAGCGATCAGGTCCGGCTGTTCGCCAACCTGCGGACGCTCATCGACCGGAATTTCGGCGAGATCGAGCAGGCGGTGACGCACTCGACCAAGGCGGCCGCTCTGGCCTCCTCGGCGGCGGACTCGACCTCCGGCAACGTCCAGACCGTGGCGGCGGCGGCCGAGGAGCTGGCGGCCTCGGTGGCCGAGATGTCCCAGAGCATCGTGCGCTCCCAGAGCGCCACCGACACCGCCTATGCCTGCGTCCAGGACGCGGACGGCCACACCAAGCGGCTCGCCGAGACCGCCACCGCCATGACCGGCATCGTCGGCCTGATCCAGGACATCGCCGGCCAGATCAACCTGCTGGCGCTGAACGCCACGATCGAGGCCGCCCGCGCGGGCGCGGCGGGCCGCGGCTTCGCGGTCGTCGCCTCGGAGGTGAAGGCTCTGGCCGACCAGGCGGCGCGCGCCACCGGCCAGATCAACGGCGAGATCGCCAGCGTGCAGCGCGTCTCGCAGGAGGTCGTGCAGGCTCTCAGCTCGATCGGGTCGTCGGTCGCGGTGATGCGCGAGACCGTGGTGGCGACCGCCGCCGCCATCGAGGAGCAGAGCGCAGTGACCCGGGACCTCGCCGAGAGCATGCAGAGCGCCGCGGGCGCCGTCACGGCGATCACCGGGAATATCGGGTCGATCGTCCAGTCGGTGGCCAACGTCTCGCAGGCGGTCGACACCACCCGCGACGCCGCCAAGGTTCTGGCGCGCTGAGGCCGGCGCTGCCTCAGGGCAGCGCCTGCACCAGCTCGCGGAAGCGGTTGCCGCGGATCTCGAAGTTCCGGAACTGATCGTAGGACGCGCAGGCCGGCGACAGCAGCACCACCGGCTCCGGCGCGCCCGAGGCGGCGGCGTTCTCGGCGGCCTTCGGGACGGCGTTCTCGAGGGTCTCGCAGCGGGTATAGGGCACGGCGCCCTCCAGGGTCGCCGCGAAGGCGTCCGAGGCCGCGCCGATCAGGTAGGCGTGGGCGACCCGCTCGAAATACGGCACCAGCGGGAAGATGCCGCCCTCCTTGGCCTTGCCGCCGAGGATCCAGTGGATGTCGCGGAAGGCGGTGAGGGCCTTCTCGGTTGAGTCCGCGTTCGTCGCCTTGGAGTCGTTGACGAACAGCACGTGGCCGCGCCGTCCGACCTCCTCCATGCGGTGCGGCAGGCCCGGGAACGAGGTCAGGCCGGCCTGGATCTGCTCCGGCGACAGGCCGAGGGCCCGCGCGACGGCCACCGCTACCGCCGCGTTCTGCCAGTTGTGAGCTCCCCGGAGCGATCCGATCCCGTTGACGTCGGCGAGCGCCGTGCCGTCCGGCTCCCGGACGATCCCGTCGCGCACCGTCAGCGCGTCGGTGCGGAGCACGTCGCCGTGGGGCACGTGGACGCGCACGAGGTCGGCGCCGCGGCGGTCCGCGATGGCGCGGCTCGGGGCGTCGTCGATGCCGACCACCGCGAGGCCCGCGCCCTGGATCAGGCGCTCCTTGATGGCCGCGTACTGCTCCATCGTGCCGTGCCGGTCGAGATGGTCCGGCGTGATGTTCATCAGCACGCCGACGCTCGGGTCGAGGCTCGGCGTCAGGTCGATCTGGAACGACGACATCTCGATCACGTGGACGCGGTCGGCGGCCGGCGGCTCCAGCGACAGGATCGCCGTGCCGATGTTGCCACCCATCTGCACGTCGCGGCCCCCCTGCGCGAGCACGTGGGCGATCAGCGCCGTGGTGGTCGACTTGCCGTTCGTGCCGGTGATCGCCACGAACGGCGCCCCCGGCGCCTGCGCCCGCCGCTCCCGGCAGAACAGCTCGATGTCGCCGATGATCGCGACGCCGGCGTCCCGGGCGAGCCGGACGCTCCAGTGCGGCTCGGGATGGGTCAGCGGCACGCCCGGGCTCAGCACGAAGGCGGCGAAGCCGGACCAGTCGGCCTCCCGGAGGTCCCGCGTCTCGATGCCGGCCTCCCGCGCGCGCGCGAGGCTGTCGGCATTGTCGTCCCAGGCCTGCACGGCCGCGCCACCTGCCTTCAGCGCCAGCGCCGTGGCGAGCCCCGAGCCGCCGAGTCCGAACAGGGCGACGGTCTTGTCCTGGAAGACGGTGACGGGGGTCATGCGGAACTCTGGATGCGGCGGCCGAACCCGGCCGATCCGAACCGGACCGTCATCCCGAGGTGACCGCGTCGGCGGACCCCGAAGGCGGGCTCCAGGGATCGCGCGGCCGGCCCGGAGCCTCCTTCGAGGCCCGCGCTCCGCGGCCGCACCTCAGGGTGAGGGCGAGGGTCGGATCGACCTCTCAGGTCGCCCCTCTAGCACAGATTCTCAGCGCAGCTTCAGCGTCGCCAGACCGGCCATCGCCAGGATCACCGCGATGATCCAGAAGCGGATCACGACCTGCGGCTCCTTCCAGCCCTTCTGCTCGAAATGGTGGTGGATCGGCGCCATGCGGAAGACGCGCTTGCCCGTCAGCTTGAACGACGCGACCTGGATGATCACCGACATCATCTCCAGCACGAACAGGCCGCCGACGATCGCCAGGACGATCTCGTGCTTCGTCGCAACCGCGATGGAGCCCAGCAGGCCGCCCAGCGCCAGCGAGCCGGTGTCGCCCATGAAGATCTGGGCCGGCGGCGCGTTGAACCAGAGGAAGCCGAGCCCGGCGCCGATGACCGCGCCGCAGACCACAGCGAGCTCGCCCGTGTCGCGGACGTAGTTCACCTGCAGATAGCTGGCGGTGAACGAGTTGCCGACGAGGTAGGCGATGAAGCCGAACGTGCCGCAGGCGATCATCACCGGCACGATCGCGAGGCCGTCGAGGCCGTCGGTCATATTCACGGAATTGCCCGCCCCGACGATCACGAAGGCGCCGAACAGCGGGTAGAACCAGCCCAGATTGAGGAGCGCGTCCTTGAACACCGGGAAGGCGAGCTGGTTCTGGAGCGCGGCGGGCGAGTAGACCGCGATGGTCACGCAGGCCGCCATGGCGATCACCGCCTCGAGGGCGAGGCGGAACTTGCCCGAGAAGCCCTTGTGCGACTGCTTCGTGACCTTGAGGTAATCGTCGTAGAAGCCGATCGCGCCGAAGCCGAGGGTGACGGTCAGCGTCACCCAGACATAGTGGTTGCGCGGGTTGGCCCAGAGCAGGATCGCCACCACGGCACCGGCCAGGATCATCAGGCCGCCCATGGTCGGCGTGCCGCGCTTGGTCAGCAGATGGGTCTGCGGCCCGTCCTCGCGGATCGGCTGGCCCTTGCCCTGGCGGATCCGCAGCAGCGAGATGATCCAGGGTCCGAACCAGAACACGAACAGGCCCGCCGTGAACAGCGCGCCGCCGGTGCGGAAGGTGATGTAGCGGAACACGTTGAGCGGCGTGAAGCTGCTGCTCAGGTCCGAGAGAAGGTACAGCATCCGGGCGCTCGGCCCCCTTGTTCAGGCTCAGGTTTCGGGGGACGGCGCCGAACGCGCAGGCGTGCCGGTCACGGGGCGGCCTGGGTCCGCCGGGCCGGATCGACCGCGTAGCGGGCTTTCAGCGCCTCGACAATCCGGCCCATGCGGCTGCCGTTCGATCCCTTCACCATGACGGCGTCGCCGGACCGCAGGGTCCGGGCGAGCGGCTCGAGCAGGTCGGCCGCGGTGTCGGCCACCGCGCCGCGGCGGCTCACCGGAAGGGCCTCGAACAGGTGGCGCATGAGCGGACCGGCCGTGAAGACCAGGTCGACCCGGGCCGCCTCGATCGCCTCCGCCAGGCCGCGATGCAGGTCGGGCGCGGCGGCGCCGAGCTCCAGCATGTCGCCCAGCACCGCGATCCGGCGGCCGCGGGGCCCGGTCTCGATTCCCGCCAGGGTCGCCAGCGCCGCGCGGACCGCGACGGGATTGGCGTTGTAGCTCTCGTCCACGAGGTAGGCGGTGCCGCCGCCGATCTCGAGGGCGGTGCGCTCGCCGCGCCCCGCCGGCGGTGTCAGCCCGCCGAGCGACAGGGCCGCGCGGGCGAGGTCGGCCCCGAGGCTGTGGACCACCGCCATGACGCCCAGCGAGTTCAGCGCCGCGTGCCGGCCGGCCGTGCCGAGCTTGTAGGTGACGGGCTGGCCCATCACCGCCGCGTCGATCACCGACAGGTCGGGCCGGAGCACGATCTTCAGGGCGCGGACATCGGCATCCGGGTGCTCGCCGAAGGTCACCACCCGGCCCGCCCGGGAGGCCTGGGCGTGGGCGGCCAGCCGGTCGAAATGCGGGGCGTCGCGGTTCAGGATCGCCACCCCGCCGGGCCGGAGGCCGGAGAAGATCTCGCCCTTGGCGTCCGCGATCGCGGCGAGCGAGGCGAAGTGCTCGATATGGGCGGGCGCGATCGTGGTGATCAGCGCGATGTCCGGCCGGACCTGGGCGGTCAGCGGCACGATCTCGGCGCCGTGGTTCATGCCGATCTCGAACACGCCGTAGCGCGCGGAGCGCGGCATCCGCGTCAGGGTCAGGGGCACGCCCCAGTGGTTGTTGTAGGAGGCCGCCGAGGCGTGAGTCTCGCCCTGCTCGGACAGGACGTGGCGCAACGCTTCCTTGGTCCCGGTCTTGCCGACCGAGCCGGTGACCGCCACGACCTGCGCGGACGTCCGGGCCCGGGCGGCGGCGCCGAGCCGCACCATGGCGGTCAGGACCGGGTCGGCGCCCCCCTCGGGCACCGCCAGGACGGGGCCGTGGGCGGCGAGCGCCTCGGCGCGCGCGGCGCTCACCACCGCGGCACCGGCCCCGCGCCCCAGGGCGTCGGGGACGAAGTCGTGGCCGTCGCGGGCATCGCCGCGGATCGCGAAGAACAGGTCGCCGGGCTGGAGCGTGCGGGTGTCGATCGAGGCGCCCGAGATGGCGCGCTCGGCGCCGGTCAGGCAGCCGCCCGTCGCGGATTCCAGCTCCTCCCGCGTCCAGAGTGCGGTCATCGTCGGTCCCCCGTCGTCCTCAGGCCGCCGCGGCGATCGCGGCGCGCAGGACCGCGTGGTCCGAGAACGGCAGCGTGCGATCTCCCACGATCTGGCCGGTTTCATGACCCTTGCCGGCCACGACCAGCACGTCGCCCGGTCCGAGCCGGCCGACGGCGCTGTGAATCGCCTCCGACCGGTCGCCGATCTCCTCCGCGCCCGGCGCCGCGTCCAGGATGGCCCGGCGGATGGCGGCCGCGTCCTCTGTGCGCGGGTTGTCGTCCGTGACGATCACGACGTCGGCGAGCCGCTGCGCGATGGCGCCCATCAGGGGCCGCTTGCCCCGGTCGCGGTCGCCGCCGCAGCCGAACACCGCGACCAGCCGGCCGGTCGCGAAGGGCCGCAGGGCGGTCAGGACGCTCTCCAGGGCCTCGGGCTTGTGCGCGTAGTCGACGAGACAGAGTCCGCCCCGCGCCTCGCCGATCCGCTCCATGCGGCCGGGGACGCCCGTGAGGTGGTCGAGGGCCGCGAAGACCCCGTCGGGATCGGCCGCCCCCGCCGGGGTGGCCAGCGCGAGGCCGGCCGCCACCAGGGCGTTCTCGACCTGGAACTCGCCGACGAGCGGCAGGCGCAGGTCCCGAGCCCGGCCCGCGAACAGGACGCGGGCGGCCTGCGCGAACCCCTCCGTGCGGACCGCCTCGACGCGCAGGTCCCGGCCGCCGCGCCCGACCGTGCGGACCGGCCGGCCGGCGGCCCCGGCCGCGGCGATCACCCGCTCGGCATAGGCGCCGTCGGCGTTGACGATGGCGGGGCGTCCCGGCGGCAGCAGGTCGGTGAACAGGCGCAGCTTGGCCGCGAGGTACTCCTCGATGCTCGCGTGATAGTCGAGATGATCGCGGCCGAGATTGGTGAAGCCGGCCGCGTCCAGCCGCACGCCGTCGAGCCGGCGCTGCTCGATCCCGTGGGAGGACGCCTCCATGGCGAGGTCGGTGACGCCTTCCGCGGCGAGCCGCGCCAGCGTCCGGTGCAGCGTCACCGGGTCCGGGGTGGTGAGGGAGCCGTACTGCGCGCCGCGACCGGTGACGATGCCGACGGTGCCGAGGCTCGCGGCGTCGCGGCCGAGGCGCGCCAGGATCTGGCGGACGAAGTCCGCCACCGAGCTCTTCCCGG
Organism: Methylobacterium sp. 22177; assembly: GCF_052045615.1. Classification (NCBI taxonomy): domain Bacteria; kingdom Pseudomonadati; phylum Pseudomonadota; class Alphaproteobacteria; order Hyphomicrobiales; family Methylobacteriaceae; genus Methylobacterium; species Methylobacterium sp. 22177. The sequence continues at coordinate 40,164 of NZ_JBQEPK010000002.1, read as the reverse complement.
CGGTGCCGGTCACCGCCACGACGGTCTCGGGCTGCGGACCCGCGAGACGGGCCGCGGCCAGGGCGAGCGCCCGGCGCGCGTCGGCGACGGGGATCCAGGCGACCGCGTCCGGCAGGTCGGCGGGACGGGTCCCCTCCCCGGCCACCGCGGCGGCGCCGCGCTGGGCGGCCTGCGCGGCGAAGCGGCGGCCGTCGGCCTTCGTCCCCGGCACGGCGACGAACACCGTGCCGGTCGCGACCTGCCGGCTGTCGGCCGTGAGGTCCGAGACGGTCAGGTCCGCGGCGGGGCCGGCGGCCTCGGGGAAGAGGTCGGCGAGCCGCGCGCTCATCGATCCACCCTCATCGATCCACCCTCATCGATCCAATCTCACGGGCCGCCGAGCTGGTTGACGTGGTAGGCGTTGAGCTTGACCATCTGCGGGAACGGCCTCACCGGCGGCTCGAATTGCGGCGGCAGGCCGAGGATCGGCGCCACGCGCTCGATCACCTTGCCGGTCACCACGCCGGAATTCCAGGCCGCCGTGGCGTAGCCGCCCGATTCCGGCAGGCCCTGCGGCTCGTCCATGATCGTGACGAACAGGTACTTCGGATCGTTCATCGGCGCGGCCGCCATGAAGGTCGTGAACAGGCGGTTGTGGATGTAGCGGCCGCCGATGACCTTCTCGGCGGTGCCGGTCTTGCCGCCGACGAAGTAGTACGGGATCGCCGCCTTCTTGGCCGACCCCTCGGAGGCGTTGAGCCGCATGATGTAGCGCATCGCCTCGGAGGTCTGGCCGGAGAGCACGTGCGCGGCGCGGGCCTTCGCCGCCTCGGGCGTCGTCTTGAGGAAGGTCGGCGTCATCAGGTCGCCGCCGTTGGCGATGGCCGCCACCGCGGCCGCCGCCTGGATCGGCGCCACCGCGATGCCGTGGCCGAACGCGATGGTGATGGTGTTGATCTCGGTCCAGCGCGACGGGACGATCGGCGCCGCGCTCTCGGGCAGCTCGGTGCGCAGCCGGTCGAGCAGGCCCATCTTCTTCAGGAAGGCCTTGTGGCCGGGCACGCCCACGCCGAGCGCCATCTTGGCGGAGCCGATGTTGGAGGAGTGCGTGAAGACCTCCGGCATGGTGATGACGCGGTTGGTGCCGTGGTACTCGTGGATCTTCTGCCGGCCCCAGTTCAGCACGCCGCCCCGGGTGTCGAAGGTCGAGTTGACGTTGTACTTGCCCGAATCGAGCGCCATGGCGAGGGTCATCGCCTTGAAGGTCGAGCCCATCTCGTAGACGCCGACATTCATCCGGTTGATCCGGTCGGGCGAGAGCGCGTCCTTCGGATCGTTCGGGTCGAAATCCGGCATGGAGACGAGGGCGATGACTTCGCCGGTCTTCACGTCGAGGATCATCGAGGCGCCGGCCTTGGCCTTGAAGTGGTCGATGCCCCAGGCCAGCTCGTCGCGCACGGCGAACTGCGCCCGCAGGTCGATCGACAGCTGCACCGGCTTCAGGTCGGCCTGCTTGTTGATCAGCCCGAAGCTGTTGAGGGCCTGCAGGCCGGTGGAGTCGATGTACTTCTCCATGCCGGCGATGCCGACGCCGTCGAGGTTCGTCGCGCCCAGGATGTGGGCGGCGGCGACGCCGTTCGGGTAGACCCGCTTGTGGTCGGGCAGGAAGCCGATGCCCGGGATGCCGAGCCGGTGAACCTCGGCCTGCTGCTTCGGCGTGAGCTCGCGCTTCACCCAGACGAAGCCCGCGCCCTTCTTGTCCTTGCGTTGCGTCAGCTTCGCGCGCAGCTCGGACGCGTTGAGTTCCGGCAGGACGGCGGTGAGCAGCTCGACCGCCTCGTCCTTGTCGTAGATGTTGCCCGGCTCGGCGAAGACCGAGACCGTACGGATGTCGGTGGCCAGGATCTCGCCGTTGCGGTCGATGATGTCGGGCCGGAAGGCGGTCGAGGACGCCGCCGCGACCCGGTGCTCCTGGCTGGGCGGCTCCCCGAAGATCGCCATCATCAGGAGTTTGGCCGAGATCGTCCCGAACACGCCGACGAAGACCAACCCGACCATCGCGACGCGCATGTGCGAGCGCTCGATCGCCAGCCGGAACATGCTGCGCAGGAGCGCCTTGGCGCGCTCGGCGCGCGGCTCGGGCACGCGCGCCTCCTCTTCCAGGGGGCGTGGCGCGCCGGCGGCATGCGCCAGCGCGGCGGCTTCGAGCAGCGCCGCCTCGTGGTCCGACACGGCGGGCTCGACCGCCGGGTCTAGGGTCTGGTCGGCGTCATCGGACACGGGGATTTACCTCGAAGCCGTCGTCGGGGTGCGGGTCGTGGTGACGGTGCGGGTGATCGAACCGGTCGTGCGCGGCTCGATCGCACCCTTGTCCTTGGGCGTCGCCGTGGCGGCGAGCAGGCGGCCGATCTCGTCCCCGCGCTCCGGCCGTGCGGGCAGGTCCGAGAGGCGCGCCAAGTGGCTGGTGCCGATCGGCTCCAGGGCGAGGTGCTTGTCGACGGCCGCCTGGAGGCGATCCGGCCGCGTCAGGAGCTGCCACTCGGCGCGCAGCACGGCGATCGCCTGCCGCTCCTTGTGCAGGGCCGTCTGCAGCTTCGAGACCTGGCCGCCCTGGTAGAGCGTGTCGTACTTGATCGAGTAGGCGTAGATCGCCGAGGCGACGAGGCCGGCCACCGCCAGCAGGTTCAGGAGGCGGATCATCGGCGATGGCCTCGGGCCGCGTCGGGCAGGCTCGCCAGCGCGGTCAGCGCGGCCAGCGGTTCGGGAACGTCGGATTCGGTGCGCTCCGCGGCCCGGAGCTTGGCCGAGCGGGCGCGCGGGTTCCGGGCAGTCTCGGCCTCGCCCGGCAGGACCGGACCCTTGGTGACGGGGCGGAAGCTGCGGACGGTCTCGACGGGGCCGCCGGGCAGATGGCGCGAGCCCTGCGCTGAGCGGCCGCTGCGCGCCGCGAAGAACTGCTTGACGATCCGATCCTCGAGCGAGTGGAACGTCACGACGGCGAGCCGGCCGCCGGGCCTGAGCACGCGCTCGGCCGCGTGCAGGGCACGGACCAGCTCGCCGAGCTCGTCGTTGACGGCGATCCGCAGGCCCTGGAAGGTCCGCGTCGCCGGGTGGATGTGGCTGCCGGGCTCGGTCCGCACCACGCCGGCGACGAGCTCGGCCAGCTGCGCGGTGGTCTCGATCCGCCCCCGGCGGCGCGCCTCGAGGATCGTCCGCGCGACCGCCCGCGAGCGCCGCTCCTCGCCGAAATGGTAGATGATGTCGGCCAGAACGGTCTCGTCGGCCTCGTTCACGAGGTCGGCGGCGCTCGGCCCGTCGCAGGCCATGCGCATGTCGAGGGGGCCGTCGCTGCGGAACGAGAAGCCCCGCTCCGGCGCGTCGAGCTGCATCGACGAGACCCCGATATCGAGGACGACCCGGTCGACCTGCGCGATACCGGCCTCCGCGAGGAGGCCGTCGAGGTCGCCGAAGCGGCCGGGCAGGAGGCGCAGGCGCCCGCCGGACTCGGCGACGAGCGCCTGCCCGCCCGCGATCGCCGTGGGGTCGCGATCGATCGCGACGACCTGCAGGGCCGGATCGGCCGCGAGCAGCGCGCGGGTGTAGCCGCCGGCACCGAACGTGCCGTCGACCGCGGTCCCGCCCTCGGTGCCGAGCGCCTCGACGACCTCCGCGAGGAGGACGGGCACGTGCGGCTCGGGCGGCGCATCGGCGCCGTCGTGACGGGGCGAACTCTCGGGAGCGGGGCGGCGCCGGCTCATGACCGCCTCGGGGGCGCGGCGCGGCGCGGCGCGCGAGGACGGGCGGATTGTCGGCGCGTCCCGGAAATCCGGGCGCGGATGCGGCTCGTGCGTCTCATGGTGCCCTGTGCCGGGCCGCGCGAGCGCGGCGCGCGTGACGGGAACGGCACCGGATGCTGAGCGCGCAACACGCCGCGCACGGACGGGACCTGCGCGATGGCAGGGTGCGCCCGGCGATCCGATACACGCCGTTGACGGGAGGATGCCGGGTATCATGGGCCTCGGAGGATCGTCAACGCACAAGCTTGGCGCTGCCGCGCGGACCGATCTGAACCCGGCAAGGTTAACCGAAGGTTTTTGCCGCACCGGAATTTTCGGCGCGCGCCCGGCGGCCGCGGACGGGCGCCGGATCGATAAGGCGTTGAAGAAGCAGGTCTTATCGGGCGGTGGATCAGCCGGCCTGTAAGCCGGGTTCTGTAGGGCCGGAGCGCTCGCGCGCGCCGACGTGGCAGCCATTCCTCTGGGACGATCGTTGCCGACCGCCTCGAGCAACCAACCCGGGCGACTGGCCTGGAGAGCCGGCCTGCCCTTCTCGCGAAGGGCGCGCCGCCCCTATTCGGTCTTGCTCCCGGTGGGGTTTGCCGTGCCGTCCGCGTTGCCGCGTCCGCGGTGCGCTCTTACCGCACCCTTTCACCCTGACCCCGGACGGATCCGGGGCGGTCTGCTCTCTGTGGCACTGTCCCTGGGGTCGCCCCCGCCGGAGGTTATCCGGCACCGTCTCTCCATGGAGCCCGGACTTTCCTCCCCGAACGCTCGCGCGTCCGGAGCGGCTGCCCGGCCGGCTGATCCGCGGGCAGATGCGCCCGCGGGGCCGTCCGGGTCAAGGGTGCGGGCCCGCTACCAGGTGCCGGTGTTCTCCATCGACTTCCACGGCTCCTGCGGCTCCTTGGCGCCGCCCTTCTGGAGGATCTCGATGGAAATGCCGTCCGGCGACTTCACGAAGGCCATGTAGCCGTCGCGCGGTGGCCGGTTGATGGTGACGCCCTTCTCCTGCAGCCTGGCGCAGAAGCCGTAGATGTCGTCGACCTGATAGGCCAGATGGCCGAAATTGCGCCCGCCCGAGTAGGTCTCCGGATCCCAGTTGTACGTGAGCTCGATCAGCGGCGACTTGGTCGCCGCGGCCCGCTCGACATCACCGGGCGCGGCGAGGAACACGAGGGTGAAGCGGCCCTTCTCGTTCTCGACCCGGCGCACCTCCTTCAGGCCGAACGTGTCGACGTAGAAGGCGAGCGCCCGGTCGAGGTTGGCGACGCGGACCATGGTGTGCAGAAATTCCATCGGGACCTGTCCTGTGATCTTCGAAAACGGACCGCTGGCCCGTCCCCGGCTGACTCGTCCCGCTAGCTAGCGGCCACTCCCGCGGTGAGAAGGCCGCCCGGTGCAGACTCGGGACAAAACGGCCCGGGCGTTCGCGCGGATCGGGATCTGTCGAGCCCACGTTGCCGCTTCGGCGGCAGGCCCGGGAGGCAGCCGCCGGACGGCCGTCTGTTTCTGATCGGCCCGGCCGCACTCTCCGGATCCGTCGGTGGAGAGATCCTTAAGCCGAACGATGGTGCGCGTCTTACTCAGCAAGATGTAGCCCCGCCGCGACGGATTCGATCTATTCGGTGGGATGATGAGAGCGGTTTCGAACGTCGGAGCCCGCGATGATAACCCAGAATTCTCGGCGCGGCAGGCATGATGCACAGATGATCGGTCTCGATGCGGCGCGATTTATCGCCGCAATGCTGGTCATGACGTTTCATCTTGGCGCCTACGCTTGGCAGGCGCCGCTCTCGACGGCCGGGCGCGCCTTCGACTCCGCCGCGGCCTACCCCGGCCTGTTCGCCTGGACGTGGTTCGGATGGATCGGGGTCGAGCTGTTCTTCGTCATCTCGGGCTTCGTGATCGCCTACTCGGCCGAGCATGCGACCGCGCGCGCCTTCCTGCGCAGCCGCCTCCTGCGCCTCGTGCCCGCGGTCTGGATCTGCGCCACGCTCACCGCCGTCGTCTCGCTCGCCATCGGCCGCATGGGATCCGTCCCGCACGTGCTGCGGGCCTATCTCGACTGCGTGCTGTTCGTTCCGGTCGAGCCGTGGCTGGACGGGGTCTACTGGACCCTCGGCGTGGAGATCGCGTTCTACGCGCTCGTCTTCGCGCTGCTGCGGCTCGGGCGATTCCGGAGCGTCGGCCCGGTCTGCGCGGCGGTCGGCGGAGCCAGCACTCTCTTCTGGGTCGCGACCCTGGCTGTGCCGAGTCTCGGCACCGTCGCGGCGAGCCGCGTGGCCGAGCTGACGCTCCTGCGCCACGGCTGCTTCTTCGCGCTCGGCGTCTTCCTGTGGCTGTCGCTGGTCAAGGGCCCGACGGCTGGACGCCTCTGCGTGATCGCCGCCTGCGCGGTCGGGACACTCATCGAGATCGGCGACGCGGCCGAGTCGTTCCTGTTCCAGATGAGCCGGAGCGAGTCTCCGCTCCTCCCGCGCCTCGTCTTCGCGGCCTGCGTCCTGATGATCGTCGCCAGCGTGCGCGGCAACGCGTGGCTCCGCGCGCGGCTCGGCGAGCGGGGCTGCGCGCTGGCCCGGCGGCTCGGGCTGATGACCTACCCGCTCTACCTCCTGCACAACGTCGACGGTGCCGCCCTGATCCATCGCCTCGTCGGCGCCGGGGTTCCGCCCCACGCGGCGCTCGTGGTCGCCTGCTGCGCCATGCTTCTCACGAGCTTCGCCGTCATGCGCTGGGCCGAGCCGTTCGTCCGGGGCTGCCTGTCCGCCGCGCTCGACAGGATCGGCCTCGATCGCCCTCTCCTCGCGGAGGGCCGCCACGCCCCGGGGCTCTGAGCCGGCCGAAGACCGCCCCACCCGCGCCGCTTCGACGGCTCCGATCGTTGCGCCGCGCGCTCCGAGGGACCAGAACGGGCTCGTCCCGCACCCGGAGTGAGCCGAATGCGCACCGAGACGCCGCCGCTGATCCGCCTCGAGGAATACCGGCCCAGCGACTACCTGATCGATCGCGTCGACCTCGACATCCGTCTCGATCCGCACGCGACCCGCATCGACGCGACGCTGACGCTGCGGCCGAACCCGGCCGGTGTGCCGGCGGCGCCGCTCACTCTCGACGGCGACGATCTCCGCCTGGTCTCGGCCGAACTCGACGGCGCGCCGCTGCCGCCCGACGCCTACGCGGCGACGCCGTCCGGCCTCATCCTCCGCGATCCGCCGCGGCGGCCCTTCGCGCTGCATCTCGTCACGGAGGTGGACCCGACCGCCAACACGAAGCTGATGGGCCTCTACCGGTCGAACGGCGTCTACTGCACCCAGTGCGAGGCCGACGGTTTCCGGCGGATCACATACTTCCTCGATCGGCCGGACGTGTTGTCGGTCTACACCACGCGCATCGAGGCCGACCGGGCCGACGCGCCGGTCCTGCTCGGCAACGGCAATCCCGTCGAGACCGGCGAGGCCGGGCCGGACCGCCACTTCGCGATCTGGCACGATCCCCACCCGAAGCCCGCCTACCTGTTCGCCCTCGTGGGCGGCCGGCTCGGGAAGGTCGAGACGCGCTTCACCACGATGGAGGGCCGCCCCGTCACCTGCGCGGTCTACGTCGAGCCCGGCAAGGAAGATCGGGCGGGCTACGCCCTCGACGCCGTCATCCGCTCCATGGCCTGGGACGAGACCGCCTTCGGCCGCGCCTACGACCTCGACGTGTTCAACGTCGTCGCGGTGTCCGACTTCAACATGGGCGCCATGGAGAACAAGGGTCTCAACATCTTCAACGACAAATACGTCCTGGCGAGTCCCGAAACCGCGACAGACGGCGACTACGCCGCCATCGAGGCGATCATCGCCCACGAGTACTTCCACAACTGGTCCGGCAACCGCGTCACGTGCCGGGACTGGTTCCAGCTCTGCCTGAAGGAAGGGCTCACGGTCTTCCGCGACCAGGAATTCTCCTCCGACATGCGCTCCCGGCCGGTGCACCGCATCGCCGAGGTGCGCTCCCTGCGGGCGCGCCAGTTCCCCGAGGATGCCGGGCCGCTGCGGCACCCGGTGCGGCCGCGGGCCTATGCCGAGATCAACAACTTCTACACGGCGACCGTCTACGACAAGGGTGCCGAGATCGTCCGGATGCTGCGGACGCTGATCGGTCCCGAGGCCTTCCGGGCCGGCATGGACCGGTACTACGCCGACAATGACGGGCGCGCCGCCACCGTGGAGGACTTCCTCGCCGCCTTCGCGGCGGTGACCGGGCGCGGTCTCGACGCCTTCGCCCGCTGGTACGAGCGTCCCGGCACGCCCCGCCTCGCCGTCACGACCGCGTACGATCCGGCCGCCGCGCGCTACACGCTCCGGTTCGCCCAGAGCCTGCCCGGCGGGAGCGCGGAGCCCGACGGGCCGCCCCTGGTGATCCCCGTGGCCCTCGGTCTCGTCGGGGCGTCCGGGCCGCTGGACGGCGCGATCTGCCCGGACGTCCGGGACGGCGTCTACGTTCTCGACCGCCCGGAGGCCGAGATCGTGTTCGACGCGGTCGCCGAGGAGCCGGTCCCCTCGCTCCTGCGCGACTTCTCGGCGCCGGTGCGGCTCGACCTCGCCCTGACCGACGCGGAGCGGATGCGGCTCCTCGCGCAGGACAGCGATCCGTTCAACCGCTGGCAGGCCGCGCAGGACGTGGCATTGCGGCTGATCCTCGAGCCCGACGCCGACCGGACCGAGGCTTTCGCCGCGGCCCTCGGCCGGTTCCTCGACGCCGAGGCCCTGGCCGACCCGGCCTTCGCGGCCCTGGTCCTGGCGCTGCCGAGCGAGGGCGAGGCCGCCGACGCGGTGCCGGCCGACGTCGATCCCGACGCGATCCACCGGGCGCGGTTCGACCTGCGGGCGCGTCTGGGCCAGGCCCTGCGGCCGCGGCTCGAATCGATCGACGCGGCGCTCGCGCCGGAGGCCGGCGCGCCCTACAGCCCCGACGCCGCCTCGGCGGGACGCCGGTCGCTCCGCAACGCGGCCCTCGACCTGATCGCCGCCGGCGATCCCCGGGCGGGCGCCGACCGCGCCGCCGAGCGCCTGGCCGAGGCCACCAACATGACCGACCGGCTCGCCGCCCTCGGCACGCTGGCGCTGATCCCGGGGGAGACCCGCGAGGCCGCCTTCGCGGCGTTCGCGGCCCGCTACGCCGACGAGCCCCTCGTCCTCGACAAGTGGTTCGCCATCCAGGCCCAGATCCCGGAGCCCGGCACCCTCGACCGGATCGCGCGGCTGCAGGAACACCCGGCCTTCACCCTGACCAACCCGAACCGCGTGCGGGCGCTGATCGGGAGCTTCGCGTTCGGCAATCCGACCCAGTTCGCCCGGCGCGACGGGGCGGGGTTCGCCCGCGTGACCGACACGGTCGCGGCGCTCGATTCGACCAACCCACAGGTTGCCGCGAGGCTCCTCACGGCCTTCGGATCCTGGCGCCGGCTGGAAAAATCACGCGGCGCCAGAGCGGTCGAAATGCTGAATGGGATCAAGGCGATCCCGGGGCTTTCCCGGGACACGGCCGACATCCTCGCGCGCACCCTCGGAGACGGCTAAGCGTCTGAACCTGCGGTAGAAATCGATTCTCGGGCGGCCGGGCAACACCCGGCTTTCGTCAAGCCCTTATGGTAAAAAATCCGTGGACAAACTGCCCCCCGAAGTGATTGTATTCAGTCAGATTCGGGGGGCCTTCGGGGGCCGGGTGCCCGCACCGGATCACAGTTCCCACGGGCGAGGTTCGGCCATGCCGGAGGCGGCTTCCGCTTCCTTCTCCGCGCGTGCGGATTCGAGTCTCACGATCTCCTGGCCCATGCGGAGCCCGGACCCGCGTCTCGGCCAAGCCGAGCGCTGGCTGCGCTACGCCGTGCCGGGAACGCTCGCGGTGTTCCTGGCCTGTCTCGTCGGGCTGGCCGCGCTCCACATCCAGGGCCAGCGGGCCGAGATCCTGGCGGGCGCGAAGGCCGAGGTCGAGGGCTTCGCCCGGCTGGCCGCCCGGGCGGTGGGTCCGGCCGGCACCGTGGCCGAGGACCTGCGCGCCCTGATGCCCGAGAGCGAGCGGCATCCCGGCCGCCGCTTGCTGGTGGTCCGCCCCGATACCCGGATCGTCGCTGCCCATCCGCCGCTGCCCGCCGACCGGACGACCCTCGCGGCGGTGCTCGGCGACAGCGAGCCGCTCTCCGGCCTCGGCGAGCGCGCCGGCGCCATGGCCCTCGAACTTCCCGGCGGCGAGAGCGTGCTCGCCGCCATGCACAGCCTGCCCGGCGGCGCGGGACAGGTGGCGGTGCTCCAGCCCGTCGAGCCGCTGCTGCGCGGCTGGAGCGCGCGCACCCGCGACCAGATCGTCCTGATCGCCGCCGCCGCGATCGTCATCGTCGGCGTCGGGCTCGCCTACGGCCTCCAGACCCGCCAAGCCGCCCGCGCCGACCGCGCCCGCGAGCAGATCCGCGGTCGCCTGGAGACCGCCCTGCGCCGGGGCGCCTGCGGACTGTGGGACTGGGACATCGCGCGCGGCCGGATCTACTGGTCGGATTCGATGTACACCCTTCTCGGCTACAGGCGGCAGCACGAGTACCTCTCGTTCGGGGACGTCAACGGCCTCGTCCATCCCGACGACGGCGACCTGTACAGCCTCGCCCGGGGGCTCGCGGCCAACCAGACGCATGTCGACCACGCCTTCCGCATGCGCGGCGCCGACGGGGCCTATGTCTGGTTGCGCGCCCGCGCCGAGGTCGTGGCCGACGCCGCCGACGGCGGCCGCCACCTCGTCGGCATCGCCAACGACATCAGCGAGCAGCGGGCCCTGGAGGAGACCAACGCCGCGGCCGACATGCGTCTGCGCGACGCCGTCGAGGCGATCTCGGAGGCCTTCGTGCTCTGGGATACCGGCAACCGCCTGGTCCTGTGCAATTCGAAGTTCCGCCACCTCCACGCGCTGAGCCCCGAGGATGCGCAGGCCGGCCGGAGCTACACCGACGTCATGGGCCGCGGCGTGCTGCCCCAGGTCCGGCGGGAATCGCCCGAGGCCGGGATGGCGCTGACCGGCATGGCGGCCCGCACCTTCGAGGCCGAGCTCAGCGACGGCCGCTGGCTGCAGATCAGCGAGCGGCGCACCAAGGACGGGGGTTACGTCTCGGTCGGGACCGACATCACCAGCCTGAAGCGGAATCAGGAACAGCTCCTCGCCTCCGAGCGCGAGCTCATCGAGACCGTGAAGGACCTCAAACGGTCCCGCCGCACCCTCGAGCTCCAGACCCAGCAGCTCGCGGACCTCGCCGAGCGCTACCTCGACCAGAAGGCGGCCGCCGAGGCGGCCAACCAGGCCAAGGCCGAGTTCCTGGCCAATATGAGCCACGAGCTGCGCACGCCGCTCAACGCCATCATCGGCTTCGCCGACGTGATGGAGAACGCCGTGCTCGGCCCGCTCGGCACCCCGCGCTACACCGAGTACTGCCGCGACATCCGCGAGAGCGGTTCGCACCTGCTGTCCATGATCGACGACATCCTCGACATGGCCCGGCTCGAGGCCCGGCGCGTGCGCCTGAGCCCGCGGGCGATCTCCGCCGAGACCGCCGTCAGCGCGGCCCTCGCGCCCGTCGAGGCGGCCGCCCGCGAGAAGGCGATCACCGTCAGCGTCGACGTCGTGCCGGGGCTCGAGCTGCTGGCCGACCCGCAGGCGATCGGGCAGATCCTCGCCAATCTCGTGCAGAACGCCGTGAAGTTCACGCCGGCCGGCGGCCGCGTCGCGGTCCGCGGCCGCCGCGCCGGCGCCTGCACACACCTCTACATCGAGGACAACGGCATCGGCATCCCGCGCACCGACCTCGCCCGCCTCGGCCGGCCCTTCACGCAGGTCGAGCGACAGATGACCCGCTGCCACAAGGGTTCGGGCCTCGGCCTCGCCATCACCCGCTCGATGGTCGAGCTGCACGGCGGCTCGCTCCGGATCCGCTCCGAGGAGACGGTGGGCACCATCGTGCTCGTGCGGCTGCCGGCCACGCCGGCCGAGCGTCCGGACGTCCTCGTTCCGGCCGCGTCAGCCAATCCTGCGACGGCCGGTTCCGCGTCGCCGACGCGCGAGGCGCCGCGGGCGGGCCGGACCGCGGCGGGCCGCACCGCCGTCGCCTGAGCGGGGAACCCTGAGCAGAGCCGCTCAGGGTCGCGGATCGAGCCCGCCGCGGCGTGCGAGACGCCCCTGTTCCGCGTGCCAGCGCGCATCGGCGACAGCGCGCGCGAGGCGCCGGATGCGCCAGCGCCGGTAGAGCGACAGGATCGGGTTGCCGCCGAGACCGGCCTGATGGCGGCTGAGGCGTCGCAGCAGGTCCGGCAGCTGCGCCGAGGCCGCGTCGCCCGTGGCGATGTCGATGGCCCGCATCTCCGCCCGGAGCCCCGCCTTCCAATCGTCCATGATGCCCGCCTCCGCGATCATCGCGCGCCCCGCGCCGGCTGCCGGTATCCCGAGCAGCCCCCTCACCGTCTCTCCCGCGGCATGAGTACACGCCGGAAAACCCTCCGGTCCGGACCCGGGTTTGCTCCGCAGGTGGTCCGCTCGGCGGACCGGAGGTGGAGAATACGGCCGATGCGATCCAGAACAACGTACCGCTGCGCCCTGGCGCTCCTGCTCGGGCTCGCCGCCGGACCCGCCCTCGCGCAGAGCACGGGCTACGTCACCGGCTTCCCGGGCAAGGATCCCGCCGGCGACGAGGAGATCGGCTGGGGGCCGGCCTACCGGCCGGAGACGAGCTTCGCCCAGCCCGGCACGCCGCCGACCCCAGGCGCGATCGCGGGTCGCGCCTACCGTGCCCGGACTGGCCAAGGCGTCTACGACCAGGTGCAGGGCGACGGTCCGTACCGGGGCCGCTAGTGCCGCTTCCGCTCGGATCGCGGCGGGGGCGATGGTCGGTCCGGTGCCGAGCGGGGCGCGGGTCCCGTCTCCCGCACGGGAGAGATGGCGCGCGGCGCGTCTGCCGCGACCGGAATCGCGTCCTTCCAAACCGTCGCGATGCGGTCGGGAACGGCGCTAGCGCCGCCGCAGGGCCCGCCTCGCGGCCGCCCGCGCGTCCCGCTCGAACCGTGCGAGCCGGAGGCGCCGCTCCAGCGCGATCACCTGCCGACCGGGCGGGACGGCGATGATCTCGGCGACCGGAACCCGGTCGCGGTAGAGACCTTCCAGGGCCGATCCCTCCGACGTCGCCGAGTCGAGCCGGTCGGCGAAGGCGGTCTCGTGGCAGGCGCGCACGATCTCGGCTTCCAGCAGCAGGCCCGGGGCGTGGCTGCGCAGGTCCTCGTCGTAGGCGGTCTTCAGCAGGGTCGCGGTGCCGCCGTGGACCAGGGCGAGGCTGACGGCGACCGGCCGGCCGTCGAGGGTCAGCGCGTCGGCCCGGACGCCGACCGGACCCGGAGCCGCTGTGAACAGCGCCCGGGCCAGCGCGGCGCTCTCGGGCCGGCAGGCCATGGCGGTGCCGGCCCGCCCCTTCCACCCGGCGCGCTCCAGGTCGAGGAAGGAAGTCACGAGGCGGGCGAGGTCGGCGCCGGCCGTGGCGCACGCGTGGGCGACGATTCCGGCCTCCGCCAGGCGGCGCGCCCGGCGGCGCAGATCCTTGAAGCGCGCCCGATCGGGGTGATCGGCGAGGAACGCCGCGTGATCGGCGCGCCGGTCCATGACCGGGCGGTCGAAGCCCGCCACCGTGCCGATGGCCCAGCCGCGCGCGCGCATCGCCGCCAGCATCTCCGGTACGGCGCCCTCCCCGGTCGGCAGCAGCGGCCAGCGCCAGGCGGATCCGCCGGCGGCGGCTTCGAGGCCGGCCACCAGGGCAAGCGCGTGGGCGGCCCGGTCCGGGCCGTCGGCGATCAGGGGCGCCGTGGCGGTCACGTAGGGCGAGAGGAAGGGCCGCAGGATCCGGCCACCGAGTCCCGACAGGTCCCGGGCCGTCCGGTACGGCAGCAGCGCGACCAGCCGGCCGCCCTCGCGGACCGTGACGTAGCGGAGGGCCGCCGGCAGCAGCCCGGCGGCCCGATGGGCCTCGATGACGTGCCGCGAGAAATGCGGGTGCGGCGCGGCGCTCGCCGCGACCAGCGCGTCCCAGGCCTCCGGCTCCGGCGCGTCGCCGAGGGTGATCGCGCCTCCGGACGGCGCGCGGGGGGGGCTCGCCGGGATCATCGGACGGTCCCGGCGGCCCAGACCGGCGTCGGCAGCCCGTGGATCCGCCCCGCGGCCCGCGCCAGGAGGCCGGCCCGGCCCACGCTCGCCACCGCCACCGCCACGGCCGCGCCGAGGGTCCCGAGGGCCGGGACCAGGGCGAGGCACAGGCCGGCGGCGGCGAGGAGGCTCCCCGCCGTGATGCCGGCGCAGAGCCGCTCTCCGCCCAGCATGGTCAGGAGATCCTCGCCCGGACCGAACAGGCTCGCCCCGACGCTGCCGGCGATCAGGATGCACAGGATCGGGACGCTGTCGCCGAGCCCCGGTCCGAACATGGCCAGCAGCAGGGGGCTGACGGCCAGGATCGCGCCGCCGACCACGAGCGTCGCGGCCGCCGTCAGGCGGCCCTGGCGCCGGACCAGTTCGGCGAGGAGGAAGCGGTTGGCCCGCGCCTGGGCGGCGCTGTAGCGCTGGAGCGTCGCCGCGCTGACCGCGTAGTGGACGAACACGACGAACTGCTGGATGCGCGTCGCCGCGAAGTAGACCCCGACCTCCGCCGGACTCACCAGGGCGCCGAGCACGACCACGTCGACGAAGGTGAAGCCGGCATTGGCGAGGTCGATCGCGGCGATCGGCAGGCCCGTGCCGAGCCACGTGCGCCACCGGTAGCGGTGCGGCCCGGGCGGCAGGTCCCTCCGGAGCCGGGCGGCGAGCAGGCCGGCCTGCAGGGCGGTCGCCACGGCGGCGGCGATCAGCATGCAGGCCATCGCGACCTCGGCCCGGGGCGGCGCGCCGAGCAGGATCGCCGCGACCATGCAGGCCATCATCAGGGTCTGGCGCAGGAGGTAGGGCGGCGCGATGGCGAGCCCGACCCAGTTCTGGCTGCGCGCCACGCCCTCGAGATAATCCTGGAGCGCGAACAGCGGCATCACGCAGAGCGCGACCACGATCGGTGCCCGGTAGGCGGGGGCGAACAGGTCGGGCTCGAGCGCGAGCAGCGCCGCGCCGAGGCAGGCGACGGCGAGCGCGGCGCCGCCGGTCACCAGGGCGCCGGCCCGGATGTAGCCCCGCGCGAGGTCGAGGTCGCCCTGCGCCTGGTCGCCCGGCACGAACCGGCAGGCGCCCTGCGACAGGCCGAGGGTCAGGGTGTGGCCGAGCATCGCGGTCCAGACCCAGACCGACGCGAAGATCCCGTAGGCGTCCCAGCCCATCAGCCGCGCCGCGAGCACCTGGGCGCCGTAGGCGAAACCGGCCGAGCCGACGCGGATCGCGAAGACCGTCAGGGCAGCCCGCTGCGGACCGCCGCGCAGCGCCCGGAGGTGCCGGAACGCGAGGACAGGGAGGGCCGTGGCTGACACTACGCGCTCCGCGCCGGTCCTGAACTCGGCGGGAGGCCGATCTCTGGCCGTCCGGTCTAGCCCGGGGCGCGTTGCGGCTCGGTTAAGGGCGGCTGGGCCGGGGCCGCCTTCGGCTCCTTGGGCGCCTCCGTCCGCGTCAGCGAGGTGGCGATCGTCAGGGCCACGTGCTCGGCCATGCAGCGCAGGCCGAGGTCGTTGAGCCGGAACTGGCGGCCGAGCATGTGGCCCTCGCCCTTGTCGCTGCGGCGGGACAGGTACTGCAGCGCCTCGTAGCGGCGGACCAGCGGAACGCCCTGCTGGGTCGCGACGCTCCGCACCGCCTCGACGATCCGGTTGTAGTCGACGTCGGCCGCCATGCTGGCCGTGTAGATCGGGTCGACCAGCACCACGTCGATCCCGTGGGACCGCATCCAGCCCACGGCCTCGGTGAGCGCGCTCGCGAAGGCGTCGACGTCGACGCGGGCGATGGCGTCGTGGGTGCCGACCTGCCAGACGACGAGGTCGGGCTCGGCCTCGGCCACCATGGTGCGCAGGCGCTCGGCGGCCCCGGAGGCGATCTCGCCCGGCAGGCCGCGGTGGTCGATCACCACGTCGACCCTCGGCAGGGCGTGTTCCAGGGCGGCCTCGAGCTTGGCCGGGTAGGAGGCCGAGGCCCCGGGGGCCGCGCTGCCGCCGATCGCCAGGATCCTGAGGGGACGGTTCTCCGCCAGCGCCGCCTTGACGGCGCCGAGCTGGGCGACGGTGTAGAGCTGCGCGCCGGGGACCCGGCATTCCTGCGACAGGGCCGGATCGTCCGCCGCCGGGACGGCCGCCTGCTCGGCCGCTCCGCCGGCGGTGCCCGACAGCAGCACAGCGGCCAGCGCCGCGGCGAGCCGGGTCCGCGTCATGCGCGGGGTCGCGCCGATCTGCTGCGGCTGCGCCATTCGACGAACCATGCCGTAAACCCCAGCCCGACCAGGCCCGAGCCGGCGACCAGCATATCGATCAGCGCGCCGCCGCCCGTCTGGAAACGCACGAGCTGCCCGATCAGGCTCAGGATCGAGCCCATCGAGAAGACAGCCAGTGAATTCCGGCCCATCTGAGTCAGATAGCCGACGACGCGGCCGATTCGGGGGGCCAGCACTGCGTAAAGCGGTGCAAACGCTAACAATACCCCCAGAAAATGAAGCAGTCGCGCCGGGGTCAGGTAGGTCTTCTCGAACGTGAAGAGCAGGCGCGGCTCCGGAACGAGCATCGGATCCGGGCGGATCTCCGTCACCGCGAGCACGATCCCGAGGAGGACGATGACGACGCCCGCCGGGAACAGGCGCCGCGACCAGCGGCGCAGGGCGTCGGAGCGCAGGTTCCAGCCCTGCAGGACGAAGCCCAGCACCAGCAGGAGCTGCCAGCACAGCGGGTCGAAGAACCAGTCGCCCTCGCCCGGCCAGGACGGCACGTTCCACCCGAAGACGAGGCTCGCGAGGTAGAGGCTGACCGACAGCCCCAGGGCCGCGAGGAGGCTGAAGCGGCCGACCAGGACGAAGACCGGCGCGATGCCGATCAGCAGCACGTAGAGCGGCAGGATGTTGAAGTAGCCGAGCTGGTAGGTCAGCAGCGCCATCCCGCAGACCGACTGGATCGGGTCCGCGAAGAAACCGCCGGCGTTGTGCCACTCGAGGATCAGCGGGTTGTCGAGCAGCAGCGCCGCGCCCGCGATGATGGCGAGCGCCAGCAGCATCACGGTGAGCTGCGCCCGGTAGACCTCGACGGTGCGGGCGAGGAGCCGCACCACGCTCCGGCCCGGCGGCTCCGGGGTGCCGTCGCGCCCGCGGGTGGCGATCCCGATCGACCAGCCCGCCAGGAACACGAACAGCTCGGCCGCGTCCGAGATGCCGTACTGCGAGAAGGTGTAGCGCTCGAAGGTGTTGCCCGGGATGTGGTTGATGAAGATCGTGATCAGGGCGAAGCCGCGCCAGAAGTCGATCGCGTTGGGGTCCCGCATCGTCGCGGCGGCTCCGGGTTTCGACGCATCAGGATGGCGGCGGCGGGAACGCGGCCCCTGATACGGCGCCGCATCGGTTCTGCAAAGGCGAACAAAGGTGGGGATCGCGCGGCCCGATCGAACCGGAGGTTCACACCCGCGTTATGGCCCGGCACGGAGTTCCCGACCGATGATCCGCCCGCTCACGACCCTCGGCCTCGCGCTCGTCCTGCCGCTCCTGGCGGCCACCGCCGCTGCGGCGCAGGCCCAGACCGGCACCGGCGGCGGCCCCGCCTCGACCGCGACGGCGCCGAACACCTCGTCGGTCGGCCGCGTGATGCCGCCGAGCCGCGGGGCCGGCGCGGCGACACCGGACGACCGGCGCGTGCGCACGCCGCGCGAGGCGAAGAACGACCGGCTCATGCGCGGCATCTGCATCGGCTGCGCCCCCCACTAGAGGGGCGGCGACCGAGCGCCGCCGGCGGGACTACTTGCCCCGGCGCAGGCGCAGATCGTCCTCGCTCTCGCGGGAGAGGCGCAGCAGGTTCTGCCCGTAGGCGGTCTTGGCGAACATCTCGCCGCGGGCCACGAGCTGGTCGCGGGTGATGAACTTCTGCAGGTAGGCGATCTCCTCCAGGCAGGCCACCTGAAGGCCCTGCCGGTTCTGCAGGGTGCGGACGAACTCGCTCGCCTCGAGCAGGCTGTCGTGGGTCCCGGTGTCGAGCCACGCGTAGCCGCGCGACATGCGCTCCACGTGCAGCTGGCCGCGCTGCAGGTAGGCCTCGTTGACGCTGGTGATCTCCAGCTCGCCGCGGGCCGAGGGCTTCACGTCGGCGGCGATGTCGAGCACCTGGTTGTCGTAGAAGTACAGGCCGGTCACCGCCCAGGTCGATTCCGGGTTCTGCGGCTTCTCGACGATCTTCGTCGGCCGCCCCGACTTGTCGAGGTTGACGACGCCGTAGGCCTGCGGGTTGTCGACGTGGTAGGCGAAGACGGTCGCGCCCTGCTTGCGGCTCGACGCGCGCTCCAGGAGCTCGCCCATGCCGGCGCCGAAGAACAGGTTGTCGCCGAGGATCAGCGCCACGTCGTCGTCGCCCACGAAGTCGCGCCCGATCACGAAGGCCTGGGCGAGGCCCTCCGGCCGCGGCTGCAGGGCGTAGGAGAACTTGAGGCCGAACTGCTCGCCGGTGCCGAACAGGCGCTTGTAGTTGTCGAGGTGCTCCGGCGACGAGATGATCAGGATCTCGCGGATGCCGGCGAGCATGAGCACCGAGACCGGGTAGTAGATCATCGGCTTGTCGTAGACCGGCAGGAGCTGCTTGTTGATCGACAGCGTGGCCGGGTGCAGGCGCGTGCCGGATCCGCCGGCCAGGACGATGCCCTTCATGGCTTGGAAACTCCCTCTGAGACCGGCCCGACGAGCCGGTCCAGGATGTCGTCGAGCGCCGCCTGCCAGGGCCGCGGCGCGATGCCGTAGGCGGCCGTGAGGCTGTCGGTGGACAGGCGCGAATTGGCCGGCCGCCGGGCCGGTGTCGGGTAGGCGGAGGTCGGGATGCCCTTGACCGGCACGGCGCGGCCGCCGCGCCGGGCCGAGCCCGCCACGATCGCCTCGGCGAAGCCGCACCACGTGGTGTCGCCCCGGTTCACGCAGTGGAACGTGCCGGCGGGCGTCTCCGGATCCGCCGCCATGGCCTGCGCGATCGTCGCGAGGGCGGCGGCGAGGTCGGCGGCCGAGGTCGGGCAGCCGTGCTGGTCGTTCACCACGGTCAGGGCGTCGCGCTCGGCCGCGAGCCGCAGCATCGTCTTGACGAAGTTGCCCCGGTGCGGGCTCACCACCCAGGCGGTCCGGACGACGGCGTGGCGCGGGTTGCCGGTGCGCACCGCCAGCTCGCCGGCGGCCTTGCTGGCGCCGTAGACGCTCTGCGGGTCGATCGGAGCGTCGGGCGCGTAGGCCCCGTCGTGCTTGGTCCCGGCGAAGACGTAGTCGGTCGAGACGTGCACCAGCGGGATGGATCGGGCCGCCGTGGCGGCCGCCAGGATCGCCGGGGCGAGGGCGTTGAGGCGCCACGCCGCCACCACGTCGGACTCGGCCTTGTCGACCGCCGTGTAGGCGGCGGTGTTGATCACCGCCCGGTAGGCGCGGGCCGCGAGCGCCGCCGCGACGGCGTCCGCGTCGGTGATGTCGAGCTCCGCGCGGCCGGGCGCGTGGACGGTGACGCCGTCCGGCCAAGCCAGGGCCTGCAGCTCGGTGCCGACCTGCCCGGCGCCGCCGAGGACGAGGACGTCCATCAGCCGTTGAGCCCCAGGCGCTCGCCCTTGTAGCGGCCCTCGCGGATCGGGCGCCACCAGCCCTCGTTCCCGAGGTACCACGCCACGGTCTCCTCAAGCGCCTGCTCGAAGGTCTTCTGCGGGCGCCAGCCGAGCTCGGTCTCGGCCTTGGTGCAGTCGATCGCGTAGCGCCGGTCGTGGCCCGGGCGGTCGGCCACGAAGCTGATCAGCTGCTCGTGCGGGGCGCCCTGCGGGCGCAGCCGGTCGAAGGCCGCGCACAGCGCCTTGACCACCGCGAGGTTGTTGCGCACCGCGCGGCCGCCGAGCAGGTAGGTCTCGCCGATCCGCCCGCGCTCCAGCACGGCGACGAGGCCCTTGGCGTGGTCCTCCACGTGGATCCAGTCGCGCTCGTTCAGGCCGTCGCCGTAGACGGGCAGCTTCTTGCCCTCGAGGGCGTTGAGGATCATCAGCGGGATCAGCTTCTCGGGGAAGTGGCGCGGCCCGTAATTGTTCGAGCAGTTGGTCACCAGGACCGGCAGCCCGTAGGTCTCGTGCCAGGCGCGGGCGAGGTGGTCGGAGGCCGCCTTCGAGGCCGAGTAGGGCGAGCGCGGATCGTAGCGGCTCTCCTCCGTGAAGAACGCGTCGGGCGGCAGCGAGCCGTAGACCTCGTCGGTGGAGACGTGGAGGAAGCGGAAGGTCCTCTTCTCGGCCTCCGGCAGGGTCTCGTAATGGCCGCGGGCGCCGTCCAGCATGGTCTGCGTGCCGATCACGTTGGTGCGCACGAAGGCGCCCGGGTCGGTGATCGAGCGGTCGACGTGGCTCTCGGCGGCCAGGTGCATCACCGCCTCGGGCTTGAAGTCCGCGTAAGCCTTCTGCACGGCGGCGCGGTCGCAGATGTCGGCCTCGACCAGGCGATGGCGCGGGTTGTCGGCGAGCGGCGCCAGCGAGACCGGGTTGGCCGCGTAGGTCATCGCGTCGAGGGTGCAGACGTCGTGGCCGAGATCGTTGACGAGGTGCAGCACCAGCGCCGAGCCGATGAAGCCGCAGCCTCCGGTCACCAGGATGCGCATGGCGGATTACCTCTTCGGATCGATCGAGAACTGAGAAAGCCGGGGCAGCCTAAGACCGGCCGACGTGACAAAATTGCGGCCGGGCCGCGCTCTTCAGAAGACGCGGCCGAGATCGGCGAGCTTGGGCGCCCGGCGATCCTTGTCGGACAGGATCGCCGCCTCTCCCGAGACCGGCCACGGGATCCCGATCGCCGGATCGTTCCAGAACAGCGCGCGGTCGTGCTCGGGGCTGTAGTAGTCGTCGACCTTGTAGGTGACCATCACGTCGGGGGTCAGGGTGCAGAAGCCGTGCGCGAAGCCGTGCGGGATGTAGAGCTGCTCGCCCTTCTCGGCGTCGAGGGTGACGGCGACGTACTTCCCGTAGGTCGGCGAGCCGCTGCGGATATCGACCGCCACGTCGAGGATCGCGCCCTGCAGCACGCGGATCAGCTTGGCCTGCGCGCGGGGGGCGATCTGGAAGTGGAGGCCGCGGACCGTCCCCTGCGGGGCCGAGAAGGACTGGTTGTCCTGGATGAACGGCGTGGCGATCCCGGCCCGCGCCAGGGTGTCGGCCCGGAAGGTCTCCGAGAACCAGCCCCGCGCGTCGCCGAAGCGCTTCAGGACGATGCGCTTCACGTCGGGGATCTCGGTCTCGATGACGTCCATGCCAGCGCCCCTCTTGCGGATCCCGTCGGGAGGTCCAGCGGACGTCTCCGCGTCGGTCGTTCCGGGTCGCGCGCCCGCCTCGCCGACCACAACCTCGGTGATGCCCCGCGACTTCCGGTCATTCGCCGTCCGTGTCAAGGCGTGCCGGCTGCGGTGGCGTTCACGAGAGGGACCGATGACGGGCGGAGCCGGACCCGCTGTGGACGGCCTGCTGCGCGCCCAGCTGGCCGATCCGGCCTGCGCGTGGAGCCTCGGCGGCTACGGCGCCGGCGCCGTCTTCGCGCGGGAGCCCGACGAGCCGGCGTGGCCCCTCGGGGACGAAGCGGTCGGCCTCGTCACGGCCCGCGGCGCGCTCGCGATCCGGGCGTATCCGGATCTCAGGCCGTTCGCCTACGAGACCGGCTTCGCCGATGGCTGGAGCCAGGCGGTCGCGCTCTGCCTTCCCGAGGCCGCCTGCGCGATGGGCCGGCGCGCCGTCCTGACCGAACTGGGTCCCGACGGGGCGGCAATCCGGCCGGAGGACCGCGCCGCGCGCCTGTTCGATCTCGGACTCGGTCTGCGCGCCGCGGATGCCTGCATCCGGACCGCCGACCCCGCGCGGATCGCCCGCTTGCGGGCGCTGGCGGGCCGACCGCTCCTCGCCGCCGGCGCCGCGGCGATGCCGTCCGCTGTCATCTCGGGCCTGGACCAGATCGTCATCACCCGCATCGGTCGCGTCGAAGTGTTCGCGCCGGAGGCCGATCGGGCCGCCGCGGGGCCCGGGCCGCGGTGCCACGCGCTGCCGCAACTCCTGCGGCTCGCACGCACGCACGCGGCCACCGCGCCGATCCCGCCGGGTTGGATACCCTGCGGGACGCTGCATCCGGCCCATCCCGCGCGGGACGGGACAGGGCGACCGGTCCCGTTCGATGCCGGGCGCCACGCCGCGTTCGGACGCGTCCTCGACCGATGGGGTGATCCCGCGTTGGTGGCCCTGCGCCGCGCAGTGCTGGACGGCCAGGATCCCGATCCGCCGCGCGCGGACGGACGGTTCGCGCGCTCGGCGATCCGCGCGGCGCGCGCCCAGCTGAGGGCTGTCGTCAGGTAGTGCCGTCCCCGATCGCGTCCTGACGGTTCGGAGAGACGGCGATCCCGGTCGAGACAACCGCGCCGTAACCCCCTCTCCCGTGCGGGAGAGGGTCGGGGTGAGGGACGAGAAGCTTCAGGATCAGGCGCGCTCTCGGGTTGCCGACAGGCCGCGACTCGTCCGGATGGCCCTGATCCCTCACCCTGTCCCTCTCCCGCACGGGAGAGGGGACCGGCGCCTCGTGCGGCACCGGCTCGGCGATCACGTCGTCCGAACCCGATCCCGGGACCGAATCCGGGCCGCTCAGGGAATGCCGATCATCTTGTGGGTCTGCAGCGAGAGCCGCCAGCGGGCGTCCCGGCGGCAATAGGCGATCGCCGCCTCGGTGCTGGCGGCCCGGTCCGGGCCGTCCATGGGCTGGAGGAAGCGGTGCTGGAAGGCGAGACCCACGAAGGCCGCCGGATCGGCGTCCGCCTGCGGGTAGACGAGCTTCAGCTCGTGGCCGGAAACCTGCGCGAGGGCGTTGCTCCCCTTGGGGCTGACGCAGATCCAGTCGATCCCCGGCGGGGCCGGCAGCGTGCCGTTGGTCTCGATCGCGATCTCGAACCCGGCCGCGTGGACGGCCTCGATCAGCGGCGTGTCGAGCTGCAGCAGCGGCTCGCCGCCGGTGAAGACGACGTAGCGGTTCTCGGCGCCGCCCGCCCAGGTGGCGGCGATCGCGTCGGCGAGGGAGGCCGCGTCCGCGAACCGCCCGCCGCCCTCCCCGTCCATCCCGACGAAGTCGGTGTCGCAGAACCGGCAGGCCGCGGCGGCGCGATCGGCCTCGCGCCCGGACCAGAGGTTGCATCCGGCGAAGCGGCAGAACACGGCGGCACGGCCCGCCTGCGCGCCCTCCCCCTGGAGCGTGTGGAAGATCTCCTTGACCGCGTAAGCCACAACCGTCCCAGTCACCGCCGCGCGCGATCCGGCCCGCGCGCTCGGCCTGCACATAAGCCGTGCCGCGCCCGCGGGCCACC
The DNA here is from genome assembly GCF_052045615.1 of Methylobacterium sp. 22177. Classification (NCBI taxonomy): domain Bacteria; kingdom Pseudomonadati; phylum Pseudomonadota; class Alphaproteobacteria; order Hyphomicrobiales; family Methylobacteriaceae; genus Methylobacterium; species Methylobacterium sp. 22177. The sequence continues at coordinate 16,880 of NZ_JBQEPK010000002.1, read as the reverse complement.
GACAACCGCGCCGTGCAGACCCGCGATGTGATCTCGCCTTGCTCTTGCCACGGTGGGCTCGTTCATGCCGAGATGCAGTCCGGCGACCGCTTCAGGCCGACCGGGTTGCGCCGCTCTCCGGCTGGCCGGCCGGAAATCCGACGCCCCCCGGCGTCGATCCAGGCGATCCTCTGACGAGTCGGGCTCGAATGTCCTCTTCTCTCTACCGACGCCTCACCGTCGGGCTTGCGGCGCTGACGGGTCTGCTCGGGGCGGGCCTGGTCGGGATCGGCGCAGCGAACGCCGTGACCGTGCCGATCCTCGTGGCCGACGTGGATTCCGGCAAGGTCATCTACGCGCAGGCGCCGACCGATCCCTGGTACCCGGCCTCGATCACGAAGCTGATGACGACCTACGTCGCCCTGGACCTCGTCCGGCAGGGCAAGGTCTCGCTCGATTCGATGATCACCATCTCGGCCGCCGCCGCCGCCGAGCCGCCCTCGAAGATGGGCTTCAAGCCGGGGACGCAGCTCACCCTCGACAACGCCCTGAAGATCATCATGGTCAAGTCGGCGAACGACGTCGCCTACGCGATCGGCGAGTCGCTCGGGGGATCCGTCGAGAACTTCGCCGCCCTGATGAACGAGACCGCGCAGCGGATCGGCATGCACGACAGCCGCTGGTACAATCCCAACGGCCTGCCCGACCCGCGCCAGTGGACCTCGGCCCGCGACATGGCGGTCCTCGCCCGGGCGCTGATCCGCGACTTCCCGGATTCCCACGACCTGTTCTCGATCTCGGCGATCCAGTTCGGCCGCGCCGTCATGGCGAACCACAACGGCCTGCTCGGGCGCTATCCCGGCACGGACGGGATGAAGACGGGCTTCATCTGCTCGGGCGGCTTCAACGTCGTGGCGACCGCCACGCGCAACGGCCGGCGGATCGTCACCATCGTGATGGGGCAGCCGAGCCCGCGCGAGCGCGACGTGAAGACCGCCGACCTGTTCGACTACGCCTTCGGCCAGAGCGCCGGCTGGTCGAGCCCCACCCTCGACGCGCTCCCGGCCTCCGCGATCCCGGCGCCCCCGGACATGCGTCCCTTCGTGTGCGGCGGCAAGAAGCCCCCGGCCATCGAGGACGGTCCCGGCGCGCTGAGCGCCCCCGGCTCGGCCGCGCAGCTGATCGGCGGCTCGGCGGCGAACTCGCCGGCCCTGGCGCTCGCCGCGTTCTCCAACCCGGCCCTGCGGGCGCGGTCCCTGCCGCCGCGGGCGCCGCTCCAGCCGATCGCCGTGTGGGTCGGCCGCAACCCGGCCGAGGGCCAGCAGATCCTCGAGGCGCAGGAGGCCGAGCAGAAGGCCGCCGCCGCCAACACCCGCGCCGCCAAGCTCGAGGCCGCCAAGGCCAAGCGCGCGGCGGCCCTGGAGGCGGCCAAGCAGGCGCGCGCGGCGCGCCTGGAGCGGGCCGAGGCCGCGAAGGCCGCCGCCAAGACCGCCCCGAAGGTCGCCGCGAAGCCGGCCCACGGCGTGCCCCGGAACGCCAGCGCCTACACGTCGGACGTCACGCCCGGGATGCCGGAGGCGAAGCCCGGGAAGGGCCTGACCAAGCCGGCGCCGAAGGCGGCCGCCCACAAGCCGGCGCCCGCCAAGGCCGAGACGAAGCCCGAGACGAAGTCCGACAAGGCGGCCGCGAAGGCTCCGGCCAGGAAGTCGGCCGCCAAGAAGGCGGCGGCCGACGAGTAGGCCCGCGCGGGTGTCCGGCCGCCCGCCGCGTTGCCGCGGACGCCGGCACACCCCACTTCGCCGCCTATGTCAGAGTCTTCCGCCCCCACTCCGGACCCGCGCCGCCCGGAGCCGATCCCGCTGACCGTGCTCACCGGCTTCCTCGGAGCCGGGAAGACCACCCTGCTGAACCGGCTGCTGCGCGATCCCGCCCTCGCCGACACGGTGGTGATCGTCAACGAGTTCGGCGAGATCGGCCTGGACCACCTGCTGATCGAGACCGTCGACGAGGACATGATCCTGCTCGGCGCCGGCTGCCTGTGCTGCACGGTGCGCGGCGACCTGATCGCGACCCTCGAGGATCTGCTGCGCAAGCGCGACAACGGCCGGATCCGGCCGTTCCGGCGGGTCGTCATCGAGACGACGGGCCTCGCCGATCCGGCGCCGATCCTGCACGCGCTGATCTACCACCCCTACCTCGTGCTGCGGTACCGCCTCCAGGCCGTGGTGACGGTGGTGGACGCGGCTAACGGCGCCGCGACCCTCGACGCCCATCCGGAGGCCCTGCGGCAGGCCGCGGTCGCCGACCGGATCGTGCTGACCAAGGCCGACCTCGCGGGTGACCTGTCGGGGATCCGCGCGCGCCTGACGGCGCTCAATCCGGCCGCCCCGATCGTCGCCCCGGATGCCCCCGCGGAGACGCTCCTCGGCGGCCTGTTCGGCCTCGACGGCAAGACCGCCGACGTGCGCGCGTGGCTCGGCGACGCGGCGCTGGCGCAGGCGGACCATCACCACGCCGACGTGAACCGCCACGACGCGTCGATCCGGGCGATCTGCCTGACCAGCGCGGCGCCCATCCCGCGCCCCGCCTTCGAGATGTTCATGGATCTCCTGCGCTCCGGCCACGGGCCGAAGCTGCTCCGGCTCAAGGGCCTGGTCGCCCTCGCCGACGATCCCGGGCGTCCCCTCGTCGTCCACGGCGTCCAGCACGTGTTCCACGCGCCGGTCACCCTGCCGGCATGGCCGGATCCCGACCACACGTCGCGGCTCGTCCTGATCCTGCGCGATCTCGATCCCGCCTTCGTGCGCCAGCTCTGGGACGCCTTCCTCGGCCGCCCCCGGGTCGACGCGCCGGACGCCGCCGCCCTCACCGACAACCCCCTGGCGATCCCCGGCCCCTGACGCCGGCGGTCGGCACCGTCCTTGAAGCCCTCGACGCGAAGGGCGCCCCGGAGGCGCCGGGTCGTCCCGGATCGGGACGGATCGTCGAGAGGCAGGACAGGCGGATGGTGCGACGCTTCACCGTGATACAGGGCGGGCTGTCCGAGCGGCCGGACCTCGCGGCCGCGCCGGAGCCCGATGCCGGCCCCGAGGCCGGGACCTGGCGGGTCGATCTGCGGCGACCCGGCGCGGTCGACGGGGCCTCCGTCGCCGCGTGGCGGGCCCTGCTGGTGCGGAACGCGGTCACCGACCCGCTGCGCGACCCGGACCACCTCCTCCCGCTCGCCCAGCACCGCCCGTCCGGTCGTCCCGTCGCGGTCGCCCTCGCCTGGAGCCGGGACGCGCGCGACGGCCACGAGACCCTGCGCGGCGTCGTCCCGCTGGCGATGCCGCATCCGGTCTGGGGCAGCCGCGCCCGGCCCTGGCAGCCCGCGGAGCCCGACGCGGCCGCCCTCGTGGAGCGCGCCGCCGCGGAGGCCGTCGACCGGGCGCTGCGGGAGCGGCTCGGGGCGCTGCGCCGCCCGGTCCGACTGGTCGGCGATCCCGCGCCCGCCCGGGATCCGCAGCCGCGGCGCCCCGTCCTGGCGGCCGGCCGCCCGGCGCGCGCGCGGCCGATCCCGGCCGGGAACCTGATCGGCGTGCGCCCCGACGGCTGGGAGCCGACGGAGACCGAGATGCTCGCCGTCACCGAGCCGGGAGCGGTCCGCGACGCGGTCGAGACCTTCCTCGCCCTCGACGCCCGCACCGCCGCGCGGCCGATCATCGCCGACCCGGCCGAGGCGTCGCTGGTCCGGGTGGTCACCCGGCTGTTCGCCCGCCGCGGCGCGCTGCGGGTCGAGTTCCGCCGCCGGGCCGGCGCGGTCGTCGCCGGAACGCTCCACCTCTGCGCCGGCGCCAACGCTGTGCCCTGGCGCCGCGTTCGGGCCTGAGCGGTCAACGAGCGGTCGACGAGCGGTCGACGAGCGGTCAATCCGCCGCGTCCGGAACGCCTGTCGACGGGGGCGGGCGGCCCTAGCTGGCCTCCATGACCCGCGACCTGCCCCACGGCGTTCGACCCGCTCCGCGCCGGAAGGCGGCCGCACGGACGGCACGGAGGCCGCGCGAGGCAGGCGAGGCCGACCGGGTGGCCACGATCCTCGCGCGCCTCGCCGAGAGGGACCCGGATCCGAAGGCCGGATTCGACCGCACCGACCCGTTCCGCCTGCTCGTGACCGTGCTGCTCTCGGCCCAGTCCACCGGCCCGACCGTCTCGCGGATCGCGGAGGCGCTGTTCTCCGAGGCCCGCGATCCCGCCGGCATGGCGGCGCTGGGGGAGGCCCGGATCACGGAGATCGTCCGGCCGGTCGGTCTCGGGCCATCCAAGGCGCGCAACATCGTCAAGCTGTCGGCGGTCCTGCTCGCGGAACACGGCGGCGCCGTCCCGTGCAGCGCCGCGGAGATGCGTCGCCTGCCGGGGATCGGCCGCAAGAGCGCCGAGGTCACGGCGAACTTCGCCTTCCACGAGCCGGTGATCGCGGTCGATACCCACATCTTCCGGATCTCGAACCGGATCCCGCTCGCCCCGGGCCCGACGGCCGACGCGGTGGCCGACGGTCTCGCCCGGATCGTGCCCGACGCGTTCAAGGACAACGCCCATGTCTGGCTGTTCCGGCACGGGCGCGACATCTGCACGGCGCGGAATCCCGCCTGCCCCCGATGCCCCGTCTCGGACCTGTGCGCGTGGCCGAGCAAGGCGACGGCCTAGACGCTACTCGTCCTCGCCGAAGCGGTTGGCCAGCAGGGCCTCGATGGCGTCGAGGCAGCTCTCCGCGTCCGGGCCGACGGCGGTAACGGCGACGTGCGTGCCCATGGCGGCCCCGAGCGTCAGCAGGCCCATGATCGAGCGCCCGCCGACCGTCTCGCCGGCCCGGGTGACCGTCACGGCGGCGTCGTAGCGCTCGACGGTCTGCACGAACTTCGCGGAGGCGCGGGCGTGGAGGCCGCGCCGGTTGATGATCGGGAGCTTGCGGAGAAGGCCGCCCTCCGGAACCGGCGGATCGTCATCGGTCTCGAAAAGCTCGTCCATCGCCCGTGGTGTTTCCCGCCCGAACGGCGGCCCTGGCGGCCGCCTGCGCTGAACCTAAACCATTGACCGGGCATGTCGATCCCGCAGTGCCCGGGGCGCGGGCGGCCGTGTGCCCTCGCCGGCTACCACTCGTACTCGGCGCCGACGCCGAGGCTGGTGCGGCCGTCGCTCCCGGCCTCGCCCTTCAGCTTGATCCGGCGGGTGACGTCGAAGTCGACGCCGACGGCGGTGTCGGCGGGCTTCGCCCCGGCCTTCACGCCGACGCTGACCCGATCCGAGATGTAGCGCGAGGCGCCGATCGCCGGCCCGCCGCTCGCGCCGGTGGAGACGTCGAGGCTGTCGAGGCCGAGGCTCTTGCGCGCCTGCTCGAACATGTCCGGACCGGCGGCGCCCCCGGAGAGCTGGGCGACCGCCTGGGCGAGCTGCAGCGCCTGGAACGGCGACAGGCCGGCCGACGCCTTCTTGAACAGGATCCGCGACAGGATCTCGTCCTGCGGCAGGACCGGGTCCGAAGTCAGGGAGAATTGCGGGGCGTCCGCGAAGCCCGAGACGGCGATGCGGGCGGTCACGTCGGTGGCCTTGGTCTCCGCGACGAAATCGAGTTCCGGCGTGGTCAGGCTGCCGGCGAAGGTCAGCCGGCCGCGGCTGAAATCCAGGCGCTGGCCGACGAGCTCGAACTGTCCGCGGCGCAGCGAGAAGGCGCCGTTGGCGACGGGCGACGCGGAGGTGCCGGTGACGCGCAGCGCCCCGCCGAGTTCCGCGTCGATGCCGCGCCCGCGCACGAAGATGCGGCTCGGCGCGTCGATCGTCACGTCGAGGGTGGCGTCGAACGGGACGGCCGGCTTCCCGCCCCGTCGCCCGGACCGGGCAGCGGCCTTCCGCTCCGCCCGCTGCGCCAGGCGCGCCTTCAGGGCCGGCGGCGTGTTGACGTGGCGGACGCCCGGCAGCGGCCGGATGGTGGCCGGCAGCCGGTCCGGAACCGCGACGTCGATCGACACGACGTTCACCCGGCCGCCGATCCGCGGCGTCCGCGCCAGCGGCCCCGCCAGCGTGATGTCGAGGCTCGACACGGCCGTCATCAGCGGACTCGACACGAGCTCGGCCTTGTCGGCGACGACGTGGAAATTGCCCGGGAAGTCGGGCGCGAGGGAGACGCGGCCGGTGACGGAGACCTGACCGCCGTTGCGGGCGGTCGCGGTCAGCCGCTCGACCACGACGCTGTCGCCGCGGCCGGTGACGCGACCCTCGATCCCGGTGAAGCGGAGCCCGTTCAGCGGATCGGTGAAGCTCCCGCCGCTCAGCACCGCCGAGCCCTGGGCCCGCGGTGCCGCGAGCGTGCCGGTGACGCCGCCGTCGATGGCGATCTTGCCGGTGACGCTCTGGCCGCCGACGCTCAGGAGGGAATTGGCGAGGGCGGCGTCGAGCGTCCCGCGCGCGCGCAGGTCGAGCGGCCCCCCGGCCTCCACGGGCAGCGACCCGGAGACCGTCAGGGCGACGCCGCGCCCCGCCGTCACCCGGCCGTCCAGGCTCGCCTGTCCGTCGGACAGCGTGCCCTTCGCGGCCGCGTCGATCGCCGGCAGCCCGGCCTGCCGCGTCTGCGGAGCGACCAGCTTGGCGACGCTGACCGCGTAGCGCCCCTCCGGTCGCGTCGCGGGGCCGCGGAGGTCCGCCTCGCCGTCCAGGGTCCCCGAGAGGGCCAGATCCGGCGCGGCGATCCGGGCGAGCGACAGGGGCAGGGACCGGATCGCCACTCTGAGGTCGAGATCCCGCCCGGCGCGGCCCGCGACCGTGACGCGGCCGGAGCCCGCCGCGATCGACAGGCCGTCGATCACCGCGCCGCCGTCCCGGAGGGTGATCGCCGCCGGCCCGGTGAGGGCGAAGCGGTCGTTGCCGCGGGCCGCCGAAAGGCGCTGGATCTCGATCCGCGTGTCCGCGGCCGGGACGACCCGCGCGGCACCGTCGAGGGTGAAGCCGCGCGCCCGGGCGGTGAGGCTCACGTCGCTGAAGGCGGGCGTGCCGTTCGCGAGGAGCCGGATCGTGTCGACCTGCTGGCCGGCGGCCACGAGCCGGTCGGCCTCGACGCGCCCGTCGAGGACGGGGTGGGCGCGCAGGTCCCGTCCCGAGAGGTCGGCGTCGAGCCGCGCGAGGGCCGTGTCGCCGTAGCGGAGACCGGCCCCGGTGGCGCGGACGGTCACGTCCTGGCGCCCGCCGTCGCGGGCGAGAGTCAGCGCGGCGTCGAGGCGGCCCGAGACCGGTTCCGGGACGAGGGGCGCGATGTCCGTCAGGTCGCCGGCCCGCACGGTGAGCGCGCCCGCCGACAGCCACGTGTCGGCCGCGACCGTCGCCTGGCCGGCGACGGAGACCGAGCCGAGATCGAGGCCGAGCCGGTCGAGGACCCAGTCCGGGCCGACGCGCGCGAGGTGCGCGCCGCCGGTCAGCGCCTTGCCGCCGACGTCGCCGCCGAGCCGGACCGTGCCGTCCGGCGCGAGGAGCGCGTCCCGCAGGACGGCCTCGACGCGCAGATCCCGGATCGGCTTGCCGGCCGCGGTGGCGGCGGGCGCCGTCAGGGTCGCGGTCACGTCCGGATGCTCCAGGGATCCGGTCAGGCGCGCGTCGACGCCGGCCTTGCCGGTGAGGCGCCCGTCGAGATCCGCGAGGCTCTTGAGGTCGACCCGTCCGGCGACGTCGGCACGGGTCGTCGTCGCCTCGCCCTGCAGGGTGGCGGTGACGCCGGAGCCTTCCAGGCGCAGATGGTCGAAGCCGTACCCGTCGAAGGTCTGGGACACGCGTCCCTGAAGGCTCGGCGCGCGGCCGAGGGTGCGGTCGGCCGCCCGGATCCCGGTGACGAGGCCGCTCGTCGTCACGGCGAGGTCGGCGGCGACGGCCTTGCGCGCCGGATCGCCGCTGAGCCGCGCCTTGGCGTCGAGGCTGCCCGCGAGGCCCTGGCCCGCGAGGCCCGAGAAGACGGACAGGTCCGGCAGCGCCGCGTCCACGGTGCCGGTCAGGGTGTTCTGGCCGACCCGGCCGGCATAGGCGGCCCGCGCCGTGTCGGAATCGAGCTTGAGCGCCGCGATATCGAGAACGCCGTCGGCGCCGGCCGAGGCCCGGAGCGTCACGGTGGCCCGGCTGCCGATCGCCCGGCGCAGCGCCGGGTCGGCGAGCGTCAGCCCGTCGATCCGGCCGTCCGCCGTGACGGCGAAGCGCTGCGCCGACGGCTCGCCCTGCGGGTCGATGCCGAGGCTCGCCTCGATCCGGTCCAGGCTGGAATCGCGGCTGCGCAGGGCGGCCGCGTCGAGGTGGCCCCGGACGGTGGGCGCCGCCAGAGGCCCCTTGAGGCTGCCGTCGAAGACGAGCTTGCCGATCTCGGCCTCTCCGGCCCGGGTGACGTCGCCCTCCGTCGGCAGGGCACGCGCCTGCAGGGTCAGGTCAGCGACCCGGTCGCGGGTGAGGCTGCCGCCGGCCGCCAGGCGCGCCGTGCGGGAGGTCAGCTCCAGCCGGTCGATCCGGAAGGCGCCGCTGTCCGCGAAGGACAGGCCGCCGTCGAGCTTGGTGGTGCCGGCGAAGATCGCTGCCGCCGGACCGGGCATCAGCCCCTCGATCCGCGCCGCGAGGTCGAGGGCGAGCCGCCGCTCGGCCCCGATCCGGGAGATCTTCGCCCCGCCCTTGGCGCCGATGTCGGGTCCCGCCGTGAAGTCCAGCTTGGCGCCCCAGGCGTCCAGCGTGCCCGTTCCGTCGAGCTCGAAGTCGATCGGCGGGGTGCCGGGCAGGTTGGCGGCCTTCGAGAGCAGGCCGCCGGCCGGCTCGACGAGGTTCGCCTTCAACTCCAGCCGCTCGCCGTTCGGCACGAACAGCAGCGACAGCAGGAAGCGGCCCGGCGCGTCGAGGCGCTGCGCCCGGGCCTGGAGGTCGAGCCCCTCGCTGGCGGCGCCGAGCTTCGCCCGGCCCTCGGCCGAGAGCCGCGCCGGCTGCCCGGCCACCGCCTCGCCCAGCGTCAGCTCGGCCAGCTTGAACCCCTTGATCTCGACCTTGACCGGGAGGTCCGGGAGGAGCCGCCCGTCGGGCTTGGCCTCGGGCGGCGGCGGGCCGGGGACCGGCCGGCGCAGGACGTCGAGATGCCCGATCTCGAGGCTGTCGACCTCCAGCCGGCCCGACAGGAGGGCGAGCCGCCGCCAGACGATGCGGGCCCGGTCGAGTTTCAGCCAGACGCCGTCGCGGTCGCTGATCGCCACGTCCCGGATGGTGGCGTCGGAGGACAGGGCGCCGTCGACGGCACCGATCGCCACCCGCGAGGAGGGCGTCGACAGGGCGCGGGACAGGAGGCCGCCCAGCACGGACTTGTCGCCCTCGTCGGCGCGCGTCGCCGCGAGGGTGCAGGGCAGCAGCAGGGCGAGGCCGACCAGGACGAGCACCAGGTCCCGCCGGCCGTGACGGGCGGTCGGATGCGCGGCGCGCTGCGTCGGTCCGGTTCGGAACGCCATTCAGAAAGCCTGCCCCAGGCTGAGATACAGGACGGCGGGACGCACGTGTCCGCCCTTGTAGGGGTCGAGCGGGAAGGCGACGTCCGCGCGGATCGGGCCGATGCCGGTGTAGTAGCGCAGGCCGATGCCCACGGATTTGCGGATCTTCTCGTCGAAATCCGGCGTCGCCGAGGCGAAGGCGGTGCCCGCGTCGAAGAACGGCACCACGCCGATCGTGTCGGTGACCTTGATGCGCGCCTCGAGCGAGGCCTCCAGCAGGCTGCGGCCGCCGATCGGCAGGTTGAAGGGGCCGATCGGTCCGAGGGTGCGGTACGGGTAGCCCCGCACCGAGCCGCCGCCGCCCGCGAAGAACCTGAAATTGTCGGGGATCTCCCCCAGCGGCGCGCCCGAGACCGAACCGAAGCCGATGCGGCCGGCCAGGATCATGCGGGCCTCGTCGTCGAGGGCGTAGTATGTCGATCCCTGCGCCTTGGCCACGACGATGCCGGGCGAGGAGATCGCGCCGGGATAGACCGCCAGCGACGCGATGGCCCGGACGCCCCGCGTCGGGTCGAGGAGGCTGTCGGTGGAATCGTAGGTGACCGAGGCCGGCACGCCGATCAGCCGGTAATCGACCGTGCCGAGGGCGTCCTTCGACCGGCCAACCTGGGCATCGAGCCCGATCTGCGCCGAGAACGTGTCCGAGAACCGGTGACGGATCGCCCCCGAGACACCCCCGCCATCCACGAGGTAGCTCTGCTGCACCTCGCGGGTGATGAAGGCGTTCGCCAGGAAGTCGTTGCGCGTCCCCCACAGGGCCGGCTGGACGTAGGTCGCCGAGAGACGTCCGCCGAGGCCGTTCGTACCGATGCCCGCGGCCTTGCGCTGGTTGGCGAACGGGTCGTTCCCGAGACCCAGGTAGTAGAGGTCGGCGTCCACGCGGAAGGATTCACCGCCGCCGAACAGGTTGCGGTTGGCGTAGTAGGCCCGCACGCCCGGCCCGTCGACCGTGGAGTAGCGCGCCGAGACGCCCACGAGGTTGCGCTCGCGCTCGGTGACCTCGACGAACAGCGGCAGGTTCCCGTCGGCGTCGAGGGTCGTCCCCTCGCGAACCCGGACGCCGCCGATCCCCTCGATCCGCGCCACGGACCGGCGGATCGCGGCCACCGCCTGGGGTGAGTACGGGTCGCCCGGCTCGGCGTAGATGAAGGATCGGATGGTCGCCGGGTCGATCCCCGGCGCACCGCTGACGGCGACGGGGCCTAGTCCGGCCACCGGGCCCGGCGCCACCGTGAAGGTCACGTCCATCGCGTGGGCGGAATCGTCCACCACGGGATCGCGCGCGACCACCTTGGCGAAGGGACGGCCCTGGGCGCGGAAGTGGTCGACGATCTGCGCTTCCCGCGCCAGCACCGTGGCGGAGCGCGCGGGAACATCCTCGTCGACGCGGGTGACCCGCGCGGGCAGCTCGGCTTCCGGGAACGGGTTGCCCGCCGGATCGCGCACGGTGATCCGGCGCAGATGGTAGAGGGGCCCGAGATCGACCGCGATCCGGACCGGGACGAGGCCGCGGTTGCGCCACGCCTCCGCGGCACCGACCGCGGCCGTCGCCTGGCCCGGCACCGGCGCGCCGTCGACCCGGATCGTCACCGCTCCTTGATAGTAGCCGTAGCCCGACAGGACGTCGGCGAGCTTGGCGAGATCGGTCTCGACCCGGCGCAGCAGCCCCTCGCCGTCGGGCGGGGGTTCCTGCCTCAGGCGATAGAGGGTGGAGGTGTCCTGCAGGGCCCGCAGCACGTCGGAATCGTCCGTGCCGGTGATCCGCAGCGTGTACGGGAGCGCGGTCGCGCTCGGCGGCGGCGGTTCCGGTTCGCTGCCGAACAGGCCGAACAGGTCGAACGCGCGCGCGGGTTGAGCCCCCGCGGCGACCAGCAGGGCCAGGGCCAGGGCGGCCAGCCTCGGCGGCGATGCGCGACGCATCGCCGGGCGGGCCGGACGAGGAAAGGGAGCGGAGACGCGCAAACCGCGCTCTTCAGCTCCGATCGAGGTCGGCCGTGCCGCCCGCCTGTGAGATCATTGCCGCTCCCCCCTCACGCCGTATCACGGCGTACCCCACCGCATCTTAAGGCCAGGTGCCTGCGAGGCCAACACCGCCGAGGTCGCGGCGCGGACACCCTGCCCCGGAGCCGGGATCGAGCGATTTCGGTGGCGACTCGGCGCGGGCACCGGCGCTCATCGGCCGGCGCTCGATCCCCCTCCCCTGCCGGAGCGGCGGCGACCGTCGCGGGACGCGTCGGCACAGGGACCGCGTCGGTTCGACGGGGTGCGACAAACGCAGAACCCGCCGCGCTTGCGGGCGCGGCGGGTTCTGTGTGTCGGGATTTGGTTGCGGGGACAGGATTTGAACCTGTGACCTTCAGGTTATGAGCCTGACGAGCTACCGGGCTGCTCCACCCCGCGCCAAGTCTGTGCGGCTGGTCCGGGTGCGCCGGCTCTGACAAGCGGGCGCGGTGTCCGGGAGCCGGATCGGTGATCGTGGTGAGGGAATGTTGGTGGACTGCGTTGTGCGGGTCTGGCGGCGA
>NZ_JBQEPK010000002.1:2669-4808 GCF_052045615.1 Methylobacterium sp. 22177 | reverse complement strand
GCGCAGGCGCAGGCGGGCGCTGCCGATCCCGCGCACGGGCAAGCCGCCGAACCCGGGCGGAGCGCCGGGGCGCCCGGACATGGTCAGGACACCGGACCGCACGCGCAGGATGCCGGCGGTCCGGTCACGGCGAGCAACCCCGACCCGGCCACGCCGTCAGCTCACGCGCAGGCGCAGGCGAGCGCTGCCGATCCCGCGCACGGGCAGGCCGCCGAACCGGGACGAAGCGCCGAGGTGTCGGAGCATCTCCAGGATACGGAAGCGCGAGCGCGGGATGTTGGCGGCCACGCCGCGGCTACCGACGCGAACCGTGCCCCGCCGTCAGACGACGCGCCGGCGCAGCCGAGCGCCGCCGATCCCGGGCACGCTCAGACCGACGCAGGGCCCGGTCGAGGCGCCGAGGCATCCGGGCATCCCCAGGAGAACGGACCGCCTCCGCAGAATGTGGCCGAACCGAGCGCGGCGACCGGCACCGACACAGGGATCCCGTCGAGCAACACGGCAGGCCGAACGGTCGACGCGGCGTCCGGTCCACGGCATCTCGGCGATCCGAACGATGCAGCGCACGACCATGCCGGTGGAGCCGTGAACGTCGGTCCTCAAGTGACTCCGAACCCGCCGATCGCCCGCCAGGAGTCGGGGATCTCGGCCGAGATGAGCCGTGACCAAGCACCGCCTGCCGAGCAGATCGCCCCGCCCCGCGGCGGAGGTCACAGCTCGCGACCGACAGCAAGCGTCGACCCGAACGGTGACCTCGTCTTCGCGTCCGACAACAGACCCGGCCCGTCGGCCGGACCGAGCCACGCACCGGCCGACAGCGGCCACCACGGAGACGTCGGCCTGATCGGGATCGCGGATCATGGCGTCGACGCGCACCACCTCGACATCCACTCCTGATGAGAGAGCGAGGTCCGACGAACGCCGCGGAATCTCATGACCGCGCGATCGTTTCGAGGACCGACTTCGTCGCGCATCACGCCGATAGCGGCGCGATCAGCCATCCACGCGCACGACGCGGTTTCCAGCCGGGAAAGAGGATGGCCGCTCACACGAAGGTTCAGCCAGGAGCGCCGTCGCGATCAAACTCCCGGTCGGCGGCCTTTGCGGATCGGCAACACGGAGTTCACGCATGGCCTACCGGATGAAGCGTCGACGATGCCGGGCCCATCGATGACGCCGCGTCTCGCCGAGTAGAAGCTGCTTCGCATGATCGCGAATGTCCACGCTCGGAGATCGCCGCCAGGAGGGAAGCGGTCCTGAGCCAGCCAGGATCTGAGCAGTGTCTCTTGGACCAAGTCCTCAGTTCGATCTGCGGCCTTCGTCATCGATCCTGCAAATCGCCTCAAGTGGGGCAGCAATCGCACGAGCTCCCCTCGGAACCAGTCCGGATCGAACGGCGAGTCCGGGTCAGCTGCCGCGTCGAGATCCCACACAGGCCGACCACGCGGGTGGGTCTTTGCGGGGCCGGTCGCCGTGGGTGGGCGAACTGGGCGGCCATCAACCTCGAGGCGCGGCGATCCAGGTACCTTGCCGGCGCCCGACCGTGACGGCGTATCTGGATGGTACGGCATGCGATGCTCGGTCCCGCACTGACCAGAGGACCAGTACAGCAGCATCATAATAGAGGTTTGCTGTACAGGCCTCAAGGCCATGCCCGCGGCTTGAGCGCGGTCGTCGGCCCAGGGCAGGGCGACCGACGATCGGCCGAGGAGCCGGGACGTGTCGTCGAAGAGCGCGCGGACGTCGCTGAAGTCCAGGATCAGCCGGCGCACCGCGCTGCATCGAAGCCGCTTTCGCGGGTGCACGTCATTTCCAGAAGTATCGACATGCGATCACGGCCGATCCAGCGCGCGATCTCCGGTCGGCAGCGGCGTTTCCTCTGCGCGAACTCAGGTTGAGAGGTGGAGCGTTCCGGTGGAAAGCGGCGCCTGTGCGTGAGCGGGCGCGGTGTCCGGGGGCCGGATCGGTGATCGTGGTGAGGGAATGTTGGTGGACTGCGTTGTGCGGGTCTGGCGGCGACCGACTCTCCCGTGTCTTGAGACACAGTACCATGGGCGCTGGCGTGTTTAACGGCCGAGTTCGAGATGGGATCGGGTTCTGGGCACGCCGCTCAGGCCACCAGACCGGCGCAACGCAATT
>NZ_JBQEPK010000002.1:0-1048 GCF_052045615.1 Methylobacterium sp. 22177 | reverse complement strand
CAGGCCTAGGGAACGCTCCGCTACCGCGTGTTCAATCCGAAGACGAACACACCCGAAGCTTCGGCTCGTGGCTTGAGCCCCGTTACATTTTCGGCGCAGGACCCCTTATTTAGACCAGTGAGCTGTTACGCTTTCTTTAAAGGATGGCTGCTTCTAAGCCAACCTCCTGGTTGTTTTGGGAGTCCCACATCCTTTCCCACTTAGCCACGAATTGGGGGCCTTAGCTGTCGGTCAGGGTTGTTTCCCTCTCCACGACGGACGTTAGCACCCGCCGTGTGTCTCCCGAGCAGTACTCTCACGTATTCGGAGTTTGGTTGGGTTTGGTACCGCTGTGGGCGGCCCTAGCCCATCCAGTGCTCTACCCCGTGAGGTATTCACTCGAGGCGCTACCTAAATAGCTTTCGCGGAGAACCAGCTATTTCCGAGTTTGATTGGCCTTTCACCCCTAGCCACACGTCATCCAAGACCTTTTCAACGGGCACTGGTTCGGACCTCCAGTGGGTGTTACCCCACCTTCATCCTGCACATGGCTAGATCACTCGGTTTCGGGTCTAAAGCCACGAACTGAACGCCCTGTTCAGACTCGCTTTCGCTGCGCCTCCACCTATCGGCTTAAGCTCGCTCGTAACTTTAAGTCGCTGACCCATTATACAAAAGGTACGCGGTCACCCAGGACGAACCTTGGGCTCCCACTGTTTGTAAGCATCCGGTTTCAGGTGCTGTTTCACTCCCCTCGTCGGGGTGCTTTTCACCTTTCCCTCACGGTACTGGTTCGCTATCGGTCGCTGAGGAGTACTTAGGCTTGGAGGGTGGTCCCCCCATGTTCAGACAGGATTTCACGTGTCCCGCCCTACTCGAGTCCTGTGTATCGTCCGTCCCGTACGGGGCTGTCACCCATCGCGCCGGCCTTTCCAGACCGTTCCGGTAAACTCAACACAGGCACTGGCCTGATCCGCGTTCGCTCGCCACTACTGACGGAGTCTCGTTGATGTCCTTTCCTCCGGGTACTGAGATGTTTCAGTTCCCCGGGTTCGCTTCAAACCCCTAT
>NZ_JBQEPK010000001.1:347119-499672 GCF_052045615.1 Methylobacterium sp. 22177 | reverse complement strand
GAGGACGGACAGACGGGAACGAAGCGGCACAAGCCGGAGGATGTCGTCGCCAAGCTGCGGCAGGTGGATGTGCTGGTCTCCCCGTGGGCCAGAGCGTCGGGGACGCGATCCGCACGATCGGCGTGACGGAGGCTACGTACTATCGCTGGCGCAAGGAGTACGGCGGCCTGAAGAGCGACTAGGTCCGGCGCATGAAGGACCTGGAGACCGAGAACCACCGGCTCCGGAAGGCGATCGCAGATCTCACGCTCGACAAGCTGATCCTGCAGGAGGCTGCCCGGGGAAACTGACCAGCCCCGCGCGCCGACGCGCCTGCATCGAGCATGTGATGGACGTCCTGGACGTCTCCGAGCGCCGCGCGTGCCGTACGCTCGGTCAGCATCGTTCGACGCAGCGCAAGGTGCCGCGGGGCAGAGACGATGAGGCGGCGTTGACCGCCGATCTCGTAGAACTGGCGCGCCGGTACGGGCGCTACGGCCACCGGAAGATCGGCGCGCTGCTGAAGGCGGCCGGCTGGTTGGTCCACGACAAGCGGGTCGAGCGGATCTGGCGGCGCGATGGGCTGAAGGTGCCCGGCCGCCAGCCGAAGAAGGGCCGGCTGTGGGACGGGGATGGTTCCTGCATCCGGCTCAAACCGGAGCGGCGCGACCACGTCTGGGCCTACGACTTCGTCGAGGCGCGCACCCATGACGGGCGCAAGTTCCGGATGCTCAACGTCGTCGACGAGTTCACCCGCGAATGTCTGGCGATCCGCGTTGCGCGCAAGCTGAAGGGAGCTGACGTGATCGACGTGCTCTCGGACCTGTTCATCCTGCGCGGCGTGCCCGAGCACGTTCGTTCAGACAACGGGCCCGAGTTCATCGCCAAGTCGGTGCAGTCCTGGATTGCGGCTATTGACGCGAAGGCCGCCTACATCGCGCCAGGCTCACCGTGGTGAGAACGGCTTTGTCGAAAGCTTCAACGCGCGATTGCGGGATGAACTCCTGAACGGCGAGATTTTCTACACCCTGAAGGAGGCACAGATCATCATCGAAAGCTGGCGTCGGCACTACAACACGATCCGCCCGCACGGTGCGCTTGGCTACAAGCCACCAGCGCCGGAAGTGTTCGTGCCAGCCATGACCGCTTGGCCGACTGCGCTCGCCCAACCGGCTCCGTCGGCCAAGCTAGTCGTAGAGCAGAGGCCGACCCTGCACTAATCTTGAGCTCGGACCACCTCGTGGGGGCAGGTCATTCCGGGATGCCTAGGGGCTCGTTCATCGGCGGCATAACGTCCTGTCCTGGCATGGGCACCTCGACGGGCTTTAGGGGGGCTTGACCCTGGTCCGGGGGGACGCGTGGGCGAAGGTGGCGAGAAACCCAGTTCGCCTCGATCCAGATTGTCCGGGTTGGCCATCGAAAACCCTCCGGTCAGTGGGACAGCAGGCAGCAGACGGACGCCTGCGCCAGCAGGTCCCGCGTGACCCCGCCGAAGAACCACTCGCGCAGGCGGCTGTAGCCGTAGGCGCCTGTCACGATCAGGTCGGCGTCGAAGTCGCGCGTCGCTTTCCGGACGTCGTCGGCGACGGTCCGACCCGAGGGCTTGGCCAGATGCGCGGTCGCGTTTACGTCGTGCAGCGCCAAGTAGCGGGCCACGTCCTCGACCTCGGCCCGGTCGTCGCCGTCCGAGACGCGGAACACCTGCACCGCCTCCGCACGCCTGAGCATGGGCAGGGCGTCAGACACGGCCCGGCGCGTTTGCGGGGTGTTCTTCCAGCCCACGAGCACGCGCCTAGCCTCCAGGTGCTCGACGCCGGCCGAGACTACCAGGATGGGCTTCCCCAACCGCATCAGGACGTCGCCGGCGTCGATGGACATGCCGATCGTCACCCCCTCGTCATCCGCGTAGCGCCCGACCACGACGAGGTCCGCCGCCCGCGACTGGCCTTCGAGGAACGAGGCCGGTGACCCGAGGTCCGCGCGCCACTCGACGCGGTCGTTCAGGCAGGAGGCATGGCGAAAAACCCGCTCGACGCCCGCGAGCCGGTCCAACGCCGCCTGGCGGATCTCCTCGATGACCATGCCCATCGGCACGGCAGTCTCGCCATAGCCTCGGGGATAGTCCGGCATGCAGGCGGCAGCGCCGACGAGACGCGCGCCGAGACGATGCGCCAGTTCCGCGGCGAGACGCACCCGCGCCGGCGCGTGACGCCCGTCATCTGCCGCGACCATGATGCTGGCATAAGGCATGATGATCCCCTCGAATTGAGTCGCCTGCCGTCACCGTGCGGGTGCCTGGACTGACCGACCTTGACCTGGCTCAAGCCCGCCAGTCATGAGCCGGGAACAGGAAGCGGTCCTCGTCGGCTAAGAGCGCCGCGAGACCGTCGATGGCCGGCTCCGGATGTAGGATTACGGCGCGCGGGACCGCCCGCATGGCCTCGCGGAACGGAGCCTTGTCCTCGAAGGCATGACCGAACGGTTCGCCCCGCAGGACGTCGACGATTCGTGGCGCGATCCCGCCGGCGAGGAAGACGCCGCCCGTGGCCGAGAACATCAGCGCCATGTCGCCCGCGAACCTGCCGAGGAGGCGGGCGAACTGATGGACCGCTTCCCTGGCGACCGGGTCCGACCTCGCATCTTCGAGGACCTCGGGCGGCGCGCTCCAGCCGACGGCAGCTCCGCGCGTAGCCGCGAGGGTCCGCACGAGCCTGACGAGACCCGGACCCGACAGCACGGTCTCGGCCGTGAGCCTACCCTTGGCCGCCATCAGGGCCGACCAGGGCAGCTTGTCGTCGGGCTCGCAGGGGCCGAACCCGACGTGCCCGGCCTCGGTCGTCTGGATCAGGAGGCGGTCGCCCGCCGGAATCAGGACGGCCGCGCCCAGGCCCGTGCCCGGCCCCAGGACGAGCCGTGGTCCAACCCCTTCGACAGCCGTCCCGATCCGCGCCAAGTCGGCCGGGGCGAGGACGGTGATGGCGGCGGCGAGCGGCACGTAGTCATTGACCAGCCGCACCGCTTCCAAGCCGAACGCCTCGCCGATCCCGCCAGAGTCGAACCGCCACGGCGCGTTGGTCAGGCGCGTGATGCCGGGGGTCATCCGCCCCGCGACGGCGAGGAAGGCCGAGCGAGGCCGGACCGTGTCCTGTCGGTTGGCATAGGCCCGAATGGCGTCGACCCGGCCGGGGAAGCTGGCCGTCGGCACCTACCGGATCGGGCCTGGACGTCCTCCCGGCTCCGGAAGGACGGAGAAGCGAGCGTAGGTGCCGCCAATATCGGCCAGCAGCACGGGATGCGGCAGCGTCACCCTCAATCCTCCGAGGTGATGCCCGGAGGCGTCGCTGCCGTTCGGGCCTTGAGGCTGAGGATGTAGTCGATGACCGCGTCCATCTCGTCCCGGTCGAGCCTCAGGCTCGGCATCCGCTGGTGATGGCTCTGCAGGAACACCGCGAGCGCCGGACCGGTCGTCGACGGCATATTGGCGACCCGCAGAAAGGCCGGGCCGGCGAACGCGCCGGGCTGCGAGGCGCGGCCGATGACGTGGCACTCGCTGCAGAGCTGCGCGGCGATGGCCCACCCACGGACGCGATGGTCTTCCTCGGGACCGGCGGCCGGAGCGCCGGCGCAAGCCGCCAGGGAGGCGGCCAGAACGGCCGCGTGGCTGGCGGCCGACTGAAACGTCATGGCCGCCTCGCGATCCGAAGCAGTGCAACGGCGGTCGCGATGGCCACGCCACCGAGCGCGACGTGTGACCAGGTCGCGCCGTCGTTCGCAGCGAACCCGAGCGCCCAGGGTGCGACGAGCGTCCAGGCCCCGACGATCAGCACCGCCCTTTCGAGCACCGCCCGGAAGCGGATCTGGTTGGCGCCGTAGAGCGTGACGATGAGCAAGCCCGGCAGGAGCGCGGACCCGGCCGCGCGGGCATGATCGGTGAAGACCAGCACCCACGCCGCCAGCAACAGCGCGACGCCGGCGGCGTGCTGAATGCCGCCGATCAGGATCTCCTGCGTCCGCCAGGTCGGTGACGACGTGGCCGCGTCGGGTTGAGACATGGTCCGCCTCCCTGATGTCAGGCGTGGACCTCGGCGATGATGCAGCCGGGGTCGACGAGCTCGTTGACGGGCGCCAAGACCGTGAGGTGGCCGCCGGTCGGCGCGGCGATGTCGTGCAAGGCCTCGCCGATACGGACGGCCGCCACGGCCTCTCCGGCCCGCACACGCGCCCCGTCCGCCACGAACCACCGCTCCAGAATGCCCTCGGGCAGCATCCCCGTTGACCAGAGCTCCTCGGCAACATGCACGTCGGCCATGATCATCTCCCACATCCCGACGCCCGGTTGGCGGCGCTTCGATGAGGAAATGCCGTTCCGTGGAGGACGGCGTTGATCTCGGTCAAAGGCGCCTCGACGCCTGCCCACTAGCGCTACGCCAAGCACGCGCTCGCTCTATCGGGCAGGCTCGGGCCGCCACGCTCACCCGAGGCCGCGCATGCTCCTCGCCATGACAGCCAGCGTCGTCCTCGTCACGACCACAATCCTGATTCTCTACGAGACGTTGCGGCTGACCTCGGAGCACCTGTCCGAGCTGCCGGTCCCGCCCCGCGCCCGGATCCTCGCCGTGGTGCTGATGACCTTCGTCGGGCACACCGTCGCGGTTTGGATCTACGCTGGCGCCTACTGGCTACTCGTCCTCCGCCTCGGCGTTGGCGCCTTTGCAGGCACTCCGGTAACGTCCTTCGAGGACTGCCTGTACTTCTCGGTGGTGGCCTACACCTCGCTCGGCTTCGGCGACCACTTCCCGACATCCCATACCCGGCTGCTCGCCGGCGTCGAGGCGCTCAATGGCCTGCTCCTGATCGGCTGGTCGGCCTCGTTCACCTACCTGGCAATGGAGCGGTACTGGCCACTGCACGGCAAGGCGCACGCGCATCGAACCGCGCGGACCAGCCACGACAACGGGGCCGATCCGGGTCGGGAACGCTTCTTCCCGCCGGCACCGGGTGTCTGATTGCGCATCGAGCCTTGCGCTGGATCAAGGCCGCCGCTCCCGCGGGCGCCCAGCGTCTCCGCAACATCGCAATCGGAGGCGCGCCATGCACAAGTACCTGGTCACCTTCCACAAGGTCGTGCCGGACGACAGCGGCCACGAGCACCCCGCCATCCAGCGGCGGACCGTCGTCTCCGCCCACTCGGAGGCTGCCGCAGCCTGCGCGGCCCAGGCGTTGTTCTGCCAGACGGCGGGTATCGTCGACTGGCGCATGCGGGCCGACACCTGCGAGGTGGCCGAGCTCGACGGGCAGGCGGCGTGAGGAGGCGGGAATGAGCCACGGACTCACCGAACCCGTGCACTGGGAAGGGCGGCAATGGGCCGTCACCGGCTACGGCATCGAGGCGCTCGACGGCATGTACCACATCCCGTTCTCCGAGATCCCGGACTCCGAGGCCGGACGGCCGGAATGGTTAGACGGCCTATGGCGGCGCTACGGGACGGACCGCAACGACCTTGACGCGGCCCTGAGGGTCGCGCGCTCGATCAGGCACGACGCGGTGGAATCGGCGTCCTGAGCGCACCGGCCCGCTCGCGGCGCCCCGGCGTCCTTTGATCCAGCGCAAGGCGAGCCGGCCCGGCGGATCCATCCTCCTCCCATCGCGATCAGGAATGAGGATCGGGCGATGCGGGCGAACGCAGGTGAAAGGCGGCCGGTCGTGCTTGTCGCCGAGCCGCAGGCGCTACCGGGCATGTGGCTGGAGGACGCCCTCGCGAACGCCGGCTGTGCGGTGAGTGGCCCCTACGGAACCGGCGGCGAGGCCATCGGAAGCCTCGACGCGAAGCGTCCGGACTTCGCCGTGGTAAGCGTCGACCTGAACGAGGGGCCGTGCTTCCCGCTCGCCTGCGACCTTCGCCGGAGGGGCATCCCCTTCGCCCTGATTGCCGGGAACGCCCGGGTCCCGAAGGCCTTCGCGGACGTGCCGCTGCTCGGCCGACTGTTCGATGCCCGGGACATGGTCTCCGCCGTGACCGCCGGCTGCGCCGTCTCAGGTTGCCCCCGGGCCTGCCCGATGCTGGGTCGTATCGCGGCCGGGGAAGAGCTTGCGCTGGATCAATGTCCGACCGCCTGCCGGGCATAGCCTCGGGCTCGGCCAGGCGCGACCTGGACCTTGTCGAGGAGACTTACGATGGGCGACAAGCTGATCCGCCAGAACGTCATCGACGAGCTCGACTTCGACCCCAGCATCGATGCCGCCCATATCGGCGTCGCCGTGGAGAAGGGCATCGTCACGCTAAGCGGCCACGTCGCCAGCTTCGCGGCGCGCGTCGCCGCCGAGAAGGCGGCCCAGAAGGTCCGCGGCGTCCGCGGCGTCGTCGAGGAGATCAAGGTGCGTTTCGGCGGCGAAACCCCGCCGCGCGACGAGGACCTCGCGCAGCGCGCGGTGCAGATGCTCGATTGGTCCGCGACCGTGCCGAAGGATGCCGTGCAGGTGAAGGTCCAGACCGGCTGGGTGACGCTCTCCGGCAAGGTCGACTGGCAGTACCAGAAGGAGGAAGCCTATCGGGCTATCCGGCGCCTCGCTGGCGTGACCGGCATCATCAACACCATCGAGGTGGCGCCGAAGGCGAGCGCGCCCGACGTACGCGCGAAGATCCTGGCGGCGCTCAAGCGCAACGCAGAACTTGAGGCCGACGCGATCAAGGTGACGGTCAAGGACGCGAAGGTCGTCCTGCAGGGCAAGGTCAACGCCTGGCACGAGCGCCGCCTCGCCGAGACTGCCGCGTGGTCGGCGCCGGGCGTGCGCGCCGTCGAGGACCACCTCACGCTTGGCTGAAACCATCGGGATGGGCGAGGCCGCAAGGCCCGCCCGCAGCCATTCCATCGCCTGCCGATCCGGAGACGTTCCATGACCTACGCGAGCATCATGGTCGCCGTGGACCTGTCGGAAGGGGCGCGAAGCCGCGTACGCTTGGCCGCGCTTCTCGCCGACGATTTCCACGCCCGCCTGACCGGCGTCGCGGCGGAGATGCCGGATTACAGTTGGGCTCCGGCCGGTCCGACGCCGGGGGGGGCGTTCGGCATCCCCTCGATCCAGGAGGCTGTCCTGAACGACCTCCGGGTGGCCCACGAGGCCTTCGAGGAAGCCGCCGGCGGACGCAGCCGCGTCGAGTGGCGCTCCGACCTCGATTCCCCGCTGGCGTTCCTGGTCGTCCAGGCGGCGGCCGCCGACCTCGTGGTGGTCGGCCGAGGGACGGACCCCGGGCCCGCGCTGTTAGCGGTCGATCCGGCCGACGCGGTCATGCATCTTGGGCGCCCGGTATTGGTGGTGCCGCCGGGCGTCGACCATCTCGACGCCAAGCGCGTCGTGGTCGGCTGGAAGAACACCCGCGAGGCGCGCCGCGCGGTGCTGGACGCGCTACCGTTCCTGAAGCGGGCGTCCGAGGTGCTCGTCGTCTCCGTCGACGATGGCGCCGGCTCCGAGAGTCAGGACACCCTCCGTCTCCTCCAGGCGCACGGCGTCTCAGCCATCCGCGTCAGACACGATGCCCTGGGTGCCTCGACCTCCGAGGCACTCGTCGAAGCGGCCACCGAGCACGGGGCCGACCTGATCGTCGCGGGCGCCTACGGTCACGGGCGCCTCCGCGAGTGGGCGTTCGGCGGCGTCACTCGGGAGTTGCTGTCCTATGCCCCTCTCTGCTGCCTGATGAGCCATTGATGCCCGGCATCATGCGCAGCACCACGTCATGTGCAGCCCTCCTGATTCTCGCCGCGGTCGTGGTAAGCGCGTCGCCAACACAGGCGCGACCGAGGGCCGACTCGCCTGATGCGAAAGGCACGCTCGTCGAGCCTGCAAACGCGCCCCATCGGCATTGCGGAGGGTCCTGCCTGAGAAGCGGGGCCCTGCAGTGGTTCTGCAAGCCCCACCAGACTTGCAGCCTGGATTGCGGCACGGCGCCTCCTCGCATGCACTGCCACGACCCGAGGCGTTGAGGGCGGGGCCGCCAAGGTCTCGCGACGGGACAACCCCAGCAAGACCGTCCCGCAAGCGCGATACGTCAGTGGGCCATGAGTACCGGGATGCGCGCGTGCTCGACCACATGCCGGGTGACGCCACCGAGCAGGAACTCGCGCACGCGGCTGTGGGTGTAGGCACCCATCGCCAGCATGGAGGCGTTCCGGCGCCCGGCCTCGTCCAAGATGGCCGCGCCGACCGAGTTCCCATCCCCGACCGGCAGGGTGACGGCCTCGGCCACGATGCCGTGCCAGCGCAGGTAGGCGCACAGGTCCGCGGCCCGCGTCTCCTCGAAGCGTTCCGTCCGCGCATGCACGACCGTGACGCGGACGGCCTCGTGCAGCAGCGTGATGGATTGCCCGATCAGGCGTGCCGCTTCGAGACTGCCGTTCCAGGCGATCACGACGTGGTCGAGGAGGTCGTACGGGACTCCCTCGCCAACCATCAGCGTCGGTCGTCCGACCGAGAACAGGGCCGTGTCGAGCGCCCGCCCGGTGAACGAGCGCGCTGGATCGGGTCGGTCGACGATGATCAAGTCGTTCACTCGCCCGGCCAGCGTCAGGAGCGGCTCGACCTCGCCCGACAGCTCCGTCCAGGTCGCGAAGGTGGCATCCAGGCGCGCGGCCTTGTCGACCAGCGGCACGCCCTCGCGTCCGCACCAGGCTTCCAGCGCCGCTTTGCCTTCGGCCGCGGCCTCGCGCACGCCCCGCTGGATGGCCTCGATGGTCGCGCAGTCCATCGGCATGACGCTGGCCAGACTGGCTATGCCGACCATGCCGGCCATGCTGGCCATGACATAACCCGGGTCCGGCGCCATGAAGGCGACTCCGATGTGCGCGTGCAGGCGCCGCCCGAGGCGCAGGGCCGCGTCCAGGCGGCGGGTGGCGTCGATGCCTGGGGCTGTGGGGACGAGAAGACAGCGGAGGTACATCGAGGCTCTCCCTCAGCGTTCGAGCGACTTCATGTAGGCGATCAGGTCCTGCGCCTGGTCAGGGTCGAACCGGAACTCGGGCATGCTCGGATGACCGGTGCGGATGCCTTCCGTGAGCGCCTCGCCGAGATCCTCGACGGGGTAGCGCTTGTGCAACTCGCGGAAGGGTGGCGCGGCGGGCAGCGGGCTCGTCCCGACACGCCCGACGGCGTGGCAGCGGGCACAGTTGGTCCTGGCGAGGGACTCGCCCTGCTTGACCTGCCGGTCCCAGGCCTGGGCGGAGCCGGTGCCGATAAGGATGGTCAGCAGCACCAGAGCGCCCGCGTAGATGGTGGTCGCCGAGCGCATCAGTGGCTCATCAGGCAGCAGACGGGGGTCGATTGCAGGACGTCGCGGGTGGCGCCGCCGAAGACCCACTCGCGCAGCCGGCTATGCCCGTAGGCTCCCATGACGATGAGGTCCGCGTCCTCCCGCCGGGCGAACCGAAGGATCTCGTCCGCGGGGCCGATCTCCGGCTTGCGCAGTAGGTGGGTCGTGGCCTTGATTCCGTGCCCGGACAGGTACTCGGCCGCGCCCTCGGCGCCCACGTGCTGCGCGTCCGGTCCCACGGCCACCACGCAAACCTGCTCGGGCTGTCTCAAGAACGGTAAAGCGTCGTGCAGGGCTCGACGGGCCTCGGGCGTATCCTTCCAAGCCACCACGACCCGCTGGACCGCGAGGTGCTCGATGCCCGGCGGGACCACCAGCACCGGACGCCCCACCTCCATGAGCAGCCCCCCGGTGGAGGCCGCCATCGGACCGGGATCACCGTCCGCAGGTCCCTGTCGGCCGACGACCACGAGGTCGGCGGTGCGCGCCTGCGCACCGAGGAAAGCCAACGGATCGGTCGGTGCGGAGCGCCAGCTCGTCCTAGGCGCCTGCCCGGCCTCGCGCTCGAAAAGGGCCTTGGCCTCCGCGAGCTGCTCGTCGGTCAGGCGCTCCTCAAGGGCCCAGACACGCTCGACCTCCAGCATGTCGCCGACCGGCATGGGTCCGAGGACCGGACGTGCGGCGACGCCGGTCAGCTTGGACCCGAACCGTTGGGCGAGGCCGGCCGCCAATTGGACTCGGTCCGCCGCCGCGGGCCCGAGGTCGACCGAGACCATGATGTTGGAAATCTTCATGACCACCTCCCTTGGCCGGGCTGCCGGCGCGATGGAGGTACTCTGGCCCCGGTTCGCGGGGACGACCTTGATCCATCGCAAGGGCACTCGATGGGCAGTCCAAATGCAGCGGACGAGACCGGTTCAGGGCACGAGAACGGCGGCGCCCTGGAGGGCGCCGGACCGGTGGGCGGCTATCGCCGCGTTGGCCTGGACGAGCGGGAACATGCGGGTGCGGGTGACGATGCCGGCCCGCGGCACGACTTCGAAGAAGCCGCGCGCATCCGCGCGGGTGAGGTTTGCCACCGAGCGCACCGAACGCTCCTCCCAGAGCAGTTCGTAGGGGAAGCGCGGGATGTCGCTCATGTGGATGCCGCCACAGACCACGCATCCACCCTTGCGCAACTCCGCGAGCGCGGTCGGCACCAGCCGGACGTCGGGTGCGAAGATCAAGGCCGCGTCCAGCGGCTCGGGCGGCGCCCCGTCCGATCCGCCGGCCCATTCAGCCCCAAGGGAGCGGGCGAAATCCTGGGCTTTCCTGTCGCCGGGCCGGGTGAGCGCGAACACGCGGCGGCCCTGCCAGCGGCAGACCTGGGCGACGATGTGCGCGGCTGCCCCGAAGCCGTACAGGCCCACAGTGTCGGCGTCCCCCGCCATTCGCAGCGTGCGCCAGCCGATCAGCCCTGCGCAGAGGAGCGGCGCGCTCGCGACCGGGTCCAGGCTCATGTCGAGCGGGACGGTGAAGGCCGCCTCGGCCAGGAGATGGGTCGCGAACCCGCCGTCGCGCGTGCAGCCGGTGAAGCCGGGGGCATCGCACAGGTTCTCCCGCTCGGTCTGACAGTAGCCGCAGTGGCCGCAGGCGTGCCCGAGCCAGGGCATCCCGACGCGCCGACCCGGTGCCGGATCGGTCACGCACTCGCCGACGGCCTCGACGATGCCGACGACCTCGTGGCCGGGCACGATGGGGTAGACGGCCTGCGGAAGCTCGCCGTCGATGACGTGGAGGTCGGTCCGGCAGACCGCGCAGGCCTCCACCCGGATGCGGACCTCGCCGGGGCCGGGGATTGGGTCGGGCCTCTCTTCCGGTAGGAGAGGACCGCCGATCTCACGCAGGACCATCGCCAGCATCGGCACCCCCAGTTATGCGAGCGTCAGGCGGTCCTCGACGGCGCGGACGCCGGGCGCCGACCACGCGGCACGCTCGGCGAGCTTGCGCTCGCTCCAGACGTCGACGCAGCCGTCCAAGATCACCCTGTCCCCGTCCACGTGGACGCGGATCGTGTCCGGGTCCCGGGCGCTGCGCCTCAGGGCGGCGAGGATCCTGTCCTTGACCTCGGTGGGTTGGACCGGCGGCTTCACCGTGATGAGGTTGACGATGTCGGTGACCCCGGCAAGCCGCCGCAGCGCCTCATCGACCGCCGCCTTCTGGTGGTAGTACGGCACGCATCCTTCGACCGTGACGCAGCCCTTCTCGATCTTGAGCGAGACCGACCGTTCCGGTATCTGCACATCCCACTCCAGAACCCGGGCGCAGCGTTCGGCCAGGGCCTCGTCGCCGACGCGCGGATTTTCCGGATACCGGACCTCGATCCGCTCGATCACGGCCCGGACGCCGCGGACCCGGAGCGTGACGCGCTCGGCGATGCCCTTCTCGGCGTAGTTCCGGACGTGGCCGGTCAGCGTCACGACGCCGTCGTCGACCGCGACGCCGATCTGTGCCGCGTCGACCATGGGGGCGTATTCCAACTCGTCGAGCACGTGCCGGCGTACGGTGATGTCGTCCATCGCGGGTCTCCTCGGTTCGCCGGGGTTTTTGATCAGAGAGCCAGCCAAAGCAGCGCCGGCGTCGCCACCGAGGCCGCGATGGCGAGCGCCAGCGCCTGCAGGCTGCCGATGGACCGGTAGCGCGCCGCGTCCGTGACGACCCGGGGTTCGGCGTCGTTCGTCGGGGCCAGCATGACCGGCACCCGCGCGCGGCGTACCGTCGTGATGAAGGTGGTTCGAAGTACCAGGGCCATCGTTCGCTCCCGTCCTGCTGACGGAAGGCATCCTGCCGGCCTGCCGGAGAGCCGCCTTGATCCAACTCAACGCGGCCGGCCTCGGCTGCCTGCACGGTCGTCCGGGATCCGCAACCGGGAGGCCGACATGGACGCGAGGCGCGAGCCGACGAAGACCCGCCAGGAACGCCGCGATGGCGGCCGTGCGGACGACGGTCACGACCTAACCTTCGTGCCGGGGCCACTCGGACCCGACAGCCTGCAGCGGATCCACGCCTACTGGCGGGCCGCGAACTACCTGTCGGTCGGCCAGATCTACCTCATGGCCAACCCGCTCTTGCGAGAGCCGCTGAAGCCCGAGCACGTCAAACCAAGGCTCCTCGGCCACTGGGGAACGACGCCGGGCCTCAACTTCATCTACGCGCACTTGAACCGGATCATACGGCAGCGCGCCCTCAACATGATCGCGGTTTGGGGACCGGGTCACGGCGCGCCGGGGCTCGTCGCCAACGCCTACCTGGAGGGCACCTACAGCGAGATCTACCCCGACGTTGCGCGGGACGCGGAAGGGATGGAGCGTCTGTTCAGGCAGTTCTCGTTTCCCGGGGGCATCCCGAGTCACGCCTCGCCGGAGCTGCCCGGCTCCATCCACGAGGGCGGCGAGCTCGGCTATTCCCTAGCCCATGCGTTCGGCGCAGCCCTGGACAACCCCGGCCTGATTGTCGCCTGCGTGGTCGGCGACGGCGAGGCGGAGACGGGGCCACTCGCCGCGTCCTGGCACTCCAACAAGTTCCTGAATCCGACCACCGACGGAGCCGTACTGCCGATCCTGCACCTCAACGGCTACAAGATCGCCAACCCGACGCTCCTCGCCCGGATGCCCGCTGACGAGCTTCGCAGCCTCCTCGTCGGGTACGGCTACGAGCCGACCTTCGTCGAGGGCGACGAACCGGCCGCCATGCACCAGGCCATGGCGGCGGCCCTCGACGCGGTCCTCGACGAGATCGCAGCCATCCGGCACTCCGCGCGCTGCGGCAAGGTCCGGCTACCGCGCTGTCCGATGATTGTGCTGCGCAGCCCCAAAGGTTGGACGGGACCGAAGGCCGTCGATGGCAAGCCGGTCGAGGGAACCTGGCGCTCGCATCAGGTTCCCGTCGCGGCTACGCGGGAGAACCCGGAGCACCGCGCGATCCTGGAAGACTGGATGCGCTCCTACCGGCCGGAGGAGCTGTTCGCGGAGGACGGCTCGCTCGTACCGGAACTCGCCGTCTTGGCACCGAAGGGGCCGCGGCGCATCTCGGCCAACCCGCACGCCAACGCGCACAAGAGCGCGTCCTTGCGGCTGCCGGACCTGCGGGACTGCGCCGTTCCCGTGCCGGGACCCGGCCGCTCCCGAGCCGAGGCCACCCGCACGCTCGGCGGCTACCTGCGGGAGGTCCTGTCCCTGAACAAGGACGCCCGCAACTTCCGGATCATGGGTCCCGATGAGACCGTCTCAAACCGGCTGGACGCGGTGTTCGACGTGACGGGCCGCGCCTGGCAGGAGGCGATGTTGCCGGGCGACGATCACCTTCTGCGCGACGGCCGGGTCATGGAGGTGCTGAGCGAGCACCTCTGCGAGGGCTGGCTCGAAGGCTACGTGCTCACCGGACGCCACGGCCTGTTCGCGACCTACGAGGCCTTCGCGCACGTCGTCGATTCGATGGTGAATCAGCACGCCAAGTGGCTGAAGTCCTCGCGCGACCTGCCCTGGCGCCGGCCGGTGCCGTCCCTGAACATCCTGCTCTCGTCCCACGTCTGGCGGCAGGACCACAACGGCTTCAGCCACCAGGACCCGGGCTTTATCGACTTCGTGGCGAACAAGCGCGGTGACACGGCGCGGATCTACCTGCCGCCGGACGCCAATACCCTTCTGTGCGTCACGGACCACTGCCTCCGGACCTATGACCGCATCAACGTCGTCGTGGCCGGCAAGCAACCCGCCCTCCAGTGGCTGACCCTCAACGAGGCCGTCACACACTGTGCGGCCGGCGTCGGCATCTGGGAATGGGCCTCGAACGAGGGCGAGACGGAGCCCGACTTGGTGATGGCCTGCGCCGGGGACGTGCCGACGCAGGAGACCCTCGCCGCGGTGGACTGGCTCCGTCGACACGTTCCTGAACTGCGCATCCGGGTGGTGAACGTCGTCGACCTGATGACGCTGCCGGCGCCCGAGACGCATCCGCACGGCCTCGACGACCCGACCTTCGACAGCCTGTTCACCCGGGACCGTCCGGTGGTGTTCGCGTATCATGGCTATCCGTGGCTCATCCACCGACTGACCTACAAGCGGACGAACCACGGCAACTTCCACGTCCACGGCTTCATCGAGGAGGGCACGACGACGACGCCCTTCGACATGTGCGTGCTGAACCGGCTCGACCGGTTCCACCTCGCGCAGGCCGCGCTGCGCGCCGCGCCGCGGCTGGGCGCCCGGGGTGAGCACGCCGAGGAGGCGCTCCGGGACGCGCTGGCCGCGCACCGCGCATATGTCCGTCAGACCGGCGACGATCTGCCTGAGGTGCGGGATTGGACCTGGCCGGAACGGCACGCCCCCGGGGATCACGACCGCCGAATCGAGGGCGACATCATGCAGTGCGGCCCGACCGACACGGCCAAGCCTGGGCAGGCGGGGACGGTGGACGGGTGGGCGGTCGTAAATTGAGGTCGGGCGATGATCCTCGTCCTCAACGCCGGCTCCTCCAGCCTGCGCTGCGCCCTGTTCCAGCGGGGCGCGGACGGGCCGGCCTGGCGAGCGCACGTCGCCGGGATCGGGCATGAACCGAGACTCTCGATCGACAGCGTCGCCGTCGCGGGCGAGCGTCCCCCGGCGGGCGACCATGCCGCCGCAGCCCGCTGGCTGTTCGCGCGACTTCCCGCGGCACCGACCGCGGCGGGGCACCGCGTCGTCCACGGCGGCCTGCATCACGCGGCGCCGGTGCGGCTCGACGCGGAGATCCTATCGGCGCTCGAGGGGCTTATTCCGCTCGCGCCCGCGCACCAGCCGCAGGCGCTCGCCTGCATCCGCGCGTTCGGGGAGGTCTGGCCGGATCTGCCGCAGGTTGCCTGCTTCGACACCGCCTTCCATCGGACACAGGACCGGTTGGCCCAACTCTACCCGCTGCCGCGCGCCCTCATCGACGACGGCCTCGTGCGCTTCGGCTTCCACGGCCTGTCCTACGCCCATCTCACCCGGGCTTACCCGAAAGGGCGGATTCTGGCCGCCCATCTCGGGCACGGGGCGAGCCTGTGCGCGATCCGGGACGGGCGAAGCGTCGCCACGACCATGGGCTTCACCACGCTCGACGGGCTGATGATGGGCACCCGCAGCGGGGCGGTCGACCCGGGCCTCGTTCTGTACCTGATCCGGGAGCGTGGCCTGTCGGCCGACGCGGTGGCCGATCTCCTGAACGCGCGGTCGGGCCTCCTCGGCGTCTCTGGCATCAGCGACGACGTGCAGGTTTTGGAGGCGAGCGACGCCTCTGCCGCGCGTGAGGCCCTGGATCTGTTCACCTACCGGATCGTGCGCGAGGCGGGCTCGCTGATCGCCGCCCTTGGCGGGGTCGACACCCTCGTGTTCACCGGCGGGATCGGCGAGCACGCCGCGCAGATTCGCGCCGACGTCTGCCGGGGGCTTGCTTTCGCAGGCGTCGCGCTCGACGAAGTGGCCAACGCCGGCGGCAGCCCGAAGATCGAGGCGTCCGGCTCGGCGGTCACGGTGCGCATCGCGCCCGCGAACGAGGAGCGCGAGATCGCCCTGTCGGTGACCGATGCGCTGGGGCCGTCGTGAGCGCGCCTATCGCCAAAGCATCGCCGGCGCCTTCCGACCTGTTCGGTCAGGGCGTCGCGCGCTCCGGCTTGAGTTAGGCGGGGTCGAACTCGGCGACCTCCGTCAACCCATCCCAGTCTTCGATGGTGATCCACCGGCCTCGCCACGACATGAGGTTGGCCGAGGTAAGCCTTTTCACGATACGGTTCGCATGGACCGACGTCAGGCCAAGGGCGCTGCCGAGTTCCGTCTGCGTCAACGGCATGGGAAATCGGGACGCCTCGGCCAAGCCGGCGGCTGCCGCCCGCGTGAAGAGTTCGCAGACCAGGTGCGCCATCCCCTCGTACGCTTGGCGATGGCCGGCGTTCAGGAGCCAGCG
This sequence comes from Methylobacterium sp. 22177, assembly GCF_052045615.1. Taxonomy (NCBI): domain Bacteria; kingdom Pseudomonadati; phylum Pseudomonadota; class Alphaproteobacteria; order Hyphomicrobiales; family Methylobacteriaceae; genus Methylobacterium; species Methylobacterium sp. 22177. The sequence goes on along the minus strand of NZ_JBQEPK010000001.1, from coordinate 483,434 downwards.
ACGGGCCGTGGCCAATTCGACGACCGTTTCGATCTGCACCATGCGGCCGATGCGCGGATGCCGCTCCATGAGGCGTTTGAAGGCATCATGCGGGATGACGCCGATGCGACAGGAGGTGAGCGAGGCGACCACATGATCCATCCGCCTCGGCGGATCCGATGCCGGTTGGACATCCGTCGGGGCAGGCCGAAGCAGGCCATCGTGGTGCGGACGGCTTTCCCGCGTCTCCACACTACGCCGAACGCCACCGCGGGCTGGCTTGACGGTCAGCATCGATTGCATGGCTTGACCGGTTCCAACCCAATTTCGGCAGTCACTGACGCTCACTGCCTCCACCTCGCCGATACGATCCGCGTTTCCGACATCGCCGACAAGAAGACGGTTCCCGGTATCTGCAGGCTGTATCCATCGGTACAGGTGTCGGTCGACTTCGCTCGCCCAGGCCAGCGGGAGGTCGAGCCAGAACGTGCGCCAGAGCGTCAGCAAGGCATTCTCGGCCATGTCGAACTCCGAGGACGGAGGGCGCGCCGGAAGGTCCGACAACCCGCGCGTCATGACTTGATCCTTGCCTCGACGCGGTTGACGTGAGCGACCCGGAAAGTGCGCTCAGTTCCGTCGCCGGCATCGCGGATCGAGACGTACTCGCCCTCGACGAGGGCATGGGTACCGAGGCGATAGCCGGGCTCGTCGTCCTCGGCGGTGCGGTCGTCATAGTCGATCAGCCAGGTCGCGCCGCCCTCGCCGCCGGCGCGGTGCACGAGCCGGCCATGCCGGTCGCGCTCTCCGATCCAAAACCGGCGAGCGCGGCAATGGTCCCGGGTTTCCCGCCATAGCGTCGCGTCGATGCGGCCGTCCGGTCCGAGCGGTGCCACGATCTCGTAGCCCCGTCCGCCGCTGCCGTCGGGATGCTCCGGGCAGCGCGCCAGGGTCAGGGTCACGCGCTGCAGCGTGGCGGGCGCGCTCGGTTTGCCCGTACGCGGTCCCACCCCCGGGGCGATGGTGTCCGCTCCATGCGTTCCTTGAGCCATTGCGAGCCTCCTCGTTTCAGGACGATGTGCGTCTCGAGAAACCGGACGCAGAGCACCTGTCAGGCGGATCCTCGATGTGGCGCCACCGCCGTGGCGCAAACGGAGGGTCCGGCGTCAGCGCAGGCAACCGGCACAGATGCCCCGCGTGACCGCATCGTCGCGCTCCTGTTCGCGCGTCCGCCGCTGGATGTCGCTGCCCGGCCCGAGGTCGAGCTTGTCCGGCCTCGGCACCGTCTCGCCGCTCTTGGTCACCTATTCGGAGCGGCTCGATGCAATCCGGTTCAATCCCGAGCCGTCGGCGTCTTGTCCCAGCACCGGCGGCGGAACACACAGGCCAAGGAGGATCCCCGCAACGCCGAGCGGGAGGGATAGCCGCTCAGCCTTCGTCTCCATCGTGGCGCCGCCGCGAGAGCATGTGCCGTGGAACATGGTCTCTCCTCAACTCAGGGCGACGATGCGGTCCTCGACGGCACGCACGCCCGGGACCGACCAGGCAGCCCGTTCGGCGGCGTCCCGCTCCGCCCAGGCCGACACGGCGCCCTCCAATGTGACCTTGTCGCCGGCGACGGTGACCTTGATCCCGTCGGCCTCGAACATGACGCTGCGCCTGAACGCCTCCAGGATCTTGTCCTTGACCGCCGTCGGCGGAACCCGCGGCCTGACCTCGACGAGGTTCGTCACCCCGTGCACGCCCGACAGCTTCCGGACCGCCGCTTCGGCGCCCGCCACTTGGTACTGCCAGTCCACCGTGCCGGTCAGCGTGACCCAGCCGCCGGCGACCTTAACCTGGATGGCTTGCTTCGGGAGGTGCACCGACCAGTCGATGATGGCCAGGGCGCGGGCGGCGATCTGGTCGTCGGCGACCTTCTTGTCGTCGGCGTAGCGGACCTCGATTTCCTGGGCGATGGCGCGCAGGCCCCGAACGCGGCGAACGGCGCGCTCGGCCTCGACCTTCTCGGCGTAGCTGCCGACGTGGCCGGTCAGGGTCACGACGCCTTCCGAGACGGCGACGCCGATGGCGCCTGCGTCGAGGCTGGGGTCGAAGTCTAGCTCGTCGAGCACGTCGCGGCGCAGATCCTTGTCGGTCATGGCATCCTTCCTCATGGCATGTGTCCAATCGGTGCGGGGTGGCTGCCGGGTAATCCTGCGCGGCCTAGACGAAGGTGCCTTGATCCAGCGCAACCTCGACGCGCCGCTCGGCCTGCGCCAGCGCGGCGCACCGGGTCATCTCCGTGCGCAGGCGATCTACCGTCGCCTCGATGCCGGCGGCCTTCAGGTCGGATTGAAGCCTCGCGATCAGCGTCTCGTCGTTGGTCACGACCGCGCCCTCGGCGAAGGACATGACGTAACCCTCGGCCGCCGTGCCGGTCAGGCGCATCCGCTCACAGGCCCAGGTCGCCAGGAGCCGATTGCGCCGGTTACGGGCATGGAAGCGCGCCTCCTCCTCCTGGACGAAGCGGCGCTCGGCGGCCCGCTCGCGCTCGTCGAACGTCGTGGTCATTGAAGCCTCCAACCCGGTGCGGCGCCGGACCGTACCGGCGGCCGATCAGCTATTGTTCGACCGGTCCCGGCGGCCAGCCTTGAGGCAGATCAAGCTCACGGACGTCAGCCCTGAATGCGTCGCCTCGGGCGGACGACCCATGGCTTCACGGCCTCGACCGCCGCTAAGTACGCGAGGGTGATCAGCCCGATGGCGAACAGGATCGGCAGGTCTGGGACCTGGAAGCCGAACCAGCTTCCCAGCGGCGAGAAGGCAAGAGCCAGCGCGGCCGCGAGTGCGGCGAGCGATGAACCGGCCAGCGCCGCGCTCGCACGGTCCTCCCAGGGACGCCCGCTCGTCCGGATGACGAAGATCACCAGGATCTGCGTCGCCATCGACTCCAGGAACCAGGCCGTGCGGAACTCCTCGGCCGAGGCGCCGAAGACGAGGAGCAGCACACCGAAGGTCAGGAGGTCGAACAGCGACGACAGGGGCCCCATCACCGCGGCGAAACGGAGTACGGTCGCGATGTCCCAGACCTGGGGCCGGGCGGTCGCGGACGGGGCCACCCGGTCGAACGGGATGCCGACCTCTGAGAGGTCGTAGAGCAGGTTGTTGAGGAGGATCTGCGTCGGCAGCATCGGCAGGAACGGAAGCGCCACCGAGGCGACCGCCATGGAGAGCATGTTGCCGAAGTTCGAGCTCGCTCCCATGCGGACGTACTTCAGGATGTTGGCGAAGGTCCGCCGTCCTTCCTCGACGCCGTCGGCGACGACCTCCAGGTCGGAGGCGAGCAGGATCACGTCGGCGGCGGCCTGGGCCACACCGGTCGCGCCGTCGACCGAGAGACCGATGTCGGCCTGCGCGAGACCCGGCGCGTCGTTGATGCCGTCGCCCAGGAAGCCGACGACGGCGCCCTTGGCCTGGAGCGCGCGCACGACGCGCGCCTTCTGGTCGGGCGTCAGCCGCCCGAAGGCGTCCACCTTCCGGACTTGCACCGCGAGGGACGCGTCGCTGAGCGCCGCGACCTCGGGGCCGGACAGGACCGTGCCGGCATGCAGCCCGACGAGGCCTGCGAGCCGGCGCACGACCACAGGATCGTCGCCGGACAGGATCTTCAGGCGCACGCCCGCCCGCGCGAGCCGCGCGATGGCGGCCGCCGCCGTGGGTTTCGGCGGATCGGCGAAGGCACAGAATCCCTCGAAGACGAGGTCGACCTCGTCCGCGGCCTCGGGCGGTGTCACAGGCCCGGACCAAACCCGCGTGGCGACGGCGATGCTGCGCAGTCCGTCTTCTGCCAGCGTCCGGACCTGCCCGAGGGCCTCTTCGCGCGCAGCAGGGTCCATCGCTTCCGTCCGCTCGACGGCACGGCGCGCGGTGCACAGCGCGAGGACGGCTTCCGGGGCGCCCTTGAGGATCAGCAGCGTCCCTTCCGGTCCCGGTGCGAGGACCGACCCGGTGCGGCGCCCGTAGTCGAACGCCCTACGGCCGGAGAGGACCCACCCCTGCCCGGCGTTCGGATAAGCGTTGGCCAAGGCGGCGTCGAGCGAACCACGGTCGCCGCCGAGGTCGGCGGCGACGGCCGCGAGCTGCGCCGGCCGCGCATTCTCCCGGCCCGCCGGGTCGAGGCTACGCGCCAATGCGATCTCGGCGGAGGTCAACGTCCCGGTCTTATCGGTGCAGAGCACGGTCATCGCGCCGAGGTCGTGGATGGCGGCCAGGCGTTTCACGATGACCTTGCGCGCCGCCATGCGCAGCGCGCCCCGGGAGAGCGTCACGGTGGTGACCATCGGCAGGAGCTCCGGGGTCAGGCCGACGGCGAGGGCCACGGCGAACAGGAGCGAATCGAGCACCGGCCGGCCGAGGACGACACGGAACGCCAGGACGGCGAGCACCAAGCCGATGGTGAGCCGTGCGACGACGAGCCCGAACGCGTGCAGGTCGCGCTGGAAGGGCGAAGATGCCTGAGCCTCGGCCAGCGTTGAGGCTGCCGCGCCGAACATCGTGGACCGACCGGTCGCGACGACGAGGGCGGTCGCCTCGCCCGTCTGGGCGACGGCGCCGCGGAAGAGGGCGTTCGAGGCCTCAGCCGGCTCGGAGGCCGTCACCGGTCCGGGGCGCTTCTCGACCGGGTAGGGCTCACCGGTCAGCGCGGCTTCGGCAGCCGTGAACGCATCGCTCTCGATGATGACGGCGTCTGCCGGAACGATGTCGCCGGCTCGAACGCGCAGGAGGTCGCCCGGGACCACCTGTTCCACCGGGACGGTGACGAAGCGGCCGTCGCGCCGTACTTCGGCTTTCAGCGCCACCGCGTGGCGCAGAGCCTCCGCGGCCCTCGTCGCATGACCCTCCTGCACGGTGTCGAGACCGACGGACAACCCCAGGATGGCGACGATGATCGCGCCTCCGACGACGTCGCCGGTCGCCACCGACACGAGCCCGGCCGCGAGCAGGATCAAGGCGAGCGGTTCGAGCAGGCGGCACAGCACCGCTCGCAGAGCGCCACCGGCCTGCGCACCGGCGTCGCTGTTCGCCCCGTAGCGTTCGAGCCGGCGCGCCGCGTCGGCGGAGCCGAGCCCGTCGAGCCCGCACCCGAGCTCGGCGCAGAGCGCCTCGGATCCGCGCGTCCAGAAGGTCGCGGCGGACACGGAGGGCGGCTGGTCCGGCAGCGAGGAGATGTCCCGGGCGAGGACCGGGATCGCTGTCATTTCCATGGGTGCAGGTCCATCGCCTTCCGCTCATGACGGACGACATCATCGGCGGGCGATGGGGTCGTTGCGCTGGATCAAGCCGCCGCCCTGGCCGGCGGCCCGTAGGTACTTCAGGCCGGCGGTCAGCTGCCGGTCCGGCGACGGGTCGATAAAGCCATCCTCCACGATGCCATCCTGCATTGACCCGCCGCTCCCGTACGGCCTCTCCGACGGCCTTCCGTTATTCTCCGCCGCCGTTGCGTCCTCCGGCACTACGCCGTCGGGCTCGATGCCGTTGCCTTCCACGCGGCGGCCTGCGGGCGTGACGACCCAGGCCGTGGTCAGCCGCAGACCGCGCCCGTCCCGGTGCGCGTAGGTGGTCTGAACGGCGCCCTTGCCGTAGGTGCGCGTGCCGATGACGGTCGCGCGTCGGTGGTCCTGCAGCGCACCGGCGACGATCTCGGCCGCGGAGGCCGTGCCGCCGTCCACGAGCAGGACGAGCGGAAGTCCATCGATCAAGTCACCTCCGGTCCCGTCCAACGCGAACCGCTCGACCTTGTCGGGACCGCGTCCGACCAAGCGCACGATCTCACCGTGCCCAAGGAAGGCTCCAGCCACCGCGACGGCCTGCACCACAAGGCCGCCTGGGTTGCCGCGAAGGTCCAACACGAAGCCGCGGAGCCGGTCCCGGCCAATGCGGGCCTTCAGGGTCTCGACCGCGCTGACCAGCCTGCCAGTGGTGAACTCGTCGAAGTGATCGACACCGACATAGGCGATGGCATCCAGGACCCGTATGCGGACCGGGTGCAGCGGCAGCCGTTCCCGCGTCATGATCACGTCGACCGGGGCAGGCGCCTCCATTTGCACGACCTGGAGGCGCACCGTGGAGCCCGGCTCGCCCCGCAAGCGCTCGGCGACTTGGTCGACCCCGAGGCCTTCGACGGCGTCGCCATCGATGCGCTCAATCACGGTTCCGGGCTTCAGGCCGGCTCGCGCCGCGGGGGCGCCGGGAAGCGTGCTCCGAACCCGCCCACCTGCCTCGACTTCCACGCCGATGCCGACGTAGCTCCCGGTATTCTGCTCATCGAGCCGGCGAAACTCGGTCGCCGTCAGGTAGCGTGAATGCCGGTCCAGAGAGGCGAACATCCCGGCGATGGCCGCGTCGACCAAGCGGCTGTCGGCTGGCATGTCGACCGCTCGTGTCCGGACGACGTGGAACGCAGCCCCGAAGGCGAGCAGGTCCCGATACGAGGACTCGCGCGCACGGTCGGGCCAAACAACGGCATCGGGGGAGGCCGGCGTCACGAGGGCCGTGCCGACCATCCCGGCTAACCCGGCCAACCCGACGATCAAGCACGCGACACCGCGACCGGGCGTTGACCGGTCGCGTGCCGGCTCGCCTTCGGTCGATCTGAACGGCATCGTCTGGCCCGGATTGCTGATGTGCCTTCAGGGTGGCTATGCGCGTCTGGCATCGCCTTGACGTGCGTCAACGGACGCCAGTGCGCGCCCATCTCGACCGTCCCTGGCCGGATCTCGGGACCGCTTGAGGAGGACGGGCGGTCGGCTGCCCCGTCACGCCGACGCTCCCGTCGAGAGACAGGACAGTGGAGCGCAGGATGTCCAGCGGCAGGTCTGACTGAAGACGATGCCACGCGAGCGCGCCGCAACCGTTTGCGACCTGGGCCTTCAGGACTGCCGCCGTCGCGTCCGATGGGTCACCGACGCGCTTCTCGATGCGGCTTGCGAGCGTGGCGGCCGGCGCTTCCAGCCAGACGCCGAGGAACCCGGCATCAATGTCCCGGGCGACCGCCTCGATGCCTTCCCGTTCCGCAGGGCGGTCGAAGACCGCATCGGCGACGGCGCAATGGTCCGCGGCCAGAACTCGTGCCGCCTCCGACCGCAGGATCTCGTAGACCCGACGTGACACGGCGGGAGCATAGGCCGATGCCGGCAGCCGCGTGAGGGCGTCGACGCCAAGCAGGCGCTTGCGGATGCGGTCGCTCGACAGGATCCGGGCACCCGGGGCCGCCCCGATCCATGGGGCAATTGCGACCGCGACGGTCGACTTGCCTGAACCGCTGAAGCCGCCGACTGCCAGGACGACGACTGGCTTGTCGGTGAGCAGGCTCTCCGCGAGGACCAGATAGGCTTGCGCCTCGGCCGTCTTCTCGGCGGCGGCATCGCCGGTTCCATCCGCCGCTTGCGCCGCGGTGACGTGGGCGCGGATCACCGCGCGCAACGCCATCAGGAACGGCAGCAGCCCGATCCCGTCGGTCTCGTCCGCCAAATCGAGGTACCGGTTGAGGAGGAGGTTGGCGAGGTCGAAGCGGTCACGGTGCCAGAGATCCATGAGGATGAAGGCGAGGTCGTACAGGACATCGGTCGTCGCGATGGTCTCGCTGAATTCGATGCAGTCGAACGGCGTCGGTCTTCCCTCGAACAGGCAGATGTTGCGCAAGGTCATATCGCCGTGGCAGCGGCGGACCTTGCCGGCCGTGCGGCGCGCATCGAGCAGGGGGGCGTGCCGCGCCAGGTGCGACCGGAACCGCGCCGTGAGAGCCTCCGTCCCCTCGGCCGTGAGGAGCCGCATTGATCGGAGGGCGGCCTCGTTCATGTCGACGAGCGTCGCCATGGCGGCGGCCCCGCCTTCGTCCTGGTGGATCTCCGCGCTGGCATGGAAGGTCGCGATGACCTGCGCGAGCTCCGCGACGTGGCTGGGTTCGAGGCGGCCGTCGCGCGCCATGACGTCGAACAGGTCCGCCTCCGGGAAGCGACGCATCTCCACGACGGCGTCGACGAGATCTCCGGCCCCGTCGAAGGCCAGTGTCCCGCCCGGGTCGTTCGTGATCCGCCGGGCTCCGAGATAGAGCGCGGGAGCCGTGCGCCGGTTGAGCGCGACCTCCGCCTCACAAGCCGCGAGCCGGCGCTCGGGCGTGGAGAAATCGAGATAGGGGAAGCGGACCGCGCGCTTGAGTTTGAACACGCGGTCCCCAGCCAGGAAGAGCTTGGAGATGTGCGTGGTCGCGGTGTCCACCTTTCCCGCGCACGCCAGGCAGCGTGTCAGGAACTCGACGACTGCGTCCTGATCCACTGCTGACATGCGGGTTGATCCTCGGGCAGGGCGATCTCGGAAACTGCGCGATCTGACAGCGACGCGTCGCGGTGGTCAGACCTCGTGGGGGCCCGCGAAGGTGCGGGCCGCGAGGCTGCCGCGCCGACCGTGATATCCGCCCGGGCCGCTCTGTCGGCGTTGAGATGGGTCAAGGAAGCCGCGACCGCCGTGGGGCACGCAGGGGCTTTCAGGAGGCCTCAATGGCTGCACCCGCCGACAGACCCGAACCGTTCGACCCGTTCGGCATCGCCGCCTCGATGACCGAGTGGTGCTGCCTGTTGAAGGCGGCCCGGGAGCTCAGGGACATCGACGCGGAGATGATGGAGACGATGATGGAGGCCGACGTCGTCGCCTCCGTCACTCCGTCCCCGGAAGCCGCCGCGAAGGTCTGCAGCGTCGCGAGGCTGATGCGAAGCCTCAACCTCGACCCAGAGGCCGTGCGGCGGCGTGAGCCCGAGGTCATGCGGGCACTTGAGGCGGCCTGCCTGGGCTGCTCGGAGCGCAGCCGGTGCACGCGCGAGCTGTGGTCCGGGACGGCCGCCGACACATACCCGGAGTTCTGCCCGAACGCGGCATGCCTCGACCGGCTGCGCCATGCTTGAACCGGCCTTGGCCATCGAACCAGCACCGTTCGACGCGCAGGTCGCGGCGCATCGTGCCAGGCCGGGAGCGAAGCAAGCCCACGCCATGCCGGTCGGGGACGTTCCCGGGCGCTTCGGGACGAGCCTGCACGCGGGCTTGACGGGAGCGGAGGCTCGGCGCCGGCTCTCGTGGGCGGGTCGAAACGTCATCGCCCCGAAGGAGCCGACCGGCGCGCTCGTCCTGTTCCTGCACCAGCTTGCGAGCCCCGTCGTCTACCTGCTGGCTGCGGCCGGGGGACTGGCGCTCTACTTCGGCGATTGGCGGGAGGCGGTCGCGGTCGTAGCGGTCCTCGCCGTCAACACCGGCCTCGGCTTCTTCACCGAGCTGCGGGCGGTGCGGTCCGTCGAGGGATTGCGGGCACTCGGGACGCACTCGTCTCGCGTCCGTCGAGACGGGTACGTCCGGGTGCTGGCAGCCGAGGATCTCGTCCCGGGCGACATCGTGCTGGTGGAGGGCGGGGATGCGGTCCCGGCAGACATCCGGCTGGTCGAGGCTTCCAACCTGGGCGCTGACGAGTCGATGCTCACGGGCGAATCCGTGCCCGCGAACAAATCGGCGGACCCGGTCGCTCCGGACGCGCTCCTGGCCGAGCGCTCGTCGATGCTCTTCCGAGGAACATTGATCACTCGCGGCAGCGGTACCGGTATCGTCGTGGCGACCGGCGCCGAAACCGAGCTCGGCGGCGTCTCCCGCCTCGTGGAGCAGGCTGAACCGGAGAGATCACCACTGGAGCGTCGCCTGGAACACCTGTCCCGGCAGATGGTCTGGCTCGTCCTGATGGTGGTCGTTCTCCTCGCAGGCGTCGGCGTAGCGACCGGGAAGGATCTCCGCCTGATGACCGAAGCCAGCATCGCACTGGCGGTCGCGGCCATTCCGGAAGGGCTGCCCATCGTGGCGACCCTGACGCTCGCGCGCGGAATGTGGAGGATGGCGTGCAGGAACGCGCTCATCCAGCGACTTTCGGCCGTCGAGACGCTCGGGGCCACGACCCTCATCCTGACCGACAAGACGGGCACGCTCACCGAGAACCGGATGACGGTGCGGCACCTGTCGTCGCCCTCGGGCGATTTGCCCGTATCCGAGGGAGGCTGCGACGCGTCCAGCGAAGCCCAACGCCTGCTCCGCGTCGCCGTGCTCTGCAACGATGCCGCCCTTGGAGCAGGCGTCCGAGAGGGCAGCGGCGACCCGACGGAACAGGCGCTTCTGCGTGCGGGTCGGTCCGCGGGCCTCGACCGCGACGCCCTCCTGCACGAGTGGCCGAAGGTGAAAAAGCACGCCTTCGAGGCGGACACCCGCATGATGGCGACCGTCCACCCTTCGGGTCCACGCTACTGGGTGGCGGTCAAGGGCGCCCCCGAGGCCGTGCTCGCCGCCTCGCGGCGCACCGGCGTTGGGGAGTGCGACCGCCTACTCGACCACAACGACCGCGACCTGTGGCGGCGACGCGTCGAGGATCTCGGCGCACGAGGCCTGCGGGTCATCGCCTGTGCCGAGAAGATGGCGGACGACAGGGACATCCATCCGTTCGAGGACCTCACGTTCCTCGGGCTGGTCGGGTTGGAGGATCCCGCCCGGGAGGACGTGCCGGCGGCGTTGGCAGCCTGCCGCGCTGCCGGCATCCGCGTCGTGATGGTTACCGGCGACCACGCCATCACGGCGCGAAGCATCGCGTGCGCAATCGGGCTCGCCCAACCAGAAGACCGCGTTGTGGAAGGGGCTACCGCGGGCGGCCTGCCGAACGGACACGAGGACATCGCGGTCTTCGCCCGGGTGAGCCCGGTCGAGAAGCTGGCGCTGGTGCGTGCCTACCAGGACATGGGTGAGGTGGTCGCCATGACCGGTGACGGCGTCAACGACGCTCCCGCGCTGAGGCAGGCAGACATCGGTGTCGCAATGGGTCTACGGGGGACGGACGTGGCGCGCGAGGCCGCCGCAATGGTCCTCCTCGACGACGCGTTTCCGACCATCGTCGGCGCGATCCGGGAAGGGCGGATCATCTTCGACAACATCCGCCGGTTCGTCGCCTACCTCCTGGCCTGTAATTTGAGCGAGGCGATGGTGGTCGGGCTGGCGGTCGTGTCGACGTTGCCGTTGCCGATCCTGCCTTTGCAGATCCTCTACCTGAACGTCGTCACCGACGTCTTCCCGGCATTCGCGTTGGCGTTGGGAGAGGGTCGCGACGACATCCTCCAGCGGCCGCCGCGGGACCCCAAGGAGCCCATCCTTGGGCGAGATCAATGGGGCTGGATCGTCCTGCACGCCGGCGCGATGACGGCGTCGACCTTCGGCGCCTTGGCCGTTGCCGAGCTCTGGCTCGCCTTCGACCGAGCGTCGATCGTGACGGTCACGTTCCTGACCCTAGCCTTCGCGCAGCTCTGGCAGGTGTTTAACATGCGCGCCTCCGGTTCGAAGTCCTGCCGGAACGAGGTCACGCGCAATCCCTGGATCTGGGCCGCGTTGCTCCTGTGCACGGCGCTGCTCGTCGGACCGACCTACCTTCCTTCCGTCGGCACCGTGCTCGGCTTCGCCCCTCTCGGCTGGAACGGCTGGGCACTCGTTCTATCGGCGAGCCTCGCGCCGCTCCTGGCCGTCCAATTAGCGACCCTGGTCGCAGGAGCAATCAAGCCGTCCGCGCGCGAGGGCCGATCCGTTTGATGTCCGATGAACTCGACACCAGCGACGGGGGCACTTTTGCGAGCTTCCACACTGGAGCAGGATAGCGATGGACCCGATTGCGGCGGACTGGGATGCACGGGTCGAGCGGCTGGCCGGTCGCCTTCCCGCGCGTCTGCGCGATGCGGTCACCTGGCTGAGAAAGCCATCTCGGCGCCCGGTGCGGCTTGCGGCGGCGCTCGCGCTGATCGGAGGCGGCCTGCTGTCGTTCCTGCCCATCCTTGGCCTCTGGATGCTGCCACTCGGCTTCGCCCTCCTGAGCGAGGACGTTCCGTCTCTGAAGCCGCGGTTTGAGACGCTCGCCAGGGCGGTCGAGCGCGCCGTTTCCCGATTCCGGAAGCGATGACCAAGCCGGCTGCACATGACTGGCCGCGGTCGTCGGACGTCCCGGCGTTGCGCTGAATCAAGGCAGGTCCGCCGCTACGATGAAGACTTAGCCGACAAGGCATCCCGGACCCCTCCATGGCCCTCCCGTCCTCCTCCCCCCTCGCAGCATTCCGTGACATTCTGGTCGCCGTCACGCAGGAGGGCCGCGGCGACGAGCCCGAGACGGCGCTCGGCTATGGCCTCATGCTCGCCGCCACGGCGGGCGCCCAACTGACCGTGCAGTCCGCCGCCCGCCGTTTGACCATGGTCGGCGGAGCGGGTTTGGGGTTCGTCAACGACCTCGTCGCGGGCGAAAACCGCCGCCTGCGCATCCTGGCCCAAGCCGTGGCCGAACGCGTCGCCGGGGACGCAGCGAGGGCGGGCGTGACCTGTACGACCGAAGCGCCCGCGCTCGCCTACCCCAACCTGGTCGCGCGGCTAACCGCCCGCGCCCGCCTCGCCGACCTGACCGTGCTGGATGCCGAGACGCAGGAGGTGGATCTCGATCGCGACCTGATCGACGGGGTCCTGTTCGGGAGCGGTCGTCCGCTCGTCGTCGTGCCGACGGGTCGCTCGGCGTTCTCCGCGCGGCGGGTCGTCGTTGCCTGGGACGGAAGCGCACAGGCTGCCCGGGCCGCAAACGACGCGCTGCCGTTCCTGCGCGCGGCCGAGGCGGTCGAGATCGTATCGGTGGTCGGCGAGAAGGACTTGTCGGCCTCGGCCGCCGGCGTCAAATTCGCGCCGCACCTCGCGCGTCATGGCGTGAACGTTTCGGTGAACGTCCTGCCTGTCGTCGCTGACGTTGCGGAGACGCTCAGGGCTCAGGTTGGACTGTTCCGCGCGGACATGCTGGTGATGGGAGCCTACCGACACTCGCTCCTGCAGGAATGGTTCCTCGGCGGCGTGACGCGGTCGCTCCTGACGCGAAGCCCAGTACCGCTGTTCCTTGCCCATTGATTAATGGCGCGGCAGGCGCGCCGCGAGCGCTGATCCTTCCACCGCCCGGGGACATCCGCCCTTCAGTCCGATGCCCGCCCCCCTGCATCGGCCAGCGGGGAGCTTCGCCCGACATGCCCGGATTGCCAGAGGCATCCACAAGCCCGTTGGGCATCGCCTCCGTCGCGGTCCGACAAAACCGGGCGTGCGCTGGGGCGGCTCAGCCAGAGGAACCGCAATCGCGAGGGCTGCGGCGGAACCGTGTTTCGACACCTTCTCGGTGGCGGTTACCCCTTCAGTCCTCGACCACGCGGCGGAGGCGGGCGCGTCGCAGGATGACCTGGCGGCCGCCGACACGCCGCAGGGCTCCGTCCTCCTCAAGCTGCGAGAGCGTGCGCGAGACGGTCTCGATGGTCAGGCCGAGGAAGTCGGCGATATCGCGCCGGGTCATCGGTAGGGCGAACGTCCCGGTGCCGCCCAGGCGCTCGTCCACCTCCATGAGGAAAGTCGCCACGCGCTCCGCCGCCGAGCGGCGCCCGAGCAGCAGCATGTGGTCCTGGGCGTGCCGCAGGTCGTTAGTGGCCATCCCCCAGAGCTGGCAGGCGACCTCGGCACTTCCAGTCGCGGCACGCTCGACCTGCCGCCGCTTGAAGATCAGCACCTTGGTATTGGTCAGGGCCTCGGCGGTGTGACGGTTGCACGCGCCCTGCTCGAACCCGAACAGGTCGCCGGGCAGGTGGAAGCCGGTGATCTGGCGGCGGCCGTCGCTCAGTACCTTGTGGGTGCGCACCGCGCCGCTGATGACCTTGTAGACGAACTCGGCTTCCTCGCCCTCGCCGTAGACCTCCTCCTCGCGGGCGTAGGAGAAGGGCGTACCGATGACCTCGGGGCAACCGGCGAAAAGGACGCTTTCGTTGATGCCTGGGACGGAAGCGGAATGGCCGACCGGCACCCGGGTGGACGTCCGTGCCGTGTGCTCGCTGCTCATCGGTTCTCTCCTCACCTGCGTCGGTGGGAGGAGATTGGCGGCGGTTGTGGATCGACGAAATTCCGGTCAGTCTCTTAAGCGGGTCCGCTTAAGGGGAACTACGTAGCCTCGCTGGCCGCGATCAGATGCCCGCGGTCGCCACGAGCGCCCACGCGGGATCGGGGTCGGACAAACGGAGCAGACCGCTGCGTCCCGCGAGCATCCAGCCGACGGCGGTGGTAAGCCCGTACGCCAGCCCGTTCAGGACGAGCGTGACGACGTCGGCGTGGCTGCGGAGGGCGTGGATGCCGGCGCAGCCGGCCGTAAAGGTCGCCGCGGCGGCGAGCGCGACCGGGTCGAGTGGCATGGCGGCCTCCGGGTAGCGTTGCTTTAGGGAGATCGGCTACCGCCGCACTAGGCGAGGTACCAGCGCGGCCGCTGCGGCGACGGACGGTCGGTCAGACCGAGCGCGCCTGGGGCGACACGAACAGCCGCCAGATCTCGAATGCGGCCAGGGCGGCGACGGCAAGCCCGATCCCCACGTGCGTCCATGTTGGTATGGCCGAGTCCGCGAAGCCGAGTGCCCACGGGGCGATGGACACCCAGAGGCCGACGGCGAGGTTTATGTACTCCTCCCAATCGTAGGACTTGCTGAGGGCGAGCACCGAGATAATTGCGATGGCCATCCCGCACACGAAAGCGTTTCGGGCCGCGGCGGTCTCGCTTCCGAGGCTCAGGTACCAGGGCATCATGAGCAGAGCGACGCCGAGTAGGGCATTGAGGGCGTTCGGGATCATGTCCTCGGTTCGGTTCTCGATGGTTCGCATCGTCGCCTCCTTACGGGACGGGGGCACCGGTACTGGGCACGCCGAATGCCGAGCCCTTGGCGGCAGACGGCCTGCCACCTCCTGAAGCCGAGCATCCGGCAATGTCGCATCGAAGCTTTGATGTGGCTCAAGGAGCGCGAGGGGCGCCCGTCTTCACACCCCATAGCCATATGACCTGCGCTAAGCCGGCGCCTGGACCGCGACTGATCACGGCGACGGAGGAAGGTGACCATGCATGCAGCCCGGCGCGGGACTTCGCGGGCGCGGCGGCTTACGCGGAACGGCCCAGGGCCCACGTAGAGGGGACCGCGTGCGCCTTCCCCGTTCCGGCTAGCTCACAGCTTGGCGCGAAGGCCTCGCGAGGACCTTGATCTGACGCAATCCAGCAAGGACCGACGAAGTCAGGAGCCGACCGTCGCAGGGACCGCGACGCGACGCTCCAACGCCGCGACAATCGTCGTCGACAAAAGCTGCACCGCCGGCGAGACGTGGCCGGGAGCCTGGTAGAGGACGATCTCCGTATCGGAGAGCTTCGGCAGCCGAAGACGAGCCGAAACCGATACCATGTCCTCGGGGACCATCTCCGTCGGCAACACGGTCACCCCGAGCCCGGCCTGCATGGCGGCCTGCAATCCGGCCAGGCTCGGGCTGGTGTAGACGATGCGCCAGTCCCGGCCGGCGGCGTCGAGAGCCGACAGCGCGCGCTTGCGGTAGACGTCTGGCGCGGGTGACAGGACGAGCGGGATCGGACCGTTGCCCTCCGCGACCAGACGCGGCGATGCGACCCAGTCGAGCACCTCCCGCCAAACCTTAGTGCCGCCGCTCGGTCCCTGTGGCTCCCGCTTGAACAGGATCATGTCGTACCGGCCCTTGGAGAAGTCATCGAGCAAGTTGACCGTGAAGTCGCAATTCACTTCGAGCGCGACCTGCGGGTGGGCGCGGGCGAAGCACGCTAGAACCTCCGACAGGTGCGTGGTCGCGAAATCCTCCGGCGTGCCGAGCCGGACGACGCCTGTCAGTTCCGGCGTCACGATCCTGGACAGAACCTCGGCCCCGAGCTTGAGGATCTGCCGCGCGTAGGTGAGCAGTACTTCGCCCTCGGACGTCAGCTTGAGTTCTCGACCGTCACGGTCGAACAGGCGACGCGTGAGGCCGTCCTCCAGCCGTTTGATCTGCAGCGATACGGTCGATTGCGTCAGGCCTAGCCTGCTGGCCGCGCGCGTGAAGCTCCCGTTGTCGACGATGGCGACAAAGGTGCGCAGCAGGTCGAGGTCGAAAGGCAGGGACGGCCCGGGCATCGACCTCACGTCAGGTCACACGGGTCGGATCTCAAGCTCCTGGGTTGAGAATCCACTCATCCGGAATGGATCGCAAGGGCGTTGGGTGACAAAGCACACAGCACCTATTGAGAGTATATGGCGATTGAGGATTAAATCAGGGGGGCATATCGTAAATATTTGGTTTCACAATGATCTCCATTGAGAGTGTGAAATTGTAGGCCGAAGCTCAATACTCCAAATCAGGTTTGTGGATGGGGCGAACGCAAGCCGCCGATGCGGGTCTGCTCCAGCCGTTTGATCAACGGATAGGTCCCCACGACCGCAAACTCGATTGGAGACGAGTGATGAATGCGTCGAAGAAGTTATCAGCCGTGGCCATCACGGCCGCGCTCAGCGTCGCGCCGCTCTCCGCCGCGTTCGCCGATTTGCGCCTAGGTCCGGGATCGCGGCCTCTCCCGCAGACGACCTGGGACGGGCTCTCGACCGGTTCGATCCTCCCGGCCGAGATCCTGACCCCGACCGACGACGGCTGCCGCCGGAGCTCGGCTCAGGAGGGCAACGCCGACCAACAGCACTTCCCGGTGAAGCAGTACGGCCAGACGTCGGGCGGCTACCGCTGCTGAAGCGGGTGCCCTGCCTCGACCCGGCCGCCGTCCGGATAGCCGGCAATCGCTGTCGCCAACGCGGTCCGCCATGCAACGAACCATGGCGGACTGCGCTTGCGGACCCGGCCTTCAGGGCATCCGCCGCACGCCCGGCGGCGGCGGCCCATCGCTTCGATCTAACACCGTGAGGATCGAGCACCGCCCAAGGCGGCTACCCTGTGTCGGTTCCGTGTTCCTTCCCCCCACGCATCCCACGGTTTTCTCCTCATTCTGAGGCCGCGCCCCGCCTCCGGGCCGGGACCGTCGTCCTCGCCCGCCTTCAATCCGGTCTCGAAGGTCCTCGCTACATGGATGCGACGAAACACAAACCGCTGACGCTCGCGGAAGCCTGCAGGCTCATCGGCCGTTTCCTCAGGCCGGAGGCCGGTTTCGTCTGGACTGCGGTCGTCTACGGCATCGCCGTGGCGCTCCTGGGCCTCGCCGTGCCGGTGTCGGTGCAGCTCCTGATCAACTCGGTGGCCAACACTGCGCTGCCGGCGCCCCTGTTCGTCCTGTCCGGGCTGCTCCTCGGCCTGCTGCTCGCCGCCGCCCTGCTGAGCGCCGCGCGGATCTATGTTTTGGCGCTGTTCGAGAGGCGCGTGTTCGCGAGAACCGTCGCGGACATCACCCTGCGCGCCCTCCATGCCAGAAACCCGCATTTCGACGATGCACGCCGCGGCGACCTGTTTAATCGCTTCTTCGACCTCATGACGGTCCAGAAGGCGGTACCGCATCTTCTGGTCGGCGGCTTTGCGATCCTCCTGCAGTCCGGGATCGGCCTCGTCCTGACGAGTTTCTATCATCCGTTCTTCCTCGCCTTTAATCTGGTCGTGGTCGCCGTGCTCGTCGGCATCGCGTTCCTCTGGGCGGCGCCGGCGGTCCGGTCCGGCGCGGCGCTGAGCCATGCCAAGCATGAGACGGCACGCTGGCTTGAGAGCGTCGGCAGTTCGAACGGCTTCTACAGGCATGGTGGTCGCCTCACGACCGCGCTTGCCCGTTCCGAGGCTTTGACCGCCACCTACGCGAGGGTGCATCGCCGCCATTTCTGTCACACCTTCGCACAGACCATCGGATTCCTCATGGTCTACGCCATTGCGAGCGCTGGGCTTTTGGCGATGGGTGGGTGGCTCATCCTGCAAGGGCAGTTATCGCTCGGGCAACTCGTTGCGGCGGAACTCGTCCTGTCGAGCGCCTTCTATGGGATCTCGCAACTGGGCTCCCACGCGCGGACCTTCTACGACCTCGTCGCGGCGCTCCACGAGCTGTCGCTGTTCGAAGAGATCGAGCAGGCCGACGGCGGCGGGGGAACGGCCCTGGTCCGGCCGACGGGAACCTGTGCTTGCGCGACGTCGAGCACGATGGCCTGCGCTTCGACTTCGCGGTCGAGCGCGGCGAGATCCTCGCCGTGGCCGCCGGCGAAGGTGTCGAGCAGGCAATTGCGGACCTCATCGAGAGGAGGGTCCGGCCCGTGCGCGGCTGGGTGATGGTCGGGGGAGCCGACATCGCGGCCTTCGGTCCGGAGGGTCTGCAGTCCGAGATCCTCGTCCTGGATCGGCCGACGCTGCCCGAGACGACCATCCGCCAGTACCTGTCGGGCGACGACGAGTCGTGCCTCGCTCGGATGGACGAGTGCCTTGAACGTGTCGGGCTGGCTGAGCGCATCCGGCGCCTGCCCTCCGGTCTCGACACCGCCTTGTCCAAGTCCGGCTTGCCGCTCTCAACGGGCGAGGTCGTCGCCCTAAAGCTGGCCGCCGCCCTCTTGCGGCCGCCAAAGCTCCTCGTCCTGCCGACGCTCCTCGACCTGTTGCCACCGGATCGCATCGGGGCTGCGCTCGCGGGGTTCCGGGAGGCGGGCACGACGGTGCTGCATGTCACCCGCCGCCCCCCGATGCCGGTTCACGACGACCAGATCCGCCTGGGCGCCCACGGATACGGGCGCGCGGCCGGACGTGTGGACCCGCTCGACAAGACGACGCCGACGGAGAAGCCCCATGCTGTCGCGGCCTGAACATCTCCATCGCTTTCCGACCCTGACCGCGATCCGGCCTCCGCGTGCGGTGGTCGTCCTCGGCTGGATCATCGGGCTCGGAACCGTCGTCGCAGTCCTGCTCCTCCTGTACGTGCCCTGGGTGCAGACCTCGGCCGGGACCGGGCGCGTCATCGCGCCCAACCCCGCCGACCGGGTGCAGACGGTCACGGCACTGGTCCAGGGCCGGGTGGAGCATTGGTACGTCGAGGATGGCCAGCGGGTCCGCGCCGGGGATCCCATCGCCCGCCTCGTCGACAACGACCCTTTCCTTCTCAAGCGCCTCGGCGCCGAGCGAGAGCAGATCGAGGCCGAGATCGCAGCGGCCGATCAGGCCGTGAAGGTGGCGGAGAGCCAGGTCAGCCAGACGCGCGAGGCCGCGGAGAAGGGGTTCGTGACGCGGCGCAACTTCGAGGCCGCGCAGATCCGCGTCGCGGAGCAACGGGCGAAGCTGGCCGAGTCCAAGGCCAAGCTCAGCCGGCTCGAAGTGACCTTGAACCGCCAGTCGGCGCAGCTCGTTCGCGCGCCCAGGGACGGCCGCGTTCTGCACATCAACGCCGCGGCGGCCGGCGCGCTGGTCAACGCGGGGGACACACTGGCCATCCTCGCGCCGCACGCGCCGGAACGCGTCGTTGAGCTGATGGTCGACGGGCGGGACGTCGCCCTGATCCGACCTGGGCAGAGCGTGCGCCTCGCCTTCGAGGGTTGGCCAGCCATCCAATTCAGCGGCTGGCCCTCGGTGGCGCATGGTATGTTCGACGGGCGGGTGAGGGCCATCGACCCGTCGGCCCAACCAAGCGGCCGTTTTCGCGTGCTCGTCGAGCAGGACGCCGGCAGCTCCGCGTGGCCCGACGTCGACTTCATCCCGCTCGGAGCTCAGGCGCGGGGCTGGATACGGATGGAGACCGTCTCGCTCGGCTACGAGCTGTGGCGCGTGCTCAACAACTTGCCGCTGGATTTTCCCAAGACGCCTCAAAACCCGATCTGAAGAGTTCAGTCACAAACCAATTCTCCGCAGACGCTCTGGAGAGCGTGCCAAGGGTCTGCTTTGTATTACTGGAGCGTAGGTGTGTGGCCGGGGCCATGCTGGCGCTATGCCTCAAGCTCGCGAAGCCGAAATCCCGGCGGCCTCCTGGCCGAGAAGTCCGAAGAGCGTGTCGAACACGAGGGGTTTTTCGATCAATGGAATGCCCGCAATCCGAGCCCACGTCCGGATGCCCGGGTCGGGATGGCCAGTGATCAGCACGACGGGGACATGCGCGTCGAGGTCGCGCAGGCGGCCGAAAACCTCAAGACCGTCCATCCCCGCCATGACCTGATCGAGCAGTACGAAGGCCGGTCGCGGGCCGGGAAAGGCCGCCAGCAGTTCGCTGCCGTCGGCGAAGGTCTCGACGCGGTGGCCTTCGCATTCGATCAGGCAGCGCGTGGAATGCAGGATGGCCGGGTCGTCGTCCACGACATCGATGAGGGTCTCGCGGGCCCATGGCATGGCGCGCACCGTTCGATGTGGCTCTGCGTTGAAGCCGCCACCAAGCGTTCGCGAATCGGGCGCTCGCCTTGACCTGCCTCAAGCCCGCGTCAGGCTAGCCCGGCCAGCACCGACCAGCGCACCAATTCCTGCAGGCTCTCCGCCCGCGTCTTGGCCATGAGCTTGGCCCGGTAGATCTCGACCGTGCGCGGGCTGATGTCGAGCGTCCGACCGATCTCCTTGCTTGTGCCTCCGGCGACGAGGTGGTTCAGGACCTGCCGCTCGCGCTCGCTCAGGGTTCCGAACCGTCGCACGAACTCCCGCAGCGTCGGGTCGACCGCTCCGGCGGCCCCGCCGCGCTCCAAGGCCGACCTGAGCGCTTGGATGAGCGCCTCGTCGTCGAACGGCTTCTCGATGAAGTCGCAGGCGCCGAGCTTCATCGCCTCGACAGCGAGCGGCACGTCCCCGTGTCCCGTCATCATCACCACCGGCAAGGCGTGCCCCGCCGCCCGCAGGCGGCGCAGCAGTTCCAGCCCGTCGATGCCGGGCATGCGGATGTCGGTCAGGACGCATCCCCCGGCCGGCTCCTTCAGCCCGTCGAGCAGGTCCGCCCCGGCCTCGTAGAGCCGGACATCGAAGCCCTCGGTCCCGAGCAGGAAGCCGACGGAGTCCCGCATGGCCGGATCGTCGTCCACGACGTGCACGAGGTCAGTCGCCATCGGGCGGGTCTCCCACGTGAGCGGCCTGGAGCGTCAGCCGGAAAGTCGCCCCGCCGGTTTCGTTGCGTTCGACGTCGAGGCGGCCGCCATGCGCCTCGACGATGGTGCGGCAGATCGAGAGACCGACGCCCATGCCACTTCGCTTCGTGGTGACGAACGGCTGGAACAGCCTGTCCGCGACCTCCGCGGCGATGCCAGGCCCGGTATCCGATACAGTGATCTCGACCGTCTCCCCGTCGACGGACCTCGCCTCCACGGTCAGTTCGCGCCTGTCGCCCTGGTGCATGGCCTCGCGGGCGTTGCGCAGGAGGTTCACCAAGACCTGCTGCACCTGCACCCGGTCGGCGAGGACGCAGCCGGCCCGCGGGTCAACCGCGACGCGCGCGGCGATGCCCTGCTCGCGCGCGCCGACCAGCGCCAGCGCGCTGGCCTCCTCGATCAGCCGCGCGACCGGCTCGACCCGCTTCTCCGCCTCGCCGCGGGCTACGAACTCGCGCAGGCGCCGGATGATCTGGCCGGCCCGCAGCGCTTGCTCGGCGGTCTTGTCGAGGACTTCCATCGTCCGAGCGATGGCCTCGGGATCGGCCCGAGCCAGCAGGCGGCGGCAGCCCTTGGTGTAGTTGGCGATGGCGCCGAGCGGTTGGTTCAGTTCGTGCGCGAGCGCGGAGGCCATCTCGCCCATCGCGCTGAGCCGCGAGACGTGGGCGAGCTCAGACTGAAGTTCCTGGAGGCGGGCCTGGGTGCGCTGGTGCTCCGTGAGGTCGTTGATGAAACCGGTGAAGTACACCTGCTCGCCCGAGCGCATCTCGCCGATGGCGAGCTCCATCGGAAAGGTGGAGCCGTCCCGCCTCCGGCCGGTCACGACCCGGTTGGTGCCGATGATGTGGCGTTCCCGGGTGCGGCGATAGCGGTCGAGGTAGCCGTCGTGCTCGCCCTGCATCGGCTCCGGCATCAGGATGCGGACGTTCCGCCCGACCGCCTCGCCGGCCGCGTAGCCGAACAGGCGCTCGGCCGCGGCGCTGAACGAGTGGATCAGGCCCGTCTCGTCGATGACGACCATCGCCTCGGGCACGGTGTCGAGGATCGAGCGCAGATGCGCCTCGCGGGCCCGGATGTCCTCCTCGGCCCGCTTCTGCTCGTCGATGCTCAGGACCACCCCGCGATGCCGTGCCGGCCGGCCGGCGTCGTCGAAGCTCACCCGCCCGCGCGAACGCAGCCAGCAGACGGACCCATCGGGACGAACGACGCGGTAGTCGGCCTCGTAGCTTCCGCCCTCACGCAACGCCCGCTGGATGGCGTCAGCGCGGGCCTGCCGGTCTTCCGGATGCACCAGCGCCTGTGAGTCGGCGAAGGTGGTGAGCCGCTCGGGCGGCACCCCGAACAGGTGTGCGCAGGTCGGCGAGGCGGTGGCCCGCCCGGTCTCGATGTCCAGCGACCAGACGCAGATGCCGACATCGTCGAGAGTCCGCCGAAGCTCGTCGCTCGCCCGCGTGACGTCGCGCTCAAGGTCGGCGCTGAGCCTGTCGACGGTGTCCGTCATCGAGCGCACCCGTGAAAGTCCTTCGTGCGGCCGTCGTGGAACTCGTCTGTGTCCGACCGCGGGGCGGCTGCATCGCGTGCCTGGTCATTACTGCGATTCCGGGGCGGGGAACAGCCGCCGGTGCGTATTCGCCGCCGGGGTCGAGTAGTTCTTTGGGCCGAACCGGCAATGATACCGCGTCACCCGAGACGCTTGAGGTGGATCAAAGCGGCGCGGTCGCGACTAGAGGAACCATGGGACGGCGGAACCCGGAGAACATCCATGTCCAGACCTAGCCCTTCGCCCCTCGCGGGCATCCGAGACATCCTCGTCGGAACCGCCGTGGAGGGCGAGCGTGAGGAAGCCTCGTCGGCCATCGGATACGGCCTGACCTTGGCCAAGGCCGCCGGCGCTCACCTCACCGTTCAGTCGGCCTCGTGGCGCCTGTCGGGCGATGACGCCTGGCTCGGCGAGTTTGACTACGAAGGCGTGTCGGTCGTGGACCGACGGCTCGACGAACTGGCCCGCTCCATCGCCGAGCGCTCGGCCGGGGACGCCGCGCAGGCCGGCGTGGTCTGCACGACCGAGGCGCCGAGCCTGCCCTATCCGGAGATCGTGAGCCGTCTCGCCACGCGCGCGCGCCTGTACGACCTGACGGTCCTGGACATCGGTCCGCGGACGTACGACCTCGACCGCGAGATGGTCGAGAAGGCGCTTTTCCACAGCGGTCGGCCGGTCATCGCCGTCCCGCCGGGACGCGACGCCTTCGTCGCGCGGCGGATCATCGTCGCCTGGGACGGCAGCGCCCAGGCCGCTCGGGCCGCCAACGACGCCTTACCGTTCCTGCGTTCAGCCGAGGCGGTCGAGATCGTCTCGGTCGGCACCGGAGCGGAAATCCACGAAGCGGTGCCGGGCGCCGAGTTCGCGCCCCACCTCGCCCGGCATGGGGTGAATGTCAGCGTCAATGATCTTCCGAAGCGGGATAGCGTCGCCGATACGTTGCGCGCCCAGGCCGGCTTGTTCCGGGCCGACATGATCGTCATGGGTGCCTACCGGCACTCCCCAACCCGCGAATACTTCTTCGGTGGCGTCACGCGCTCTTTCCTCAGGGGCAGCCCGGCAGCCCTGTTCCTTTCTCGCTGAAGCCTGGAGGACGACGATGACGGAGCGAGATCCTCAACGGAACGTTGCGAAAGGCCGGGTTTTTCGGTCGCGTAAACGCGGGCGCCTCTCCGAGCCGGCTGCGACGCAGTCGAAGGTCGACGAAGCGCCACCCCAGGTCCGTGCACCGAACAGGATAGAATGGGCCGGCCCGCTGAACGAGGAAGAGCGCGCCGCGCTTGGGGCTGGCTGGAGCTTCGTTGAGTAAAGGGGCCGCGCACGGCCTACGGCGGCCCGAGCTTGCCGGGCCGCCAAATTCGTGCACGCGCGAGTTCCCCAATGGCCTGGATCAAGCGGTGCACGTCGCCTCGATGCGGCAGGGGCGTGGCGCGCTCGGTCAGAGTTCCGATCAGCCCATCGACGAAAACGGAGGCGCCGGAATAGGCCAGGGTCCAGTCCGCGAAGCGCCGCCTGTCGATGTCATCGTAGACCAGCACCTCCACGCCTGCATGGCGCCGATCGCGCCGGATGCTGTCCATCAGCGCGTCCACCGCGGCGCGGGAGCCTTCGAGTATCTGTGCGAAACGCTCGCGCGACGCGACGAGTGCTCCGGTGATGCCGAGTTGTGCGTTTCTGGCCAGCGACGTCTCGACGATGTTCCGGATCTCAACGTCGGAGGACATCCGCCGGCTGACGTAGAGAAGCGACCCTTCCATGGTGCTCGTCCCCTTCGGGACTCGGCGTCCCGTCGAACCCTCGCCCTTGGTGTCCGGCTGCCGGCGCTTTGACGTCCGTCTCACCGCCTCAGCGTCCGCATATAGACCGTCAGGTCGGCCGCATCGCTCGGATCGAGCCGGAAGTCCGGCATGGCCGGATGCCGGCGTTCGACGCCTTCATCTAGGACGTCGGCAAGGTCGCCTATGGGAAAGCGCTCGGCGAGCGAGCGGAACGGCGGCGCCTCACGCATAGGGCTCGCGCCCGTCATGCGGACGGCGTGACAGCGCGCGCAGACGATGCCCGCCAGGGCGCGGCCGCGCGCGGCGGAAGCCTCTTCCGCCGCCGCAGGCCCGGCGAGCAGTCGGAGCGCGATGCTCGCGCCGAGCAAGAGACGCCTGCTGGGCATCAATGGCACATCAGGCTGCAGAGGGGGGAGCGGTCCAAGAGGTCTCGCGTCACGCCGCCGAATATCCACTCCCGCAACCGGGAATGGCCGTAGGCGCCGAGGACGATCAGGTCGGCGTCCTGCATCAGGGCGAAGCGCAGGATCTCCGAGCCGTCGTCGTCCTTTGTGTGCAGGCGGTGCGGTAGGACGTGGGCACCGTGCCGCGCGAGGTGGTAGGCGACGTCTTCCACGCCCTTAAGGTGTGCGTCCGTGCCGACCGTCGCGACGAGGACCTGGTCCGCCTCCCGGATGAGTGGCAGCGCGGCCGACACCGCCCGTCGTGCTTCGGGGCTATCCTTCCAGGCGACCAAGATGCGCGCCGCCTTCAGGTGCGCGGTCCTCGGCGGCACGACCAGGACCGGCCTGCCTGCCTCCATGAGCACGGGCCCGGGCGGCACGCCGAGAGGCCCCGGATCCTCGTCGCCGGGACCCTTCCGGCTCACGACCACGAGGTCCGCGGCGCGCGCCTGCTCGATGAGATGTGCGGTGGCGTCGGCGAAGCACCAGCGCCAGTCGGTGGGAATACCGTCCCCGGCGAAGCGTTCGAACGACGCGTGCGCCTGTTCCAGCATCGCTTGTATCTGCGCCGTGTTGCGGCCTTCTTGGTCGATGGCATCGTAGACATCCCGGACCAAGATTGGGGCCGGCACAGTGTGGGCGGCCACACCCGTCAGGGTCGCCCCGAAGCGTCGGGCCAGGTCGGCGGCGAGCCGTATCCGATCCGGTGCGGCCTCGCCGAGGTCGCCGGGCACGAGGATGTTCGCGTAGTCCATGGCGGCCTCCGTTGTGCGTCGATGCCGACGAGGGAAGCCTGGTCCTGGTTGGAACGGGTCGCCTTGATCCATCGCAAGCCCCGCGGGCCGTCGACCGGCCTCATAGATGCCGCGCAACTGATCGCGCCGCGGGCTTGCGAGCGTCTCGGGGACCGCCGAGCGCCCGCATGGCGTTGAGGATGACCGCCACGTCGATGAGCTCTTGGAGCAACGCGCCCTGGAGGGGTGTGAGGTAGCCCAGCGCCGCCGCGATCATGCCGGCGAGCGACAGGCCGATGCCGATCCATACGCTCTGAAGCGCGATGGTGCGGGTCCGCTTGGCGATGCGGATGGCATCGGGCAGCGGGGCCAGGCTGTCGACCAGCAGGACGACGTCCGCGGCTTCGGCCGCGGCCGCAGCGCCCCTGGCGCCGAGTGCCACGCCGAGATCGGCGGCCGCCAAGGCCGGCGCGTCGTTCACCCCGTCGCCGATCATCATCACGGGCCCGTTGCGGCGCTCGGCGGCCACGGTGTCCGTCTTCGCCGTCGGGTCGAGGTCGGCGGCGACGGCGTCTACAGGCAGACCAGCGACGAGCGCCTCGGCGACGATGCGACGGTCTCCGGTCGCGAGCAACACCCGCTCGATGCCGCACGCGCGCAGTTCGAGAAGCGCGCTGCCGCCGTCCGCACGGAGCGGGTCGGCGAACTCCAGGACGGCGGCCGGCGCGCCGTCGATGGCGACCAGCACCGTCGCCGCGGTTGCCGCCAGGCCTCGCGCCTCGTCCGGTATTCGGAAGTCGATCCCGTGAATTTGCATCAGGTGCAGACCCCCAACAACGAGGTGCCGCCCCTCCACGAGACCGGTCACGCCTTCTCCAGGCGTCTCCTCGACGGCCTCGGGTTGCGAGAGCGTCAGGCCGCGTTGGCGCGCCTCTTTCACCACAGCCTGCCCAACCGGGTGGCCCGAGGCTTGTTCGAGGGACGCCGCGAGCCCGAGCACCTCGTCCTCGTCAACGGCGCCGAGGGTCCGCAGGGCCACCATCCGGGCGGTGCCGTGGGTCAAGGTGCCGGTTTTGTCGACGACCAGGACGCGGACCTTGGCCAACATCTCAAGGGCACCACCGCCCTTGATGAGGACGCCGATGCCGGCGGCGCGGGAGAGGCCGGAGACGAGCGCAACGGGCACCGCCAGGATCAGCGGGCACGGGGTGGCGACGACCAGCACGGCCAGCGCCCGAACGGGGTCGTCGGTGGCGAGCCAAGCGCCTCCGGCCAGCAGCAGTGTGAGCATGAGGAAGGCGAGCCCGTACCGGTCCGCCAAGCGGGCCATCGGCGCCTTTCGGGCCTGCGCCGCATCCACGAGACGGATGATCCCGGCATACGTGCTCTCGGCCGCGGGCCGATCTGCGACCAGCGTGAACGGCGTGCCCGCGTTCACCGTCCCGCTCAGCACGGGCTCGTTCGCGAGGGCGGTGACGGGCAGCGCCTCGCCGGTCAGGCTCGAACGGTCGAGCACGGCGCGGCCTGCGGCGACCCGGCCGTCCACCGGCACGACGTCGCCGACGCGCACGAGGATGCGGTCTCCCGGGACCAACGCCGCAAGGGGCACCTCCGTCAGCACCCCGCCGTCCTCGCGCAGGGCGGTCCGGGGCTGGCGCGCGATCAGCGCGGTCATGGCCCTGCCGGCACGGCCGGACGCGTACGCCTCCAACGACTGGCCGCCGGCGTACATCAGGGCGATGACGGCGCCGGCCAGCGGCTGCGAAAGCGCGAGCGCGCCGCCCATCGAGAGCAGGGCGACGAGGTCGAGCCCAACGTCGCCCTTCGCCAGGCTCGTAACAATCTGGAATACGAGGGCTCCGAGGACCGCCAGGGTCGCGAGGGTCCAGGCCGCCGCCGCGATATCTGCCCGACCGAAGACCTGCACAGCCAAGCCGACACAGAGGCCGGCAAGCGGCAGGGCTGCAAGCCACCCGTGCACGCCCGGCGTCCATCCGGCGGCCACCGGTCGATCCGTCTCGGGCGAGCTTAGGGCTGACGACTTCATGTCTGCCCCTCCCGTTCGAGCCTACGAGATGAGCTCGGTCCGGCTTTGCAGGCCTTGCGCTGGATCAACGCGTCGCGGCGGGACCGCAGATGTCGTGCTCGCTCGCCGGCAGGCCTGGGCCGGTATCCTCCACGGCCACCTCGATCGCTTGGCCGGTCCAGGCGACCGCGACCCGGACAGTCCCTCCCGGGGGCGTGAACTTCACGGCATTGTCGATGAGATTCGACAGGGCCTTGAAGCAGAGGTCCCGGTCGCCGTGGACGGTGAAAGGTCCCACAGCCGAGAGGACGAGCCGGACGCCGCTCTCTTCGGCCTCGGGCTCGAAGAAGCCGCGCACGCAGGGACGTGTGCTGAGCCTCGCCGTCCGGCCCGGGACCGGGTGACGGCGGGGCAGACGCTCGCGACCCTCGATGCCGCCTTCCTCCTCGACGCCCGCAACGGGCTCCAGGCGGCTGAAGCCGCCCTCGGCGAGGCGCGGGCCTCCGAGGCGGTGGCAGCGCTACAGGTGAAGCGTGGGCTGGAGCAGCTGATATTCGGTGGCGTGGCGCAAGCCGAGGTCGAGCGGCGGCAGGTCGATCTCGCCAAAGCACAGGCGGCGGTCAAGTCTGCGCAGGCGAACGCGGAGATGTACCGGTCGCAGTACCAGCGCCTCGCCCCGGCCGAGGGCGCCGCGCCGGGCACCAGCGCCGTGGTCACGCCGATTGCCGGCGTGGTGACGAGCGTCGGCATCACCCTGGGCGAGGTGGTCGATACCGGGCGCGACGCCTTTACGATGGCCGATCCCACCCGTGTCGTCGTGCTGGCGAACCTCTACGGGGCCGATATCTCCCGGGTGAAGGCCGGGAATGCGGTCTCGGTGGAGAGCCCGGCCCGGCCATCCGCCCTTCGAGGGCCATATCCGTTCGGTCAACGCCGCCCTCGATCCGGCGACGAACACGGCTCCGGCGCGGATCGAGCTCGACAACCCGCAGGATCTCCTGCGCGCCAACCTTTTCGTCTCGGTGACGGTCGCGGCTTATGTCGGTCGCGACGGCGTGACCATCCCGGCGGCGGCCGTGCAGCAGACGGACACCGGCCCCATCGCCTTCGTGCGCACGGCCCCGGACAGGTTCGAGCGGCGGGCCCTGACGCTGGGCATCCAGCGCACCGACTGGGTGGAGGTGCGCCGAGGCGTGGCGGCGGGTGAGAGTGTTGCGACCGCGGGCAGCTTCGGCTTGAAGGCCATCCTGCTGCGCAGCCTTATCGGCTCGACGGGTTGAGCGGCGGCGATGAAGAGCTGGATCGCCCTTTCGGTCCGCCGCCGCTTCCTCGTGCTGATGATCGCGCTCGCCGCGGCGTCGGGCGGGATCGCCAACCTCGAAGGACTCTCGATCGACGCGGTGCCGGACATCTCGCCGAAGCGGGTGATGATCCTCACCCTCTCGCCGGGGCTCGGTCCCCTGGAAGTCGAGCGACTCGTCACCTTTCTTGTCGAGAACGCGATGGCCGGCGCGCCGGGGCTCTCCAACGTCCGCTCGACGTCCCGGGCCGGCGTCTCGGCGGTCTACGTCACCTTCGACGAATCCGTGTCGGTCACAGCGGCGCGGGCGGAGGTGTTCCAGCGCCTGCCCCGGGCCAAGAGCCTGATGCCCGCCGGAGTCGGCGATTCGCAGATGGGTCCGATGGCGACCGGCCTCGGCGAGATCTACCAGTTCGAGCTGCGGGGGCCCGCCTACACGCCGATGCAGCTCAAGCGCATCCTGCAATGGACCATCGCGCCGAAGCTGAAGCTCACCTCCGGCATCGCCGAGGTGAACATCTACGGCGGCCAGATGCCGACCGAGGAGGTCCGCGTCTCGGCGGACGCGCTGCGCCGCTACGGCGTGACGCTGGCCCAGGTCTACACGGCGCTCGCCGAGAACAACGCAGCCCGGGGCGGCGCCTACATCGAGCACAACGACCAGCAGGAGACGATCCGCTGCCTGGGCCTCGCCAAGAGCCCGGAGGACATCGCGAACATCGTCGTCGCGACGGGCCCCGGTGGTGTGCCGGTGACGCGCGGCACGCTGGGCACGGTGCAGGAGGCCCCCAAGGTCCGGCTCGGCGCCGTCACCCACGACGCGGAAGGCGAGACCGTCATTGGCATCGCGATGATGCGCGACGGCGAGAATGCCAGCGCCGTAGTCGCGGAGGTGAGGAAGACGATCGCCGCCCTGCGCCAGCAACTGCCGCCTGGGGTCGAGATCGTCCCGTTCCTCGCCCTCGAAGGCGTCGCCGGCAAGATGTTCGCCCCGATGGCGCTCACGGTGATCCTGGCGCTCGGCGCGTCGCTCATCGTCACCCTGAGCCTCATGCCGGCGCTCGCGGCGCTCTTTCTCGCGCGGCGGACTGTCAATGAGCGCGAGACGCGCCTCGTCCACGCGGTGCGGCGTGTCTACACGCCGGTGCTGCGCTGGGCCGAGCGGCACGCGTTCGTCAGCGTGCTCACGACGGTCGCCCTGTTCGCCGGCTCCTGCGCGATGGCCACGCGTCTCGGGGGCGAGTTCCTGCCGAAGTTGTCGGAGGGCTCGAGCGTCATCACCTCCGAGAAGCTGCCCAGCATCGCGCTGAACGCCTCCCTCGCCACCGTCACCCGCATCGAGCGGGTGCTGAAATCCTTCTTCGAAGTTAAGCGGATCGTCTCCCTCACCGGCAGCGCCGAGATCCCGACCGACCCGATGGGCGTCGAATCGACTGACAGCTTCATCACCTTGACCGACCCCTCGACCTGAAGAACCGCCGACAGCCAGGAAGGGCTCGTCGCGGCGTTCCACAAGCGCCTCCGGGAGGAGGCGCCGGGCGTCGCCTACAGCTTCTCGCAGCCGATCCAGATGCGGATGGACGACCTCTTGGAGGGCGTGCGCGGCGACGTCGTGATCAGCCTCTACGGCGACGACCTGAAGGTCCTGAAGAACACGGCCGATTCCGTCGTGCGGGTGGTCTCAGGCATCCAGGGCGCGGCGGACGTGAAGGCCGAGGCGCAGGCCGGGATGCCGGCGCTCTCGATCCGGGTCGATCGGGCCAAGGCCGCCCGCTACGGCATCAACGTGTCGGACGTGCTCGACGTGGTCGAGAGCATCGGCGGGCGCACCGCCGGCATGGCCTACGGCGACGACGATACCATCACCGACTTCGTGGTCCGGCTCGACCCGGCCGACAACAGCGACATCGAGCGCATCCGCGCCCTGCCGGTGGGGCGGCCGGGCAAGGAGACCGGTCCCGCCATGACGGTGCCGCTCGCGATGGTGGCCTCGGTGGAGGTCACCTCCGGCCCGGCCCAGATCAGCGGCGAGCGGCTGCAGCGGCGGAGCTCGATCCAGGTCAACGTCCGCGGCCGCGACGTGCAGAGCTTCGTGGACGCCGCGCAGAAGGCCGTGTCCGATCAGGTGAAGCTGCCGCCGCGCTACGCGCTGCAATGGAGCGGCCAGTACCACAACCTGCAGGAGGCTACCGCCCGTCTCTCGGTGGTGGTGCCGGCGGCGCTGGTGGGGATCCTCGTCCTCCTCGTCGTGATGTTCGGCGACATCCGCCGCGCCGGGCTGATCGTCCTCAACGTGCCGATAGCCGCGACGGTGGCATCCTGGCGCTTGCTTTACGCGACATGCCGTTCTCGATCTCGGCGGCGATCGGCTTCATCGCGACCTTCGGCATCGCGATCCTGAACGGCGTGGTGCTGACGAGCACCATCCGCGATCTCGAAGCTTCCGGCCTCGACCCGCGGGAGGCCGCCACCCGGGCGGCCGAGAGGCGCCTGCGCCCGGTGATAATGACGGCCCTCGTCGCAACGCTCGGCTTCCTGCCGATGGCCCTATCGACCAGCGCCGGGGCGGAAGTGCAGCGCCCCCTCGCGACCGTGGTGATCGGCGGGCTGATCTCCGCGACGTTGCTGACCCTCGTGGTCCTGCCGGCGGTCTATCCGGTGGTCGCCGCGATGCGCCTACCCTTCAGCAGTGCGCGAACCGGCAGATTGATCTTCCCTCGGCTTCGCGGATACCTCTGATACGCTCGTGCTGAGCGGGGAAGGTGTCGGATGGCGAAGACGAAACGCGAGTTCACGCCCGAGTTCAAACGCCAATCGGTCGCCCTGCTGGAGAGCAGCGGCCGGCCGCCGGGCTCATCTGCTACCCGGATCGCGGCAGCCAGTACGCGGCGCAGGCCTACCGTAAGCAACGCATCAGCATGGGGGCGAAGCCGGCGATGAGCCGCACGGCTTGCTGCTACGACAACGTCCCGATGGAGAGCTTCTTCCACACGCTCAAGATCGAGCTCGTCCATCAGCGACGATGGACGACCCGAGACGAGGCGCGGCGCGATCTGTTCGCCTACATCGAGGGCTACGACAACCGGCAACGCATCCATTCGGCGCTCGGCTCTCTCACGCCCGAGCAAGCCGAGAGGGCCGCGAACCGATCTCCCCCTTGCCCGCGAAGTCAGGCGCGGATCAGGTGCCAGATGCACCGGATGGTCAAGCGGCCTCAAGTGCAGTCACGCCTCGCGCACGCCGGGCTTCTTGCCTGCCTCGAAGATGAATTCGACGCCCGCCTCTTCCAGAGCACGACGCACGGCGAGCAGGGTGTCCCAGCGCGACCTGACCGCCGAGGTCGGATCCTCCAGCCGGTTGAGGGTCGAGACCGAGACGTTGGCCCGCGCGGCAAGCTCATCCTTCGAGAGGCCGGTGATTGCGCGGGCCGAACGGATCTGGCTCGGGATCAGGGTCTCGTCGGCGACCGAACCCTGCGCGGTCCCCGGCGGCGGGACCGCCTCGGGCGGCGGGGCCCCGTAGCGGGTCCGTCCCGGAACGTTTAAGCAGACTCCGACCCATTCGCGGACGGAGCCGTCCTTGTTCAGCACCGGCGCGCCGCGCGCATTGAACCACCGGTAAATCCCGTCCGCGCACAGGACGCGATAGTCCGTGTTGTAGGGCGCCGTGTGCTCCACCGCCGTGGTCCAGGCCGCGAGCGTGCGGGAGCGGTCGTCCGGGTGGACGGCGTCGAGCCAGCCCAGACCCTGCATCTGCGCGTGAGACTGACCGGTCAGGGCCATCCACTGCGGCATCTCGCTCGGCTCGCCGTTCGCCTTGTTGACCCAGAAGACCGCTGCCGTCGCGGCGATCAGCGCGTTCAGGCGGTCATGCCGCTGCATGAGCGCGTTCATGGTCTCGTGCTGCGCCGTGACGTCGAACACGACGCCCATGCCCTGGCTCGGGCGCCCGTCCGAGCCGAGCATGACCTCGGCGTGGTGCAGGAGCCAGCGCTGGGTCCGGTCCGGCCGGATGATGCGGAACTCGCGACTGACCGGCTGGCCGGAGCGCAGCACGGCGATCTGGTCACCGTGCGCGGCCTGATCCTCCGGGTGGATCATGTCGAGCCCGAAGCCGAAGGTCATCTCCGTGGTCGGGTCGAGGCCCAGAATCCGGTACAGGCCCGGCGACGCGTCCAGTCGCTCGGAGCGCAGGTCCGCCGACCAGAAGCCGATTTTTCCCGTATCCTCGATTAGCTTCAAGTAGTGGCGCGAGGAGAAGCCGCGCGGGGCGGCGCCGATCTCGGTCTTCGCCTGCGGACGCATCAATGCACGTGTCGGCATCGCCTCACCCCGATTGCCAGTGCTCCAGAACTGAGATGCGGAATGGCATAAGCGTGGCCGTGAAAGCGTTAAGGAGACAGCATTCGATCCATATTGACTGACATTCGATGGCGAATGTCAGTGTCGTGCAGGAAAAAGATTGATTGGGAAAGGAAGCCTGCGGCGGATTCCTTCTTGGCGATCGATGGATACCAGAATGCGATGGGTTAGCTATCGGGCGATCCCGATGTATATGCCGAAGGATGGAATAAATAATTTCACTACGGTCGAAGCTTCGGATGTCTCCGGTGGAATGACAGGAAATTCGATTTCCTCGAGCGCGATTGAACAGGAATTCCGGCGATCGGCTTGAGACTCTGGCAGTCCGAAGCGGTCATCCTCGCACTGGAGACGCGGCGAGACGTCTCCTGCCTGGGTACCTGAATGTCGCTGCCGAATGCCGAATGCCGGGCGAAGTCGTGCACCCTCGACAGTGCACCGACGTCGATCCAGTTCGACCTCCGCGGCAGGGTGATCGCCGCCGACGCTTCGACGTCCTCAAACGGGCGCGGCCATGAGTGAGATCATCCTGCCGATGGGCGTCGACGACGCGGCGCGCCTGCCCGACGAGGACGCGCGCCTGCGCGAGGCGATGCGCGCCACGATGCTCGCCGAGACGCTGCAACTCGGCCGTTACTCGGCGGTGACGCAGGCCGCCGTCGTGCTCGCGCTGGCCGCCATCTTTTGGGGCATCGTCTCGCACGCTTACCTGTCCGGTCTCGCGGTGGCGGTGACGGCGCTGTGCGCGGTGGCTATGATCGCGATGCGACGCTATCGCGGCCGCCTCGGCGACCGATCGATCGCCCGGGAGGCCTTCGCCGTCCTTCACGGCCTCGCGCTCGGCCGCGGTCTCGCCTGGGCCAGCATGCCGGCGATCCTGCTGCCCTCGGTCGACAATGCCTACCGGATCGTGGTCGGGGCCGTCTGCGCCGCCCTGATCTCGCACGCCTACGTGGCGGGCCCGATCTTCTCCCTGGCGCTCCTGGCCGTGGCGCCGGTGGTGGCCGGCATCTTCGTCGGGCTCGCCGGTTGCGAGAGCCCGGTCGGCGAGTACGTCGCCATGCTGCTGTCGCTGTACGCGGCCTTCGTCTTCGTGAGCGCGCGTCGGATGTGCCGGCACTCCTACCAGCGCCTCTGCGACCGCGTCATGGTGCAGGCGCAGAGCGAGACCATCGGGTTCCTCCTCAAGGATTTCGCCGAGGGCACGAGCGACTGGCTCTGGGAAACCGACACGGTCGGGCGCCTTCGGCAGGCCCGCGCCGCTGTCGCCGCCCTGCTCGGCGTCGAGGTCGCCGGGCTGCGCCACCGGACGTTGTCTGAGCTCCTGCGCGCGTTCGCCGACCCGGACGGCGACGGCGCGGATGCCCAGGCCGTCGCCGCGGCGATCGCGGCGCGCGCGCCTTTCCGCGATCGCACCATCCGGCTCCGTACCGCGGTCGGCACGCGCTGGATCACGCTCAACGGCAAGCCCGTCTTCGACGCACAGGGAGCGTTCACGGGCTACCGCGGCGTGGGCTCGGACACCACCGAGAGCCGGGAGGCGCAGGCCCGCATCGCCTTCCTGGCGGGTCACGACAGCCTGACCGGACTGCCGAACCGCAGCGGCTTCCAGGACGCGCTGGGGACGCTCTGCCGCACGGTCCGCACGGCGGAGAGACCGAGTGCGCTGTTCTATCTCGACCTCGACGGCTTCAAGGCCGTCAACGACAGTCGCGGCCACCTCGTCGGCGACCGATTGCTGCGCGCGGTGACTGCACGCCTGCTCGCCATCGGTGAACCGCACAGCCTGTTCCGCCTCGGCGGCGACGAGTTCGCGATGGTCGTCCGCGACCTCGGTCGGCCCGCGGCCGAGGCCCTCGCCGCCCGCGTGGTGGCCGAGCTGCGCCGCCCGTTCCAGATCGACGAGGCCCGGCTGGAGGTCGGTGTCAGCGTCGGCATCGCCTACATGCCGGACGACGCGGTCGAGCCTGCCAGCCTGCTCATGCGCGCCGACCTCGCCCTCTACGCCGCCAAGGCGGACGGCAAGGGCTGCTGGCGGACCTTCGATCCGTCGCTGGAGGAGCGGGTCGTCCGCCAGCGGCAGTTCGACCTGGACATGCGCGCGGCCCTCGCGGCGGGCGAGATGGAGCTGCACTACCAGCCCCTGGTGGCTATGCGGAGCGGTCGTGTCGCCGGTTTCGAGGCGCTGCTGCGGTGGAACAAGCCCGGGTACGGCTGGGTCTCGCCGGGGGAGATCATCCCCATCGCCGAGACGACCGGCTTCATCGTCGAGATCGGCCGCTGGGCCCTGCGCCGCGCCTGCACCGACGCCCGCACGTGGTCCGACCTGAAGATCGCGGTGAACATCTCCTCCATCCACGTGCGGATGCCGGGCTTCCACGCCGAGGTCGCGGCCGTTCTCCGCGAGACCGGCCTCGCGCCAGATCGGCTCGAGATCGAGATCACCGAGTCGGTGCTGCTCGACCACGGTCCGGAGGTTCTGGAAAACCTGAAGCGCCTGCGCGCGACGGGCGTGCGCATCGCGCTGGACGATTTCGGCACGGGCTACTCGAGCCTGAGCTACCTGACCGAATTCCCGTTCGACAAGGTGAAGGTCGACCGCTCCTTCGTGCGCGATCTGCAGGGCCGCCCCGAGAAGGTCGCCGTGGTCGAGGCCATCGCCCGAATGGCGCGGGCCCTATCGATGAGCGTCACGGTGGAGGGCGTGGAGACCCGGCAGCAACTGGACGTCCTGCGGGACAAGCGCTGCGACATCGCGCAGGGCTTCCTCTACAGCCCGGCGCGCCCGGTCCACGAGGTCGCGGCACTCATCGCGCGCATCGAGGGTGCTGCGCCGCCGCCGAGCGTGAGCGCCGGCGATCCGGACGGGAGCCCGACCGCCGACGCGCGCCCGGTCCTGTCGCTGGCCCGCGCCTCGTAGGCGACGGGCGGCGCATCGCGTCGCCGCCGAAAGGCAGAAAACCTCTCTCGTCGCGCTGAGGACGCCCCCGGCGCGCGCTTGCCGGGCAACGCGTCTTTAAATGCGGCGACTTCAAAATTCAGAAGTAGCGGAGCAACAGTACATGTTGCGCCTTTCCGACCTCAAGATTGTTACCAAGGTGACGATCCCGCTGCTGCTGGTCGCCGCAGTCGCCGGCGGGCTCGTGTATCGCGCGCACGGCGTCTTTGATGAATTGAACGAGAAAACGCAGCACATCGTCGATGTCCAGTCCGCGCGACTTGAGAACATCCTGACTGTTCGCACGAACGTCCTCGAGGCGACGGTTCAGAATCGGAACATCCTCATCGAGGACCGGCCTCCCGAGCAGGCCACGTACCGATCGCGCTACGACGAGGCCGTGAAACAGGCCTACGTGGCGGTCGACAGGCTGATCGCGCTGTCGAACTCGCCCGAGCGGCGGGCCGTCAATCAGAAGCTGCGCGAGGCCGTCGAGGTCTATTTCCACGTCGTCGGGCGCGCGAACGCGGCGGCCCTCGACAGGGACGCCGAGACCGCGCGGAAAATCGTGCTTTCCGAGGGTCTCGCGGCCCGCAACAAGGTCCGCGATCTCGTCCAGCCGCGCATCGACAATCTCGCGGCCGAGCTCGCCCAGGCGAAGGCGGAGGCCCAGGCGAGCGCGGAGCGGGCGACGACGGTCCTCGTCACGGCCGCGGTCGCCGGGCTGCTCGCGGCCCTGGCCATCGCGTTCGCCATCGTCCATTTCGGGCTGACGCGGCCCCTGACCCGGTTGGTCGCCGTTCTGCAGCGCATGGCCAAGGGCGATCTCGACGCCGACATCGCGGAGGCTGCCCGTCGCGACGAGATCGGCCAGGTCGGCAAGGCCGTCGCCGACATCCGCGCCATGGTCGCGCGGAAGGCCGTCGAGGACGCGGAGACGAAGCGCGCCGCCGACGCGGCGCTCGGCGCCGAGCGACGGCGCATCATGATGGACCTCGCGAACGGCTTCGAGCGGACGGTCGGCGGCATCGTCGGGATGGTCTCGGCCTCCGCGACGGAGTTGCAGGCCACGGCCGCGACCATGACGGCGACCGCGACCGAGACGGCCACGCAGTCCACGGCCGTGGCGGCGGCGGCCGATCAGGCAGCGTCGAACGTCGGTACCGTGGCGGCGGCCTCCGAGGAGCTCGGGAGCTCGGTTCAGGAGATCGGCCGTCAGGTACAGGGATCGGCATCCCTCGCCCAGGCCGCTGTCGGCGAGGCCGACCGGACGGCCCGGCTCGTCGAGGACCTCACGACGGCCGTCGCGAGGATCGGTGACGTCGTCGCGATGATCTCGGCCATCGCCGGCCAAACCAACCTCCTGGCGCTGAACGCGACCATCGAGGCGGCGCGGGCCGGCGAGGCCGGCAAGGGCTTCGCGGTCGTCGCAGCCGAGGTCAAGGAACTCGCGTCGCAGACGGCCCGGGCGACGGACGAGATCGGCGGCCATATCGGCCGCATCCAGGGCGTGACGGGCGAGGCGGTCTCGGCCATCGGCGCGATCACGGGGCGCATCCGCGAGATCAACACGGTGGCGGCCAGCATTGCCGCCGCCGTGGAGCAGCAGGGCGCGGCGACCCAGGAGATCGTGCGCAACGTCGCCCAGGCGGCGACGGGCACCGCGGAGGTGACCGGCAACATCGCCGGAGTCGCCTCAGCGTCGGAGGCTACCGGCGCGGCGGCGACCCAGGTGCTGGCGTCGTCCGGCGAGCTGTCGCGACACGCCGAGCAGCTCGCAGCGGAGATGACGCGCTTCCTCACCACCGTGCGCGCGGCCTGAGGCGATCCCGATGGCGTGCAGCACAGCCAGCGTCCCGGGCCTCGGGATCAATCCCACGCTTCGGCTGGGTTGCCGGGGAGATGCCCCGTCGGGGCACCGGCCTTGCGGCCCGTACCGGGTCGGGCTGGCTTGATCGCCATGGCCGACATCATCCCCCTCGGCACCATCCCGGGCGCCGAGAACGCCCGCGCGATGCTTCTAGACCTCCGCCGGCGCCTCGATTCCGGCGAGGACATCGGTCCGCGGATCGCGCAGATCCGTCAGGCCGCGGCGTCGATGCGGGCACTGGCTGGCGGCCTCCGGCGGGTCCTGCAAGCCCCGGACGAGAGGCTGTCCGCCGAGCCGGAGGTTCTCGTCGCGGCCTGGAAAGTCCTCGCCTTGGCGGAACGCAACGTCGCGAAAGTCGAGGAATTCCTTCGGCTCGCGGACGAAGAGGATTTGGCGCAGGCTTCGCGCTAGACTTCGGGCCAGCCTCGGGAATGCGGGCCAGCCGATCCGCATCACGGTCCTGACCCAGGCTGTCCGAGCTCCGCACACCGGACCGACGTGTCCGCGCGGTCGAAGGCGCGCGGTGAGCGACCGGAGAGACCGCGCTCGACGTCACGCGCGGATCGGACCGTCGCCCGTCGCGGCACCGTGCGCAGCGGCTCTCGACGCGCGCTCGAACCGGCTCCGATCATTTCGTGACCGCCGTTCGCCTGTCGACAGTCGCGGAGACTTGAAGGCAGGGATCGAACTGACACGGAATGGGTCATAGCCCGACCATGATCTGTACTGGGCTCAAAAAATCCTTTTGAAATGGAACGTGGTGGCGCACGGTCCGAGCCGGATTCCGAGATGCGACTAAGACCAACTTATGGTCTCGATGTCACGATACGGCGTCCAATGAGAGTTGCGCCATGTTCCGTAAGCCCGCCTTTGATGAGAACCAAGCCACCATCGACGCGCTGACGCGCTCGTTGGCCATCATCGAGTTCGGCATGGATGGTACCATCCTGCGCGCCAACCCGAATTTCCTGGCCGTCGTGGACTACGATCTCGCTTCCCTGCAGGGTAAGCACCACCGGATCCTAGTCAGCGAGGAGACGGCCAACGGTCCGGAGTATGATGAATTCTGGTCGAAGCTGCGGGCCGGCGAATTCATGTCCGGTGAGTTCCCCCGCCGCGCGCGGTCCGGCGCGAGGGTCTGGCTCGAAGCCACCTACAACCCGATCCTGGGCTCCGACGGCAAGCCGTTCAAGGTCATCAAGTTCGCCAGCGACATCACGGCCAAGAAGAGCGAGACCAACCGGCTGCTGCGCATGATCGACGAGATGCCGGTCGCCGTCATGACCGCGGATCCGAAGAACGATTTCAAGATCAATTACATCAACAACACCTCGCGCAAGACTCTGGAAGCCATCGAGCGGCATCTGCCGATCAAGGTCTCCGAGATGATGGGCAAGTCCTTCGACGTGTTCCACAAGAACCCGCATCACCAGCGGAACATGCTCGCCGACGCGCGCCGACTGCCCCACCGCACCAAGATCAAGGTCGGACCCGAGACCCTCGATCTGCAGGTCTCCGCCATCACCGACGCGGACGGAGCCTATGTCGGGCCGATGTTGACATGGTCGGTCATCACCGCACAACTCGCCATGGCCGAGGACGTCGCCGGCGTCGTCGAGGCGCTCGGGACCGCGATCGGCGAGATGAAGGAGTCGGCGGAGGGCCTGAACCGCTCGGCGGACGCGGCGAGCGAGCGCGCGAACTCCGTGGCGGCCGGATCCGAGGAGATGACCAGCTCGATCCACGAGATCTCGGGTCAAGTCGGGCGGGTCTCCGAGCGTACCCAGCAGATCGCCAGCCAGGCGACGGCGACGGACGTGACGGTTCGCAACCTCGCCGCCAATGCCGGCGAGGTCGACGCGGTGGTCGGAATGATCAAGTCTATCGCCGACCAGACCAATCTTCTCGCACTCAACGCCACGATCGAGGCGGCGCGCGCGGGTGCGGCCGGTCGTGGCTTCGCGGTAGTGGCCACGGAGGTCAAGGAGCTTGCCGGCCAGACGGCGAGAGCGACCGGCGAGATCACGCACAAGGTCCACGCCATCCAGAAGGCGACCGGCGAGGCCGTGACGGCGATCCGCTTGATCACCGACGAGGTGGCCGAGCTCTCGAAACTCACGCTGGCCATGGCGAGCGCCGTCGAGGAGCAGGCCGCCTCGACCCAGGAGATGTCGTCCAACATCACCGGTGTCTCGGCCGCGGCCGGAGAGACGGGACAGCTCGCAGAGATGGTCCGGCGGATCTCCGACAAGCTCGAGGCGCATTCCGCCGGCCTCGGTGCCAGCATGGAGAAGTACCTCAAGGCGAGTTGATGAAAGCATAAGGAGGCCCTTCCAGCTATCTGCTTTAGGCTCTCCGAGGGGAGCTGAAGCGAGCGCTGCTCCGTCGATCCTTCTGGGAGGCGCCGAGGTGGGCCTGCTTTGCGACGCGCCAGACTGTGATCGCGCATTACAGGATGTGGCAGTCGCCTCACTATTGGCGAGACAAATAATCTTTGAGCGAGGCGCTGAAATTGCGGGTCACAGTGCTGCTCTGTAAAGAGAGTTGAGCGCCTCATGATGATTGATTGCATTACGACCGCAAACATCATAACCGACTGCGAGGGAATGATCATTCGCTCTGACGAGCCTGTATTGCGAATTAGTGCGCAGCAAGAGGTAAGGCGATCACTGGCAGGCCCTTGTGATCTCAATCTGTGCCACCGACGCAGGCGAACAGGCCAAGCGGTGAGCGATCTCTTGAAGAGGACGCAAGGCGAACGCCTCGCTCTGATCGGTGTACGCAATCGCGAGATGGCGGCCGACGATACGAGGAATCTTCTCCTGGAACGTCTGGGGCTCATCCAGCGGATCGGAGGTCCGCGCCTGCATCATCTGCGCGGTCATCCCATTGTTGAGTGGATCATTACCGAGGCAGGCAAGACTGCGCTCTCTGAGTTCATGATCGCGACAAGATGGCTCTGAACCACGGGAAGCAGAGAGGTTCGCCCCACGTGTGCGCTACGGCGGGATCCCCGGATGCCGGCCGGATCGCTCCCACCTGTGAGGTTGGATCTGGAGGAGTTGGATAGCGTCTGTGATTGCCTCAGCCAGCGCACTCAGTGGCGGCGCAACCGAATGAAATTGACCCATCGCCTGCAAACGGCGCAGGGAAGACCTTCTTAAAAGCTGAGCGATGGTACCAGTTTCGACCGGGACCGATTACCTGCCAACAGGCGCCGACAGGGCCAGTATGAACTATTTGTCGATGATGGTCCGTGAAATAATCTTTAATCCTAGAGCATTCGAAAGGACTGAGAGGATCGAAAGGCAGGCGCCAATCGGGCGATTTTGCTCAATTTTGGGGATGCAGGAGGAGCTTGCTGATTGCCTGGGATGGGCGCATCCCTGCCAAAGTGGTAGCGAAACCTGCATCCGCTCAGGTGAACCACATGGCCGCGCTTGAACCATTGCATTGGGACGATTGGAGGCCGTCCGCTCTTCCGGCAGCACCACTCAAAAGCCGACCGGCAGCTTTTGGCCAAGTCCAGCCCCGCCGGCATGGTTCTCTGAATGGCCGGGGTGGGTGGACTTCCGCCGGTCCGCTTCCAGGCGACAATGCACGAAGGCAGACGTCGTTAGCCCGACCTAGGACGGAGCGTGACCCACGGGCGCCCGGCAGGCCCCCGCTACACCGCCGCTGTTCTCGATTATGCGCCATTCTTCGGGAGGCGTCCCGCCACGCTATAGGCCGCGCACTCGCGCGCGGCTCTGCGCCCCTGTTCCCGGAGGTGAGCGCATCGAGCCGGCGCAGGGCGCAGTCGCTCCGCCTGACCCCGTGCCGGGCAGGCAGTCTGAAATGCACTCAGTTCCTTAAAGCCACCGCCAGAGACGCCCGGCATCCAGACGGCGCAAGGTCATAACCTTTCGCCGTCACACGTTTATGCATCAGATTTGTTTACAAATACTCATTTTGTCCATCTGACAAAATTTATGCTTGACGGGTTAAGGCAACGATGCTGATAAACGGAAATTGCAGCATCGATAGGTAGGAATACACAGATGATGATTCGGTCGATCGGGCACGCTGTGCTGTTTTCAGCGATCACTCTCGGGTCGATCACTGCTGTTTCGGCGGCTCCTGGTAACAGCGCAGGCGGCGGCAACAGCGGAAATGGCACCATTCCGGGTCATTCCAACGGTCTCGGCGGCGGAGATGGCGGCGGTCGCTCCGGAGGCGCACCCTCACCCGAGGTCAACGCCATGCTGGGCCTCGCCCTCGCCGGCGGCACCCTCGCGTTCCTGCGCCGCAGACGAGCAGGCAAGGCCAAGTCGTAAGCTTGACCTGCAGGCCCACCCATGAAGGCGCAGACTCCGTCTCAGTCGGGGTTCGTAGCGGTGACCGGCCGGGAGCTGGCCTCACTCTTCGCCATGCCGGCCGCCAGCTGGGCAATGCTGGTGTTCGCCTGCGGCACGGCCCTCTCGGCGGCGCTGCAGCGCCTGCTGCTCGAGCACGATCCGGGCACGCAGCGCCTGATCGAGCTCGATCTCGGCGAGATGTTCGCCACCGTCGCTGTCGTCGCGCTCGTGCTCTCCTCGCGCAAGACGCGGTCCGCGCTGCAGCCGATCGACCTCGCTTTCCTCTGCGTCTGCGCCCTGCCCTGGCTCCTGCCCGAGGCCCACGCGGTCTATGCCGGCATGACGATCGTTGCCCTTTGGCTGATCGCCCGGCGCGCCCACGATCGCTTATTGGTCGAGGTCGGGCAGGTCTGGCTCGCCCTTTCCCTGTGCGAGCTGTGGAGCAAGCTCGCCTTTAAGCTGTTCTATCCCCTTATCGCCCCCGCCGAGGTAGCCTTCATGGCCTGGGTCGGGCGCTCGGCCATCCCAGGCCTGTATGCCAGTGGCCTCTACCTGAGCGGTCGCCCGGGCTGGTCAATCGTCATGCTGGAGGGCTGCTCAGCGTTTCACAACCTGTCGCTGGCGGCTCTCATCTGGCTGTGCGTGCTCAGGATCGCCGGCCGGCGGGCCACCCGTGGGGCGGCCGCAGCCCTGGCGGCGAGCGCCGCACTCGTCGTGGCGATCAACGTTGCTCGGAT
This sequence comes from Methylobacterium sp. 22177, assembly GCF_052045615.1. Taxonomy (NCBI): domain Bacteria; kingdom Pseudomonadati; phylum Pseudomonadota; class Alphaproteobacteria; order Hyphomicrobiales; family Methylobacteriaceae; genus Methylobacterium; species Methylobacterium sp. 22177. The sequence goes on along the minus strand of NZ_JBQEPK010000001.1, from coordinate 440,470 downwards.
CCTGGCCATGCTGCCCTCGCAGGAGGCCTACTCGTTCTGGCACGAGGGCATTGGCTCGGTCATCGTCGCCCTCGCGGCTGCGACGGCCTCGGTGCTGCCGATCGTTGTTGTCGTCGAGCGTGCCGTCGGAAGCGAGCCGTGCTCGGCCCCGCCAAAGGCCTGAGGCCGGCCGATCGCGCGGCGTTGGCCGTCCTTTGCCTGCTCCTCGTCATTTCGGTGTGTGGGCGCCTCTACGCCTGCTGTCTGCTCGAGCCGGCTCTGGAACCCACCACTATCGTAGCTGCGAATGCAGACCATTTCCTGCCGCGGGCGGAGGGCCCGCGCCGTGCGGTTCCGGTAGGCGCTTGCGCCGGTCCCGTCATGATCGAGTTCGTAGAGCCTATTTCACACGGCCGGGACACGCTTCTAGTGGCACCGCCCGACCAGGGCGACCGAGTCTTCTACGTATATCAAGGCTGGATTCTGCACGATCCGAATGTCGCGATGAAGCTGAGTGCGCTACACGTCCTGCGTCGCGCGATGGGTCTCGTCGGCCTCGTTGCGGCCGGCGAGCGGGACAAGCTTGCCATGAAGGTCATCGTGCCTGCCGGCTGCAGCGCTTCCCCCAGCGCCGTAGTGGCCGCGCTGCCGGGCAAGGCGCGGCCCTGAGTCTCATCACTGCGCCGACCGGCTGCAGCCATTGCGGAAGCGGTGGTCGATGCCATGCCGCCGTAGCGGTTAGATCGCGCAGTATCGCAGATAGTCCATCAGTCCGCTTTCGACGGTGCCTAACAGGCTAACGCCGAATGGCCTGAGGTCGAAATCTAGATGGTGGCTCAGGATCGATCCACCTGGTTCATTTTGGAGGATAATGCCTAGAACCGACACTGAGAAGGACATTAATCTCTTTCGCCGACACGCTGAATATTGCAATCTCGTTGATCTCTCGGTCGGAAAAGCCGCTTCAGCTTCGTCACTAACAACCCTGCGGTCTGAGATTTGTCCTGCCCCTCTTGGTGCAAGACGCGAAGACGACGCAACAGAGCGGTGACCTCCGCGTCGGCCGTCACGATGTCAGGGTTCTTTCGCAGCAGTTCTTCGATCCAAAAGTCCGACATGCTCCTACCGAAGCTGTTCGCGGCAGAGACCACCCGTTGCCTCAAGGAGGTCATCATCGCCTCACATCTCACGATTTCGTGAGGTATGGTACTTGCTGTACATGATATCTGTTCGGCATGGGGAAGCCAGCCATGCCTGATGAAAAGCCCGTTGCGACGGCTGTGGCTGTCCGCGAACTGATCGATATCGAGCTCATCGACGGGGGTGACACCGTAGCTGCCCGCTTCATCGCGGCAGATGGCCAGATCGTCGGCGTGGTCATCCCACGAAGGGTGTTTACCGAGTTGCAGGTGACGGTACCTGATGGCTCGGATCGTAAGCGCTAGGCCGGGCTTGTATCGAACAGATGGCCAGCGACCGCTTTGTAGATGCGCCCCTGGCCAATCGGGCGGCTGGGTTGGGTCGGTCCGAGGCCTTCCGCTTTTCCTGTCGGTCGTCTCCGAAGCGCCCGTTCTGCTTCCGGCCAGAATCCGTCGTACAGAATCGTTATGGCGCGCAGAACCGGACGTTCGGCTTGGCGCCCATCCCGACCTTTCAGCACGCTTCGTAGCCATCTCCGAAGCGGACGTCCCGGTAGCTGTATCTACAGGATGGGAGAAGGTGATTCGACTGAGACCGGGTACCGCGCGGCTTAGGCGGATGCCGCCGCGGCCAACAGCGGCGCGCGGACGCGTTTCATTTCCGTGGGCGCAGGCTCGTCAAGTGCAGTCCTCGCCAACCCGCGCGATGGCGCGAACTGCCTCCCGGTCTGGCTTGCGCTGCTCCGTGCGCGGGACCCGCGGCACTGGGAGGAACCGAACTCGCGACGCCATGCCGGGACCATGGACGGCATCGACCGCTCGCTGGCAGGCGAGGACATCCAGGGCGTCCTCCGGCCACGCCTCCACAACCGCGGTCCAGGTCGCGGTCCACAGTTCGTGACGACCACGGCGTACCGAACGGAGGTGACGCCACAGAGGGTGTCCTCGACCATCGTCGGCGTAAGCGTGCGTCCATCGACCGAGAGGGCGTCCACAGCTCGACCGAGAGTATGCAGGCGGCCGGCCGCATCGAGCAGTCTTAGGTCTCCGGAGCGGTACCAGCCATCGTGGAAGGCCGCCGCGTCCAGATCGGGCCGGTTGAGGTAGCCGCTGGCCATCGCGGGCGAACGCACCTCGACCGAGCCCCCCTCTTCGGGAGCCGCGAGGCCACCCTCGCCCCGCCGGAACCTCACCTCGACGCCGGGAAGGATGGGCCCGGCGGAGCCGAAGCTCTCGGCGTCGGAGATGTCGTGCCCAGAGGGCGGCAGGACGCTGATCAAGCCCATCTCGCTGGCCCCGTAGGTGTGGGCGACGACCGGGCCGAGGCGCGCGCGGGCTTGGCGGCGCAGCGTGGGCGGCGCGGACGCCCCGACATGCGTCAGGCAGCGCAGCGACGAGAGATCCCGCCGCGCGACGTCCGGGTGGTCCATGAGCTCAACAATTGCGGCTCGACCAGGAAGAGGTCCGTGATGCGCTCACGCTGAATGATGCCGAGGGTGTCGGCCGGATCGAAGCCGTCCCGCAGCACGACCGTTCCCCCGCCGAGCAAGGTCATGTCGACCAACACTTGGGACAGGTACGCGAGGCGTCCGTTGACGAGTTGACGCCTTTCCGCGGAGCTCAGGACATCGACAATGGCGGCGTAGGCGGCGAATGTGCGCCAACTCCCCTTAGTACGCCCGTGCTGCCGCCGGAGGAGATCACGACGCCGAGGTCGTCCGGCCTGGCCGCGCAGGCGAACCACTCGGTGGCTTGGGCCCTCGGCCAGCGCATCGAGTGGCCTCGGCCGGAGCCGGCGACGCCGCCTCCGGCCGAGGCCACCCCGATGCCACCATCAACCGGGACGAGCTTCGCGGTCTCGGGGAAGACAACGAGGAGGTCCGGCGCCGTCAATCCCAGGAGTTCCGCCTGCGCGGCCGACGATGCCGTGACAGACAGGAAGGTCGTCGCGGCTGCGATCAAGTTCGCGGCGTAGCGCACGGCGAGGGCCGCCGGACAGTTCGGGGCCAGGAGGGCTAAGAGCGAGCTTCGCCGGATCCCGATGCCGAACAGGGCGCGGGCGTAGCGATGCACGGACGCGAGCAGTTCGCCAGCGGTAACGGTCGCACCGTCGTATCGAAGGGCCGGAGCGGAGATGTTCCGGCTCAGCCGCTTGATCGACTCGGCGACGTAGACCGAGGTGGTCGCCGGGTACCCTGACGGCACGGTGCCGCTCGTCACGACGCGGCCCGCTGTCCGGACACGAAGCGACCGACGGCCGGCCCGCGATAAAAACCGGACAACCGATCTCACCACCGGCGATCATATGTCGGTTCGAAATGTATAGCTTTGCGCCGTTTCGGAAAAGTTTTCGCAAACATCGTGCGGCTCGATGGCTTATGAAGACTTGCTAAGCCAAGCGGTTCGCTGCTTCAGTTCCAAGACGTCACGACGGAGTGGGGCATGAAGCGCACAATCGCGGGCGTATCGATCTGTTTCGGGATGTCCGGCCTGAGCTCGATACCGGCTCAGGCGCTGTCAGTCGTCACCTCTCCCGGCTCCGGCAGCCCGGTCGAGCTCATCGCCGAGATACATCAGCCACCTTCACCGGAGAGCACCCGCCAAAGGTTGCGATAGCCTTCGCCGGTCAGAACGGCATCGGCGGGTCGGCTCGCGTTCCAGTCCACGGCACCCATGGCGTTCAAGCACTGTCGTGCCTTTCCCACCGGGTACTGAGCATCGTCATCCTTTACGGTCGATCGATACAGCTCGGCGAGTTTTTCCGCTGCGCTTCGTGGTGCAGAGTTCATCCGCAATCAGCACGGCCGCCTCCGTACGAACTCCATGATAGATCATCGCAGGAAGCGCATCGAGACGGCGTCGACCCCGCTCGGTCAGCGCGTCGAAGTTCACTCCGGTCATGCGGCTGAGCGCTGAAATACCCCACGTACCATTGTTGACGATCGCTCGATAGAGCACCCTGAAGGGTTCAGCCAGGGCATCAGTATCTGATACATTTATTCCCTTCAAAAATTATTTTTTGGACATCTCTTCAAGAGCGTTGCTCTTGATTAAATCTTTATTGACAATAGATAATAGCGCATTTTCTAAACATTCGCCGCTGTATTTCTCCAGATCCTCCTTGAGTTGAAGAATCTGCAACATGACTCCGGAGAGATCAGCCATTTTGCCGCTCTTTCCGAACAGGCCTTCCGGTGCCCAGTCGCTCGGCGTGAGCTTCTTCTCCAGATTCTGAAGGCCTTTGAGCGCTTCCCGAACGCCTTCGGGAGAGAACCCGGTCAAGTCTGCGAGGTCGGCAAAGCCGGAACTCTTGGCAAGGTTGCGGGCGTAGCTCTGCGTTGCGTCAAGCAACATGTCTGCCTTGGATCTCGCACTCGGATCGTTGCGCAACGTCGCGTAGCCGTAGGTCTGCCTGAGAAGCTGCTCGGACTTGGCGAGCACCGCGTCGAGGTTCTTCTCGGCCCAAAGATGCGCGACGTAACACCGAAAATCGACCCATTGGGGCGCATAGATGATGGATTGAAGTTCGTTTAGACGTCCGCGGGCCTCGAGATCGTCGATCAGAGAGACCGAGCGTGAGGCCAGCGCACCGGTGTTCCGGCCGACGTACTCGATGAGCTCGCGTCGGGAGGTGCCCTCCGCGAGTCCGACGACACCGACGCTATCGTGCCCGATGTGCCCTGCCCTACCCATTAGATTCCAGAACTCGCGCGGAGACATCTCGATCGAGCGTCCATCTTGCGGAACGTGACGCGATGCCGGGAATATGGACGAAACGGGGAAATTGATGCCTTGCGCGATGGTCGAGGTTGCACACAGACCCTAAGGTGACCGGCCTCGGCAAGCCATTCCATCAGCGTCCTGATCTCGTCCGACAGGCCGGCGTGATGGACTCCGACCCCGTGCTCAAGCGTCGCAATCAGTTCGAAGTCTGCACTGACCTCCGTGCGCAGATAGTCCTGCACGAGCCGAACTTCGTCGGGTTTTCTTGCGAATTCCGGAAGAGTGGCCGCCGCGTGACGGGCCATCGACCAGACGGTGTCGATCCTGTTTGCGACGCCAATGCTGCTACGACCGCGCTCCGACATCACGCAGGCTATCGCTGCCGTCTGCAGGCCAAGTCCGATCTGCGTGCCGCCGATGAGCACCTTGCTCTTCGGAACGTCGATCGGTTTCACGGGACCGGCCGAATGCGTGCCGCGGAGCGGCATGGCCTTTTCAGTGACGGTCAGGCTCTCGAACTGACTGACGCGCAGTGGGAGCAGATCGCCCCGCTGCTGCCTCCGCAGAAGCCGCGCACGGGCCGGCCTGCGGAGGATCACCGGCAAGTCCTCAACGGCATGCTCTGGATCGAAGCGCATGGGCGCATCCTGGGAGGATCTCCCGGCGCGCTATCGTGCTGTGGGAACGGTGTCGAGCCGGTTCTACCGGTGGCGCAAGGCCGGCGTGTTCGACCGGGTGCTGCGGCGGTTGCAGGCGCAGGCGGATGCGCGCGGCGACCTCGACTGGGACCTGCACTTCGTGGACGCCACGGTGGTGCGCGCCCACCAGCACGCCGCCGGGGCACGCCGGTCCGGCGCCGTCGGGGGGTGAGGCGACCGTCGAGGGCGTGGGCGAAGCGCGCGGGCGCAGCCAGGGTGGCTTCTCGACCAAGCTGCATCTGCGTGCCGAGGGCGGGGGTAAGCCGATCACGGCGGTGCTGACGGCGGGCGAGCGCCACGAGCAGTTTGCGTTGAATGCACTCATGGACAAGGGCGCGGTGCCACGTCCAGGGCGAGGCCGCCCGCGCCTACGTCCCCGCCGGACGGCAGGCGACCGGGGCTACTCCAGTCCGCCGGCCCGTTGTCGCCTCTGACAACGCCGGGTCGAGCCGGTGATCCCCACCCGCAAGGATCAGCCCCGCCAGCTCGATTTCGACAAACCCGCCTACCGCCAGAGCAACAAGGTCGAGCGGTTGATCGGCCGGCTCAAGCAGTATCGCCGCATCGCCACCCGCTACGAGAAGCGAGCCGCAAACTACCTCGCTATCGTCACGCTCGGCATGACGATGCTCTGGCTCAGATGACTTTGCAGAGACGCCCTAGTGGCGCGCCATCTCGATCGTGCGCTGATCCAGGCCTGCGCGGGTTCGCCGGGCTGCGCGACGGGCGGCGCATGCACGACCTGATGTCGAGCGCGCGGTACCGGGCGCTCTGGCCGCACCGCGCGCTGTCCCGCTCGGGCGCGATCGCGTTCGCCAATACGGCGACCGGCTCGCGCGAGGGCATGCCATTCGCCACGCTGACCGCGAGCCGCGGCGACCGGGTCATCATCGACGATCCCCGCTTCACCGAGATGGTCGAGACCGAGCGCGAGCGGACGCTGCGGATCTGCCGCGAATCGGTGACGACGCGCCTCAACGACCCGGCGCTCTGCGATCGTGGTAATCATGCAGCGCCTGCACGAGCGCGACGTAACGGGCGAGATCCTGCGGCTCGGCCCGGGCTACGTTCACCTGATGCTGCCAATGGAGTTCGAGCCGGACCGCGGCTGCCGGACGCCGAGCTTTGCCGATCCGCGCACGCTCGACGGCGAATTGCTGTTCCCGGAGCGCTTCCCGCGTACGCGCCGAGCGCGACAAGATCCCGCTCGGCGCGTACGCGGTGGCAGGCCAGTTCGAACAGAGGCCCGCCCCGCGCGAGGGCGGGCTGTTCGACCGGTCGACCTTGTGCAGAACGTCCGAGACGCTCCACGGTCCCGCGCTCACTGAAATCGAGACGGTCGCGGGCTCCGATTCAACGACCGCGCCACCCACCAGCCCTGACCTCGGCCACGGTGCGCCACCGCGTCTCCGTCGGAGGCCTCATGCCCGAGCTGTCCCTATCCTGCCGCTGACGAAAGTCGATGCGGCCAACCGGCTCGACTACGACCTGGCTGATCGTCGCTCATCAAGGTCGGCCCTCGCGACGATGGAGGGCGATCAGCCCGGGCCGCGCCATCTCGTCGGCCTCGCGGTCACGAAGGGGGGTGAGGGTGACACCGGTTCCTCCCAAACATCCTCAGCGGGGGCGATCCGCGACCATGTGGCCAAGATGAGCCCGGAGTCGCGCGCGGATTTTCTGATCAAGGTCTCGCACCAGATCCCGCAGCAAGTCGCGCGCTGATGCGCTCAAACCCGCCGTCTGCGGACGGTCGCCCGCGACCGCGTGTGATCCCATCCTGTTCAAGAAACGCATCGATGCTCTTCTCGAAAGCGGTGGCACCGGAGAAGGGTTAATGCGGCAATAAACGCTGATATATAGACATTTGATGTCGAAGATTCTACAATTAAACGTCTGCTAACGATCCGCGCCGTAAATCCAGCAGCCAAACCGCGCGGTCGCAAAATTCATTCTCTAGATATCTGTGGTGCACTATGGGATCTCCAAACCCAAGCGCCTCCTTGGCGTACAGGAGAGGACAACCTCTGTGGCATCAGCATACGTGATCGGCGGGATCTTAGTGCTCGGCGCGCTCACGGGCGCAGCAGATGGAGCGATAGCTGCCTGCAACGTCCAGTTACATATAGCGAACACATGTCTCGGAAATTTCAAGTCCGCGACAGGGCGCGGCGGCGATCTTCTGAAATCGACCGAGGAGCGCATCGGCGCCGATGTGAAGATGGGGGCTTGTTCATCCACTGATCGGGCCGAAATCGGCCGCGCCTCGTGGAATGCCGGTGAGAGGGCAATGCAGCTCTCTCAAGATGGGCAGCTCAAATCGACCAGTGAAGTCCAGGAATTTTGTCTCAATCATGCTCGAAAATTTTCCAATTGAAATTCTAGGTATTATGCGGACGACAAATAACTTTCTATAAAACAATTATCATTGTAATGTTCATTGCACTGCCGTGGAGCAAATTTGTAAATTGCTATTCCCCGCCTGTCCGCTGCACGACAGACTTGCTGTTTGAGAATGCGCTGCCAGCTCGCGGCCAACTCAGACAGGGTCACTTCGTTCGTCGAAGGCAGTCCCACGTCTGGGTCGAGGCTCCTGAGGTTTATGGTCGCCTTCGGCACCTACGGCTTGCTGTGGAAAGCATACAGGATGACGTGCAACTCCGACGGCCGGACCGTCTCCACGAAAGCACGGCCGACCGACCTGACGAGCCGCGCTACACCCGCGTCAATCGGCCAGCGACCGGGTGAAAGCTCGGATGCTGCCACCCTCGGTAAGATCGACTTCGTCAAAGCCTCCGCACGGCTCGGCGCGGAGGCGCGCTAAATGATCTCCGGGCTTTTGCCGAACATCCGCGACCATACCCCGCCTGCGATAGCCGACTTGTCGAGGTCGTGGATGTCCTGGCTGTAGCGGCCTGTGTAGAGCTTGACGATCATGCGGTCGCGGCATTCGCCCTCCAGCTTGAACCTGAATTTCACGCTGACCGGCTTGCCCGCCTTCGGAGCCGCGACCTTCTCGACTGTGCAGCGCAGGTGCGGGAAGGCGTCCATCTCGACCCACATGTAATCACCGGTGCGCAGGCCCGGGGGCGTGGCGAACTCAGCGATGCCCCCGTCCAGCGAGAGACTGACGATGCGCGCCTCGCGGTACGTCTCACTCACACCGAGCACGCGTGCGCGCTCGTTCGTGGAGAAGGACTCTACGAGGGGACGTGGCTTCTCAAAGCAGATCAGCGCAGCGATCATCAGAACCACGATATTGATTACCGCCCAGTAGGCTGACACCACCGAGAACTCGCCCTCACCGATCCGCGACCATTCGGGTACGATGTTGACGATAAGACCGAGCGACGTGATCGCGATCAAGGAGGCGATCCAGAGGAACGTGTAGGCGTCGAACTCGGACTCCTCATTGCCCGAGCCCTTCGGCGTCACCTTGAAGGGCACGCCGAAGGGCTTGATCAGGCTGGAGAGCACGATGGGCAACATGCGGAAAGTCGCGAAGGTGCCGACCGCCGAAGAGATCAGGGGCAGGTACCGCGTCGGCGTGAGCCAGCCCATCAGCAGGAAATAGCCGACCAGCACAGGAAGCTGGTAGCGCACGATGTCCTCGGTGCCGGTGAAGTAGAGCGGCGCCGATCCCGTCCACAGGTAGACGGCGGGCACGATCAGGATCACGAAGCGGACGGTGTACTGAACCAACCAGGACAGGGGTATGAACATCACCCGCTGGAACAGGTTGAGGCCAGGACCGCGCAGCGGGCCGTTATGGAGGTAGATCGTCTGGATGCCGCCCCGGCACCAGCGCCCGCGCTGCACGAAGTAGCCCTTCAGGTTCTCGGCCGCCAAGCCCATCGACAGCCGCTCGTTGAGGTAGCGGGTCTTGTAGCCTTTGTTGAGCATCGCGAGCGTGGTGAGCAGATCCTCGGTGATCGAGTCGTGCGGGAAGCCGCCGATCGCGTCGATGGCGGCCCGCCGAGCGATGGAGCAGGACCCGCAGCAGAAGCTCACGTCCCAGGCATCGCGGGAGGTGGCCATCTCGTCGAAGAACAGCCGCTGCTCGTCGGGCCAGACCTTCTCGAGATTGAGGTTCGACTGTACCGGGTCCTTGTTGAAGAAGTGCTGCGGCGTCTGAACGATGCCGATGGTCGGGTCCCGGAAGAAGGGCAGCGTGCGGCGCAGGAAATTGCGGTACGGCACGAAGTCGGCATCGAAGATCGCGACGAAGGCACCCGACGAGACCTTCAGGCCGTTGTTCATGTTGCCCGCTTTGGCGTGGCTGTTGTCCGAGCGCGTGACGTGGATCGCGCCCTTCGACTCACAATAGGCGCGCAACCAGTCGCGGCGCTTGTCGTCGAGGACATATATTTTCAGCTTGTCTCGCGGATAGTCGAGCGCGAGAGCCCCGACGATGGTCCGTTCCAGAACATCCAGAGGCTCGTTGTAGGTCGGAATGAACACGTCGACGGTGGGCAGGCTGTCAGGGCGGGTGGCGAAGAACGATTGCTCCAGGCGGTCGGCCTCGGCGTGCCGATCGACGTAGCGGCTCATCGCCACCAGGAAGAGCAGGATGTCGGCGAAGGCACCCATTTCGACGCAGAACACGAACCACGTCCAGAAGAAGCCGAAGCTTCGATCCGCTGGGTAGGGCAAGACGGTGTGGAAGCAGCGCCACCAGAGATAGCGCCCGGCGACGAGTAGCACGAAGGCGCAAGTCACCGCGCGCGTCCACGTGCGGTCCCGCGGCCAGTTCAGGGCGAAGATAAAGAAGAAGGCCGCTACGAAAAGCGTCGGCCCGAGGCTCACGAGATGCTGAACCACAGGCCCTTCACCCAATTCATGACCGGATCGAGGGCGGTTTGAAGGGACGACCCGGCACGCGCGAACCGAACTTGAACCGTGCGACCCACCTGGCAGAAATTGGCGTAATCGGTCTGCATATCGCTCGGGTCGAGCGCGACCCGGATGCGGGCATTCTTGCCCCGGCTTTGCGGCGGGATCGCTGCCAGCACCACCTCTTCGACGGCGGCTGCCGACCCGCGCACCGACAAAACACGACCAGGGATCACCTGGGACGTTCCGAGCAGCCGTACATCGGCGCTGTCGCCCGGCTTGATCTCATCGTAGTTCACCTCGTCCACGAGGATGTCCACGAACAGGTCGCGACAGTCGAGCAGGCGCATCAACTCGTTGCCGACCAGCACGTTTGAGCCAGCCACGACGTTGTTGCGCCAGATGACACCCTTGAACGGAACCTGCACCGCGACGAAGGAGAGCCGGTCGTTCCGGGAGCGCTCCAAAGAAAGCTGGAGGCTCAACTGCTGGGTGCGAGCTTTCTCGATCCGGATCTGCGCCTCGACGTTGGCGAGCTGGATCGTGACCTCGTCGATACGCTGCTGCGAGTAGGGTACGTCATTGCGGCCCTCGCCGACGAAGGTGCCGCGCTTGAGCGCATCCAACTGGCGCTGGAGCCGCTCCAGCTCGGCCTTGGCGATGTTCTGCTCACTGCCGGCGCCGACTGAGGCGGCGCGGGCTTGTTCGACCGAACTCCCTGCCACCACGCCGGTCGCGCCGAGCGTCTGCTTGCGCGCAAGGTCCGCCTCGGCGGAGGTCTTGTTGGCCTGCGCCGTCGCGATGCGCTGCTGACGGATGATGATCTCTTGCTGAATGCTCACTATGCTCGCCTGCTGGTACTCTCTGAGGCGACCGATCAGATCAGTTTTGAGTGCAGATAGATCCTTCGCTTGCAGCTCGAGCGCCCGCAACTTTTCCTTGGATGCAGCCAAGTCAGCATCTAATTGCGCCTCGGCGGTTCGCGCGATGCGGCCATTGTTGATGAAGAACACCGAGGTATCCTCGGGCAGCGCCGTCCCGACCTTAGGCGGCGTATCGGAGACCACGCCCTCGATGGGCGCCGACACGACGGCGAAGCGCGCGTTCACGGTGCCGTCTAGGCTGGTGTAGCCTGTGAAGCTTGGAAGGACTGCTAGGATGGCAGCACTCAGGAGGAGCACGCCGACCAGTACGCGCATCCAGCGACTGTTCCAGGGCATTCGGCGCCTCAGTTTTGTATGATTGTTTTCAGATCCGGTATCGCTTCTGTCCGTATCGAGGACAACTACGCGAATTCGGCGCCAGTTCCGCCTCGAGATACATCCGGCGTGCTTGGAATCGCGCTCCGAAGCTCCGAGATTGCTATAGTTCATGGACTATTAATTTGAAGCTCCGGAGCCGGTCCCGCGCTGAATGGGACGAGTTTGCGGGTAGCGCGTCGGTAGGTGAAGGAGCTTGCCCATGCCTTCGCCCCTGTCTCTGGACCTGCGCGAACGTGTTACGGCTGCCGTGATGGCGGGTGCCTCCTGACGCTGCGCCGCGGCCCGCTGCGCGTCCTCGGCGACGGCGTTTCGCCTCGGAGAGAGCGACGTCGGCGCACTGCATCAGCTCTTCAGGGCTCGACCGATCCTCGCATCCGCTCAAACCAAGGCTGGAGCCAATGGAAGTGGCGCACTCGTTGAGCGCGTACGGTCTTTCGATCTCGGCGATGATGTCTTCTGCAAGGCGTGTGGCCGAATCGGAACCCGATCGGACCATCATCGCCATCTCGTTCGTCACTGAAGGCTCGCGATGCCGGACAGGTCTCCCGCCCGAGGCCCTGTTCGCGCATCCTCGCGAAAGATGACAGCGTGATCGAGCTATGCCGGAGCCGGCACGTCATCCGCGGGTTATATGCCGGTATCGCAACGGGCGGGTCACCCCGATAGGCAGGCACGCGAGAACGACATGAACGGGGGGCTCGAGTTGACCGGTGACGAGTGGACCTTGGCGAATTTCACCGGCGCGATCCACCGAGGCGGCGTCGGCCTCTGGGCGTGGTCGCCGACCCAACGGGTAGCCCAGCTCGACAGCCTGTGTCGCGAGTTCTGGGGCGTCTCCGGAGCCGTCGTCGACATCGACGTTCTGTTCGCGCGCGTCAACGCCGCCGATCGCAGTGCGATGGTGAAGGAATGGGCGGCCAGTGAGCGAGACCCGCATCCTTACAGCTTCGACTTCCGTATTGGCGCGGGTGCGGACGCGCGCTGGATCTCGGCGCGAGGTGTCGGTGGGGACGCCGGTCGGGTCGGGGAATGGGTTCAAGCCATTTTCCTCGACATCACGGACCGCAAACGGGCCGAGGAGGCCGAACGGCTTCTAACCGCTGAACTCGCGCACCGGGTCTCGAACATGTTCACCGTAGCCCGGGCACTGACTTCCATCGTCGCCCGAGACGCAACGTCGGCGCCGCTTTTCGCGGAGGACCTGTCGCGGCGGTTCGGCGTGCTGCACGAGGCGACCGTCCTGGCAACACGCGCTCAGCAAGGCGAGAGCGGGAACGTCTCGATGGGCATCCTCGCGGAGCGCATCTTGGCGCCTTATCGGCACGGCAACAATATCGAGATCGACATCGATGACGCGGTGGTTGCCACCCAAGGCAAGGTCAACGACTACGCGATGATCTTTCACGAGCTCGCCACCAATTCGGCCAAGTACGGGGCCCTTTCGGGCGGCGGGACCCTCAAGGTTCAGGGACAGATGGCCGCCGATGGGATGCACGTGACGTGGCGAGAGCGGTCAGCGCCTTCGGAGGTGCCTAAGGCCGATGGAACCGGGTTTGGGTCGCGGCTACTCAAGCAGACCATCGAGCGAAGCCTGGGCGGTCGCTTCGAGCGCGCCATCGACGGGAAGGGCCTGCGCTTCGCGATGGTTATCCCGCAAACCTGACGCGTGAACCACGCAAGGTGCCACGCCGGCGACGTCGTCCGGCCGGCGGTATGTATGCCCTCGGCCGCCGTTTCATGGCGTATTTTGGCCCACCGCCCGGCATCCGCTTCTCATATCTGACACCCGAAACCGGAAGCAGGACTCTCCTCGTCGCGGACGGCGCGAAGCTTTCGTGCTGGGGTACGACTGGTGCCTTTGTCCGCCAAGTTGACAGCTCAGTGCCTGAATCGCAGCGCAGAAGCGAAGCACCGCAATCTCTATGTCGCGGATTCGAGCCCCTCCCTCGCTACCATCGAATCCAGCCCGCCCGGTCCCACACACGGCGGCCTTTCCGGGCGCCGACTCAGCCAGAGGCGCGAACTTTTCGGCAGTTCCGCACCCCTGAGCCTCAGCCGACGGGGCCGGCATCGAGCGACACCCGGAAGCGCATCCGCACCACGCCCTCGTCGTCGCGGACTGCCGCGATGTAATCCTGACGCCCGGGCCGGTCGGAGAGCCCTTGGGCGATGCGCGTCATGATCTTCACGGCCTGCGAACGGGCGGCTTCGAGACTGGGCAGGTCGTAGCCGTCCTTGTCGCGGACCAGTTCGGTTCCGTCGTGCAGATCGATGAAGAAGCGGGGCATGGGCGGCTCGGCGGGGGGATCCGTCAGCCACGCTAAGCAGTTTCCGCACCGGTCCACGTACCCCTTTTCGGCATGTCGCCGTCGCGGCGATCCCGCGCTGGAGCCGGGACCGTCGCGGTCTCAGGACATGCCGAACCCGGCCGTCCTAGCGGTAGTCGCCCGGTGTCAGGCCGTGCCGGGCCATCTTGTCGTAGAGGGTCTTGCGCGGCAGGCCGAGAGCCTCGGCGGCGGCGCGGACATCGCCGCCGGCCATGATCAGCTCGTCGCGGATCAGTTGGCGCTCGAAGCGATCGACCTGATCGGCGAGGCTGCCGGCTGCCAGCTCGGCGGCGGGCTGCGCCGTCGCCGCGAGCCCCAGCGCGCAGCGCTCGGCGAAATGGCCGAGCTCGCGGACGTTGCCCGGCCAGGCGTGTCGGCGCAGGTGATCGCGGATCGCCGCCGTGACCGGCGGCACCGGGCGCCCGAACTTCTCGGCGGCGCGGCGCAGGAAATGCTGGAAGAGCAGCAGCACGTCGTCCCCGCGATCGCGCAGGGGCGGGATCGTGATCGTGATGACGTTGAGCCGGTGGTAGAGGTCGTCGCGGAAGGTGCCCTGCGCGGCCGCCTGCCCGAGATCGACCTTCGTGGCGGCCACCACCCGCATGTCGACCGGCCGCACCTCGTTGGTGCCGAGCGGTTCCACGGTTCGCTCCTGGAGCACCCGAAGGAGCTTGACCTGCAGCGGCAGCGGCATGCTCTCGATCTCGTCGAGGAAGAGCGTACCGCCCTGCGCGTGCTCGATGCGGCCGACGCGGCGCTTGAGGGCGCCGGTGAAGGCCCCGGCCTCGTGCCCGAACAGCTCGCTCTCGACGACGCTGTCGGGCAGTGCCCCGCAGTTCATCGCCACGAGGTTCCGCTCGGCGCGGCGGCTCCACCGGTGCAGGGCGCCCGCCACAACCTCCTTGCCGGACCCGGTCTCGCCGAAGACCAGCACGTCGACATCGGCCCGCGCGACCTCGCGCACCAGGGCGCGCAGCCCCACGATCTCCGGGGACGTCCCGAGGAAAGCCGGATCCTCCCCGGTGGCCGCGTCGAGCCGGGCCCGCAGCGCCCGGTTCTCCATGACGAGCCGGCGCCGCTCGAGCGCCCGGCGAACGGACCCGACGAGCGCTTCGGCGGGATAGGGCTTGGCCAGGAAGTCGTACGCACCCTCCTGTATGGCGGCCACCGCCATGCGGATGTCGCCGTGGCCGGTGATGAGGATGACCGGCAGGTCGGGATCGACCCGGCGCAGTCGCGCCAAGAGGGCGACGCCGTCGAGCCCCGGCAGCCGCACGTCGGTGACGACCACGCCGGGCGGCGCGGCCAGGATCGCCGCGAGCGCCGGCTCGGCGGCCGCGAAGGTCTCGACGGTGAAACCTTCGAGTTCCAGGCTCTGGCCATTGGCCCGGCGCACGTCCGCCTCGTCATCGACGAACACGACGCGCTCGGTCTCCGCCTGCGCGTCTGCCGATCCGTTCACGGTGTCGCTCCCACGGGCTTGCCCACGCTCGGGACCGCGTCCGCCGCCCGGATCAACTCCATCCGGAAGACCGTCCCGGCGCCGTCGCCGCCGGCCAGGATCAGGTTCCCGCCGCAATCCTCCACGATCCCGCGGGATATGGCGAGGCCCAGGCCGAGGCCGTCCGCCTTGGTCGTGAAGAACGCGTCGAAAACCTGGCCGCACACCTCCGCGGGGATCCCGGGCCCGGTATCGGCCACCTCGATCGCGACCCGCTCGCCGCTCTCGACGAGGCACAGGCAGACGCGGGCCTCCGCGCGCCCCGCCACAGCGTCGATGGCATTCTGCAAGAGGTTGACCAGCACCTGCTCCAGCCGCGGACCGTCTCCGAGGACGCGTAGCTCCGGGGCGGGCCGGTCCGCCTCCAGCAAGACCTGGAGCGCGGCGGCGCGCGCCGCCACGAGTTCCAGCGCGTTCGCCACCACCTCGCGCAGCAGCACCGGCTCCCGCCGCGGCGAGGCGCGCCGGGCGAAGCCCTTGAGCTGCCGCGTGAGGCCGGCGATCCGGTCGGTGAGCCGCCCGATGGCGGCGGCGTTCTCGGCCGCGTCCTCGCCCCGACCGCGGCGAATGAGGATCGCGGCGTTGTCCGCGTAGGAGCGGATCGCCGCCAGCGGCTGGTTGATCTCGTGGGCCATGCTGGCCGCGAATTGGCCCAAGGCGGCGAGCCGGCCGGCCTGCGCCAGTTCGCGGCCGAGGCGCTCGCGCTCGGCCTCGGCGCGCTGCCGCTCAGCGATCTCGGCGCGCAACTGGGCGTTGGTCTCACGCAGCGCCCGCGTGCGCGCCTCGACGCTGGATTCCAGCTCCGCTCGGCGCGCCGCGGCCTCGGCGAGCCGGGCCCGTGTCCGGCGCCCCCGATCGGCCAGGGTGAAGAGTCCGTACCCGGCGAGCGCCGTGACCAGGGCCGCGATGATCCAGGCCTGCAGGCGCTCCCGCTCGACGGCGGTCCCGACCGGCGTCAGTGTCCGCAGTTGCCAGTCCGTGCCGGGCACGGGCGCCTGCGACTGGATGGCGGTCCAGGCCGGGACCGACCCGCGTCCGACCCGCACCACGTCCGGTTCGCCCGCGACCGGATGGATCGGCAGCCGCTCGAGGCGCGCGGCGCCGAATTCCTGTCCCGCCTCGATCCGTGCGCGTTCGGCCGCGTCGACGGCGTGGAGGGTGTCGAAGCGCCAGTTCGGCTCGCTGGTGACGAGGACGATGCCCCGGGCATCGGTCACGAAGGTGACCTCGCGGGCGGCGCGCCAAGCCGCCTCGACCGCGTCGAACTCGACCTTCACCACCACCACGCCGGTCCCGGCCCCGATCCGGCGCGCGAGGTACAGGCCCGGCCGACCGCTGACTGTTCCCAGGGCGAACTGGGATCCGGCCCCGCCGGCCAGAGCCTGCTTGAAATAGGGGCGGAAACCGTAGTCCCGGCCGACGAAGCTGCGATCCTCCCCCGCGTTGCTCGCCGCGACCGTGAGACCGTCGGCGCGGATGACGTAGATGACCGCCGATCCGGTGGCGGCCGCGACCTGGGCGAGCCGCCGATCGACACGATCCAGGAGGTCGCGTCCGGGATCGGGGCCGACCGCGGCGGCGACCTCGGGGTCGGCGGCGAGCGCTAGCGGCAGGGACGCTTGCTTCTGCATCTCCGCGAGCAGCACGCCGACCTGCAGGCCGATCGCCGAGCGGGCGCCGCGCCGCAGGTCCGACAGGGCCCAGCGCTCTGCGGCCCGGCCGGCGAGCCACGCCGCCACGAGGATCGCGCAGAGCCCGACCAAGACGGCGAGGCCCCGGCGCGAGGGCTTGCCCTGGCCGGACAGCGTCAGCGCGCTCAACGGCGGCCGGCCTGTCCGGGAATCCGGACCGTTCCGGCTGGCCGCGTGCGAGAATCCGCATTCTGGCGCGCCTCGCCCACCGCCGCCTTCAAGAAAAAGCTCATCTTAATCAGCTGGTTAAAGAAAAGTAGCGGCCGGCGTCCGAGTGGCATGCCGGTTGCCATTCCCGTCACGTAACGCAGCCATGTCGCCAGTGAACGGCTGCGCGCCGAAAGGCCAACAGCAAGCGCGGACACCGTCGGCTCACGCCGACGCAAGCCGCCCCTTCCGAAGCTCGCGACAGGGAGAACGCCCCATGGCTGCCGTGCCATCACCACTCACCGCCCCGCATCCGCCCGCCAGACCGAAGCCGCTGTACCGGACGCTCTACTTTCAGGTCCTGGTCGCCGTCGCGATCGGCATCCTGCTCGGACATTTCTACCCGCAGCTCGGCGCCGAGTTGAAGCCGCTGGGCGACGCCTTCATCAAGCTGGTCAAGATGATCATCGCCCCGGTGATCTTCCTGACCGTCGTCTCCGGCATCGCCGGCATGACCAATCTCGAGAAGGTCGGCCGGGTCGGCGGCAAGGCCCTGATCTACTTCCTGACGTTCTCGACGCTGGCGCTGATCGTCGGCCTCGTCGTCGCCAACGTGCTCCAGCCGGGCAACGGCCTGCACATCGACCCGAAGTCCCTGGATCCGAAGGCGGTCGCCACCTACGCCGGCAAGGCGAAGGAGCAGAGCATCGTCGACTTCCTGATGAACATCATCCCCACGACGGCGGTCGGCGCCTTCGCGGGCGGTGAGATCCTGCAGGTGCTGTTCTTCTCGGTGCTGTTCGGCTTCGGCCTCGCCTTCCTGGGCGACCGCGGCAAGCCGGTGCTCGACATCATCAAGGTCCTGTCCGAGGCGATCTTCGGCGTCGTCAACATCATCATGAAGGTCGCCCCGATCGGTGCCTTCGGCGCGATGGCGTTCACGATCGGCAAGTACGGGATCAGCTCGCTCGCCAACCTCGCCTACCTCGTCGGCGCCTTCTACCTGACCTCGGCGATCTTCGTTCTGGTCGTGCTCGGCGCGGTCGCCCGCTACAACGGCTTCTCGATCATCAAGCTCATCCGCTACATCAAGGAGGAGCTGCTCCTCGTGCTTGGCACGTCGTCGTCCGAGTCGGCGCTGCCCTCCCTGCTGGAGAAGATGGAGCGGGCCGGCTGCTCGAAGCCGGTCGTCGGCCTCGTGGTGCCCACGGGCTACTCGTTCAACCTCGACGGCACCAACATCTACATGACCATGGCTGCGCTGTTCATCGCCCAGGCGACCGACACGCCGCTGAGCCTCGGCGAGCAGGCGCTGCTGCTGCTCGTCGCCATGCTGTCGTCCAAGGGCGCCGCGGGCGTGACCGGCTCGGGCTTCATCACCCTCGCGGCGACGCTCGCCGTGGTGCCCTCCGTGCCGGTGGTCGGCATGGCGCTGATCCTCGGCGTCGACCGCTTCATGTCGGAGTGCCGCGCGCTGACGAACTTCATCGGCAACGCGGTGGCCTGCATCGTCGTGGCGCGCTGGGAGAATGAGGTCGACGAGGCCAAGCTCGCCGCGGCCCTGTCCGGTCAGACCCTGGCGCCGCTCGCGCCCGCGCCGGCTCTCCAGCCGGCCGAGTGACAAGTCGGCGGCGCGGGCCGCGCTTCGGCGAGGCCCGCGCACATCGTGCGGAACACAGATCGCGCCGCGCCCCGGAGGGATCCGCGGCGTGGCGCCCGTACGTCGGTGCGCGACGCAGCTGCGGCGGGACGCCGTCAGGCAGCGTTGAGGGTGTGGGGCGCGAAGGCGGCGACGACCGGCCGGAAGGCGCCGACGATCGCCGGGTCGAGCCGTCCCGCCATGCCCTCCAGGATCGCGTAGGCCGCCTCGCTGGCCATCGGCGGCTTGTAGGGCCTCTGCTCGATCAGGGCCGCGTGGATGTCGCAGACGGTGACCAGACGGACCAGGTCGGGGATCTCGTCGCCCTTGAGGCGGTCCGGATAGCCCGATCCGTCGAGCATCTCGTGGTGCGACCGGACCACGTGCAGCATCTGCTGCTCGAAGCCCTGATCGACCAGCATGCTGTAGCCCTTCTCCGGATGGAGCCGCATGACGGCCAGTTCGGCGTCGTCGAGCCGCCCCGGCTTGTTGAGGATCGCGGCCGGGATATGGATCTTGCCGACGTCGTGCAGCAGGGCCGCCTTCGTCAGGCGATGGCGCTCCTGCTCGCCGAGGCCGAGGCTCGCCGCGAAGGCCGCCGCCAGCCCGGCGACGAGCAGGCAGTGCTGGTGCGTGGCATCGTCGAACTGCCGCACCGCCCGGACCCAGTCGCGGATCCCGGTCTCCCGGATCGCGAGGTCGATGGCCTGGGTCCCGTTGTCGATGACCTCCGGCGTGATCGGCTGATCCGGCACGAAGACCGAGGCGTAGAAGCCGCGCGCCGCCGCGGCCGTCCGTAAGGCGCAGGCGGGCACAGGCTCATCCGAGAAGGCCGCGACGCGCGCGGGTGCGCGCGACGCACCCAGCGTCTCCCGCAGGCGATCCGTGTCGAAGGGCGCGCAGAGCGTGTGCGTCGCGCCGAGGGCGACGCCCAGGAGCCGGGTCCGCGGGCTGTCGGTCTGGAGCAGGATGATGAGTGGGACGCCGTGCCGGACCTCGGCCAGACGGCGGCGCAGACGCTCGACGGAGGCCGATCCGAGGTCGAGGACGTCGGTGACGATCGCGGTCGCGCTGCCGAGAGGCGCCTCCGCGGCGCGCAGGTCGTGGACCTCGCAGGACAGGCCGTCGGAGAGATCCTGCGCCAATCCCTGGCTGCGCGCGGGATCGTCCGTGATGAGAAGTATCCGGCCCATCGGCACGCCTTCCGGACCGTGCCTTACGGGAACATCGCGTCGACCGTGTCCTGCGAGACCGAGGCGTCGCCGGGCAGGACGGGACCATTGAGCAGGGCCGCCTCACCGCTGCGCCTGTCGGGTGGCGGGCTCGTCGGCACCGACCCCTCGCCGGGCCCGGACCAGGCCCGCAGCATCTCGCCGATCCGCTCCTCGACGAGCACGATGGTGCGCACGACCTTCGAGATCCGCTGGCCGGTGAGGTCCTGAAAATTACAGGCTTCGAAGATGGTCTGCATCTCGATCTGGATCGCCGCGGCGTCGGCCCTGTTGGCGTCCTCGCCCGATCGCCGCACGATTCCGCGCGCGAGCGTGTCCACCTTCTCCGAGGCCGTCAGGATCGCGTTGGTGGCGTCTTCCGTGCCCTGCACGACGGCGTGGAGTTCGTCGCGGGCCCGGCTCGTCTCCTGTTCCTGCCGAAGGTCGGCAATCTCCTGACGGGTCCGCGCGATCGCGTCGGAGATCGACAGGAGCTGGGTTCGCAGGAGCCCGACCCCCTCTTCGATGGAGACAACGTCCGGCAGAGCACGGGCCATGATCGGGGATCGCCAGGCGGTTTATAGTGGCTCGCGAAAATATCGGCGATCTCTTAAGCTGCGCTTAATGCGATTTATCTCGATTTGGTTACCTGTCTGCCAGGGAGATCACGACTTTAAAACGGCCTATTTCCGAACCGGGCGCCGCTCAAATCGCGTCGCTCGCGCGCATTGTCTCGTGAAGTCGGAGAACTGGTGCTCACGTGTCCGTTACTTCGGCGCCGAACGGCGCTATTCCAGCGAAGCCCTGTCGCGTGACCGGGAACGCGATGTTTTCAACTGTTAGTTGACGATAAGAGACTATACCGTCATCTACCGCGCAGGGTTGTGGTGAGGAAGAGTCGACTTTGAGCAGTGATGCGCGGAGAAAAGTAAGCTTTTGATGCTTCATCGAGCTCGGTGGTTCCAACTTCGAGCTGGGATGTGAGCACGGCAATCCGAGCGGCGTGGCGCTCGCTCGTCATCCGGGAGCTGGCCTCGCGGTACGCGCAGGCCCGCGATGGTGCGACGGCCGTCGAGTTCGCTCTGGTGGCTTTGCCGTTCTTCGCACTGGTCGGGGCCTGCCTCGAGAACGGGATCGTTTTCTGGGAGCAGGAGATCCTGCAGCAGGCGGTGTCCGACGCCAGCCGGCAGATCTACACTGGCGCGTTCCAGACGACGAACGCGGGCACAACCGACACCGCGACGCTGATGAGCCGCTTCCGCACGGCGATCTGCACGCAACCGAATGGCACCCCCCGGGTGACGATCTTCACCTGCGCCAACGTCCGGGTCAGCGTGACCAAGGTGGCCGACTACGACTCCGCCAATCCGGTCTCGCCCGTCGCGACCAACGCCAGCGGGGCGAGCGACTGGAATCCGAACTTCGCCGGCTACGCGTGCGCCGGAAACTCGGCCATCGTGGTCGTGCAGGCCGCCGTGGATATCCCGGTCTTCTTCCCTCTGCTCGGTGCCGGTGTGCCCAATCTGCCGAACAAGCGGCGAGTGCTGCAGGCCGCGACGGTGTTCAAGGTGGAACCGTACACCGCACCGTCGGGGTGCTCTTGATGGACGGTCTGCCGGTCCGCCTCAGCCGCTTTCGCCGCGACGAGCGCGGGATCGCCGCCGTCGAGTTCGCGCTCGTCCTGCCCCTGCTGATCATCCTGTACTTCGGGACCGCCGAGCTGACGCGCGTCGTCGACGCGACCCGGAAACTGACCCTTTTCGCGCGCACGCTCGGCGATCTGTCCGGTCGCATGGACAATGCCCTGGCGACGCAGGACGGGATGACGAAGATCGCCGGTGCGGCGACCGCGATCCTGCGCCCGCTGGACGCATCCGGTTTGCAGATCGTCGTCAACGCGATGGGCGTGGAGTCGATCAACGGGACGCTCAAGGGCTTCGTCTGTTCGAGCTGGCCGCAGAACGCGACGAAGCGCCCGGCCAATCAGGCCAACGGGAGCAACGGGCTCCCCGCGACTCCGGCCGCCTATCAGTTCGACGGTGCCCGCTACATTTTGGCGGAAGTCACGATGCCCTACACCCCGATCATCGGGAGCGCCCTGTACCGTTGGATCTTCGGGGGCCGCGGCTTGACGTTCACGCGGCAGGTCCCGTGGTCGGAGCGAACGCCCAGCGAAATCGTCATGCCGGGCGGCGCCGCCTGCCCGGTCTACAACTAAGGTTCGAGGAAGGCCCGTGTCGGTATTCCGTATCCGGTTGAACCGTGCTCTCGAGATGGTCGCGACGGCGTTTTTTCGGGCGCGCTCCGGTCAAGTCGCGGTCACGTTCGCGCTCGTGACGCTGCCGGTCATGTTCGCCACGGCCGCGGCGGTCGATTACGGGCGCCGCAACGCCGCCAAGACCCAACTCGACGCCGCGCTCGACGGCGCCGTGCTCGCGGTGATGTCGCAGAAGACCAACACGATCCCGACGACAACCTTGCAGAACATGGAGACCCAGTTCCGTACGGAGGCCGCCAAGGTCCCGGGTGTGACAGTCACCTCCTTCACGCCCGGAGCGCCGGTCAACACCTCGAAGACGCTGAGCCTGACTGCGAGCTACACGGCGACGGTCAAGACCAGCTTGGCGTCGATGATGCAGATCCCGGCCATGCCTGTCAGCGGCACGTCTTCGGCGACCCGCAATACGTCACAATATATCAACTATTACCTCTTGCTCGACAACTCGCCGTCGATGGGTCTCGCGGCGACCGATGCCGACGTCCAAAACATGAAGATCGCGACCAACGGTTGCGCATTCGCGTGCCACCAGCACACGTTCGACAAGAAGGGCAACATTACCGGCGATGATCAGAACGACAATTATCACATCGCTTTGAGGAACAACATCAAGCTGCGCATCCAGGTCCTGCGGGAGGCCGTCTCCGCACTCGTCGATCAGGCGAACGTCAGCATGCTGCTGCCGCAGCAGTTTCAGATGGAGATGTGGACCTTCAACGATTCGGTGACACAGACGAAATTGCAGGCGATGACGCCGACGTTGAACAACATCAAGAACGCGGCCCCGAACATCGACATCGCGTACGCATACTACAATCAGTCGGACAATCAGACCGATTTCGAGCGCGCGATTGCGAGAATGAACACGACGATCCCAGCCAGCGGCGACGGTCTGACACCGGATAAGCCGATCCGCTTTCTCTTCCTGGTCACCGACGGTGTCGAGGATACCGGTGGGAGCGTCACCAACCAGAGCGCGGGTTTCCAGATACAGAGCAACCGCTTCATCGGGCCCCTCAGCCCGTCGACCTGTTCAGCCCTTAAGAACAAGAACGTCAAGATCGGCATCATCTACACGCAGTACCTGCCGATCTACGACAACGATTTCTATAACCGGTACGTGAGGCCTTACGAGTCGCAGATCGGGCCGTCCCTGCAGGCCTGCGCATCCGACGGTATGTATTTCCCGGTCACCACGAACGGCGACATCACCGCCGCCATGCTGAAGCTTTTCAGCACCACGCTCGCGAGCGTGCGGCTGAGCAACTGACACGCTGCGTCGGGCTCAGCTCGGAGGTGGCGATCCGAGGACGTTGACCCACAGGACGATGGTCTGGCTGCGCGGGTCGGGATTGCTGAAGCGGTGCGGCCGCCGGCTCTCGAAGCGGAAGCTGTCGCCCTCCGCGAGCTGAAGCGTGCGCGACTCGACGATCAGGGTGAGCCGCCCAGCGAGGACGAGGCCGGCCTCCTCCCCGTCGTGACTGAACAGCTCGTCGCCGGTGCTCGCCCCGGCCTTCAGCACCATGTGGAACAGGCTCATCCCCTGCGTGCCGCCGGGCGGGGTCAGGAGCTGCTTGGTGATGCCGGCCCGCCAGAGCTGAAGTTCCGGCCGGTCCTTCCGGAAGACCACGATCGGGTCGGGGTCAGGCGCGTCGGGCCCGGGCTCGAAGAGGCCGCCGATCCCGATCTGCAGCGTGTCGGCGAGCAGCGCCAGGACCCGAAGGGACGGCGACGACAGACCCCGCTCGACCTGGCTGATGAAGCCGATCGACAGGCCCGTGCTGGACGCCACAGCTTCGAGCGAGAGACCGCGCGCGCGCCGCAGGCCACGCAGGCGCTGACCCACGGCCCGGTCGACCGGTTCCGGACCCGTTGCCTCGCTGCGGGGGATGCTCACGGTCACGCCAGCCTGCCTCTCCTGGGCTTCTTCATGCACGTGAAAGTCGCTTGCGTCGATACCGAAAACATGCGGTATTCTTCACGAGAATGAAAGCGGGCGCCGGCTTCCGCCGCGTGACCCGGGCAATGCACGGGAGCGGCACCATGAGAAGACGGTTGGCGAAGCTGTGTCTGTCGTCGGCGCTGCTCCTCGGCATCCTCGGGGCCGCCGTCGGCGCGCAGCCCCTGAAGGTGGGTTCGACGCCCACGGGTCTGCCCTTCACCTTCCTCGACACCAAGACGAACACCATTCAGGGCGTGATGGTCGACCTGGTCAACGCGGTCAGCAAGGAAGCCGGCTTCACGGTCGCGGTGGAGCCGCTGCAATTCTCCACGCTGATCCCGGCCCTCACTGCCTCGAAGATCGACATCATCGCGGCGGCGATGTTCATCACGCCGCAGCGCAAGGAGGTCGTGTCGTTCTCGGCGCCCGTCTACAGCTACGGCGAGGGGCTGATCGTGCCGAAGACCGACACGAAGGATTACACGTCCTTCGCCGACCTGAAGGGTGAGACCGTCGGCGCCCAGGTCGGCACCGCCTTCGTCGAGCCGCTGAAGAAGTCGGGGCTCTTCAACGAGGTGAAGATCTACGACGCGATCCCCGACATCATCCGCGACGTGAATTCCGGGCGGCTGAAGGCCGGCTTCGCCGACGCGCCGATCCTGGCCTACTACGTGAAGCAGGGGCTGTTCCCCGGCGTCCGCCTGGTCGAGACCTTCAAGCCGACCGTGGTCGCCTCGGTGGGCCTCAGCGTCCGAAAGACCGACACCGAACTCTTGGCCAAGATCGACGCGGCGCTCGCCAAGCTGAAAGCCGATGGGACGCTCCAGGCGATCCTCACCAAGTGGGGCCTGCCGCCGTCGGCCGACCGGTCCTGACTTTCATGCGCGAGTTCCTCGCCGACGCCCAGGACTACCTGCCGATCCTGCTTCAGGGCGTGCAGCTCACCATCCTGATCACCCTTGCGTCCCTGGTGGTCTCGACCCTCCTCGGGCTGGTCTGGGCGGTGATGCGGGTCTCCGGCATCGCGGTCCTTTCGGGCTTCAGCGCGGTGATGATCAACATCCTGCGCGGCATCCCGATCATCGTGCAGTTGTTCTACATCTACTTCGTGATGCCCGATTTCGGCCTGTCGCTCACCGCCGTCCAGGCGGCGATCATCGGGCTCGGCATCGCCTACTCGGCCTATCAGGCCGAGAACTTCCGCGCCGGCATCGAGGCGGTGGATCGCGGCCAGGTCGAGGCGGCGCTGTCGATCGGCATGGGCTGGGGCATGACCATGCGGCGGGTGATCCTGCCGCAGGCGATCCGGATCGCGCTGCCGCCCTACGGCAACATCATGATCATGATGCTCAAGGACTCGTCGCAGGCCTCGACCATCACGGTCGCCGAGCTGGCGCTCCAGGGAAAGCTGATCGCCTCGTCGACCTTCAAGAACACCAGCGTCTACACGCTGGTGGCGCTGATGTACCTCGCGCTGAGCCTTCCGCTGATCCTGATGGTCCGCCACTTCGAGGCGAAGGGGCGGCACCGATGATCGTGCTGGAGGACGTCCGGAAGCATTACGGCGCGCTGGAGGTGATCAAGGGCGTCTCGGCCGAGGTCACGAAGGGCGAGGTCGTCTGCATCATCGGGCCCTCGGGATCCGGCAAGTCGACCCTCCTGCGCTGCATCAACGGGCTCGAGGCCTACGACGGCGGCGAGATCCGCGTCGACGGGCAACGGGTGGACCGGGACAAGCGCGGCATCAAGGCGATCCGCACGCGGGTCTCCATGGTCTTCCAGCGCTTCAACCTGTTCGCCAACCGGACCGCCCTCGAGAACGTCGTCGAGGGGCCGATCCACGTGAAGGGCGAGCCCCGTGGGGAGGCCGAGGAGCGGGCGCGCGCCCTGCTCGCGCGAGTCGGGCTCTCGGGCAAGGAGCACGCCCGGCCGAACGAGCTCTCCGGCGGGCAGCAGCAGCGTGTCGCGATCGCCCGGGCACTCGCCATGCGACCGGAGGCGATCCTGTTCGACGAGCCGACGTCGGCCCTCGATCCCGAGCTGGTCGGCGACGTGCTGAAGGTCATGCGGGCTCTGGCCGACGAGGGCATGACGATGATCGTGGTCACCCACGAGATCGGCTTCGCCCGCGAGGTCGCCGACCGGGTCCTGTTCCTCGACGGCGGTCGCCTCGTCGAGCAGGGGCCGGCCGCCGAAGTCCTCAACCGGCCGCAGAACCCGCGCACCCGGGACTTCCTGCAGCGCGTGCTGCACCCGCTCTAGGAGAAACCGTGGCCGAACCGTTCCCGCTCGCACCCTCGCTCTGGGCCACCACGGCGGCGCCCGCGCCGGACACGCCGCCCCTCGCCAGATCGGGGTTGGCCGAGGTGGTGATCGTCGGCGGCGGGTTCTGCGGCCTCTCCACCGCCCTGCATCTCGCCGAGCGCGGCATCCGACCCGTCGTGCTCGAGGCGCAGGAGGTCGGCTACGGCGGGTCCGGTCGCAACGGTGGCCAGGTCATCCCGGGCCTCAAATACGATCCCGCCGACCTCGTCGCGCGGTTCGGTCGGGAGCGCGGCGAGCGGCTCGCGCGCTTCGCCGGCGGGACCGCCGACGTCGTGTTCGATCTCATCGCCCGGCACGGGATGGACGTGCCGCACCGCCGCTCCGGCTGGATCCAGGGCGCCCATACCGAGGTCGGGCTCGCCGAGGTCGCGAAGCGGGCGGCCCAGTGGGCGGAGCTCGGGGCCCCGACCCGCGTCCTCGACCGGGCCGAGACCGAGCAGCTGCTGGGGACCGACCGCTATCTCGGCGGCTGGCTCGACGGCCGCGGCGGGGCGATCCAGCCCCTGAGCTACGCCCGCGGCCTCGCCCGGGCTGCCCAGAAGGCCGGCGCCACGATCCACGGCGCGTCGCCTGTCACCGCCCTCGAACGGACCGGGTCGGGCTGGACGGTCACGACGGCCCAGGGCGAGCGGGTGACGACCGGCCGGGTCGTTCTGTGCACCAACGGCTACACGGGCGGGCTCTGGCCGAACCTCGCGCGAACGGTGATCGCGGCGAATTCGTTCCAGGTCGCGACGGTGCCGCTGACCGACAACCTTCGGCGCTCGATCCTGCCCGAAGGTCACGTCTCCTCGGACACGCGGAAGCTCCTGCTCTATTTCCGCCTCGACCATACCGGCCGCCTGCTGATGGGCGGGCGCGGGCCGTTCCGGGAGCCGCGCAGCCCCGCCGACTGGGCGCATCTCGAGCGGATCGTGGCCAAGCTCTTCCCGCAGCTGGACGGGATCGCCTTCGACCATCGCTGGTGCGGCCGGGTCGCGATCACCCGGGACTACCTGCCCCATCTCCACGAGCCGGCGCCCGGCCTGCTCATCGATATCGGCTGCCAGGGTCGGGGCGTCGGCCTGCAGTCGGCGATGGGCCGGGCGATGGCCACCTACATCGCCACCGGGGATGCCGGCAGCCTGCCTTTGCCGCTCACGCCGATCGAGCCGCTTCCGCTTCACGGTCTCAACCGGCTGTACGTCTCGGCGATCATCGCGTGGTACCGCCTGCGTGACGGGGGCATTCGCTGATCGGTCCGGCGCGCCGTCGAACGCGCCGTCACCGCGGGTGCCACAGCGCCGCGCTGAGGCCCAGAGCGACGGCGCCAGGGCGACGGCGCTAGGGCGAGGAGCGCGCTCCGATGCGGGCCGGTGCCTACTGGAAGCGCCGCATCTCCGGTGCCAGCGAGCGCCCCGCGTCGAGCAGGGCGCGGACCTTGCGGGTGGCGTGCTGGAGAATGTCCGGCCGCGCGTCCTCGTAGGACGTCTCCTCGACGAAGCTCCGCAGCGCCTCCGTGATCCGGTCCTCGATCTCGTCCATGAGAGCCAGTCCCTCCGGACCTTCCCGCCGGAGATGCGCGTCCGCGAGCGTCAGGTAGGCCGCGCTCGCCAGCAGGAAAGCGATCCCGTTCGCTTCCTGCGCCGCCGCGGAACTCGCGTCGCCGCCGTCCATGCCGTCTGCGACGTCGTCGTCCATCGGCTCACATACTCCCCGTTCGTTGCCCACGCTGTGCCGCCCCCGCCGCGGCGCGCCAAGTAGAGAAAAAGGGTCGGTCCCCGTCACCATTCGGGCGACGTCGGGGGCCGATCCGACCTTCCGGTCCCGCTCCGGTCTCAACGGCCCGGATCGGCGCGGTCCTGTGCCGCGCGCCGCTCGCGCATCCGGTGAAGCGCCCGGCGCCAGGCATCCACCACCGCCTCGCGTGCGCGGGATTCGGTCTCGCGGTTGGACTCCGCCGGTCGGGCCTTGCCGTCGGGCTGCCTGCTGCGGGCTCTCGGATCTCGATTCATGATCGCCTCCTGTCGTGTCGGGACCGAGAGACACCGGATCGGGCGACGCCGCGGTGAGCCGGCACACGCGGACCGTGAAAACCGCGTGCGGCGGAGCACAGGCGGCCGACAGCCCCGAGGAGCGCGCAATTTTTCTGATCGTGGACCGAAGAGTTTTTCAGGAGCGCCGAACTCCATACTCGGAGTACTGTCACGAGGCCGGCATGTGCCCTCGTGCAGTGCCGCAAATATTGATGCGGTGCAATAACGATCGTATTCAAAACTCAGCCGACTCCCGGGGCCGAGACGTCCCGGCACCACGGGGGCGGCGCATGGCACAGTCGGAGGCGGCGGGCATCACGGCCGGCCGCTCCCGGAGGTGCCGGGGAGGATCACGGGCTCCATGAGGAAGAACAAGGTCATCTCGGCGGAAGAGGCGATCGCGCTGATCCGCGAGAACGACGTCGTGACCACCACGGGGTTTGTCCAGAGCTGCATCCCGGAGGCCCTGCACGCCGCCCTCGAGAAGCGGTTCGTCGAGACCGGATCGCCGCGCGGCCTCACCCTGATCATGACGGCGGGCGCCGGCGACAGCAAAGGGCTCGGCACCGGCCGCCTGCACCATGACGGCCTCCTCTCGCGGGTCATCGCGGCCAATTTCGGCCGCATGCCGAAGGTGGCCAAGGCCGCCCAGGACAACCTGATCCGCGGCTACAACCTGCCCCAGGGCGTGATCTCCCAGCTCTATCGGGCCTGCGCGGCGGGGCAGCCGGGCCTGTTCTCGAAGGTCGGCCTGAAGACCTATGTCGACCCGCGACACGGGGGCGCCAAGGTCAACGAGCTGACCACCGAGGATATTGTCAAACTCGTCGAGGTCGATGGCGAGGAGTGGCTGTTCTACACGGCGACCAAGATCGACGTCGCCTTCATCCGCGCCACCTCGGCCGACCCGTCGGGCAATCTCTCCTACGAGAAGGAGGCGCTGACCCTGGACTGCCTCGCCCAGGCCATGGCGGCCCGAAACAACGGCGGCATCGTCATCGCCCAGGTCGAGCGCATCGTCGACGACGGCTACCTCCTGCCGAAGGACGTGCGTGTCCCCGGCATTCTCGTCGACTGCGTTGTGGTGGCCGAGCCCGAGATGCACCGGATGAACTACGGCGTGATGCACGACGCCGCGCTGGCCGGCGAGATCCGGGTCCCGGTCACCGGCATCAAGCGGATGGCGCTCAACGAGCGCAAGATCATCGCGCGCCGCGCCGCCTTCGAGCTGCCGCCGAACGGCGTAGTCAATCTCGGCGTCGGCGCGCCCGAGGGGATCTCATCGGTCGCCAACGAGGAGAAGATCACCCCCTACATCACGCTCACCACCGAGGCGGGCGCGGTGGGCGGAGTGCTGGCCTCCGGTTCGAGCTTCGGCGCCGCCACCAACGCCGATTGCATCATCGACCAGAACCAGATGTTCGACTTCTACGACGGCGGCGGCCTCGACATGACCTGCCTGGGCATGGCCGAGTGCGATGCGGCCGGCAACGTCAACACCTCGCGGTTCGGCGGCAAGCTGAACGGCTGCGGCGGCTTCATCAACATCTCGCAGAACGCCCGCACCGTCGTGTTCGCCGGGACGTTCACGGCCGGCGGCCTGGAGATCGCGGTGAGCGACGGTCAGGTGCGCATCGTGCAGGAGGGCAAGGCCCGCAAGTTCGTGACCCAGGTCCAGCAGAACACGTTCTCCGGTCCCTACGCGGTCGAGCGCTCGCAGCCGGTCCTCTACGTGACCGAGCGCTGCGTCTTCCAGCTGACGCCGGAGGGGCTGGAACTGGTCGAGGTCGCGCCCGGGATCGATATCGAGCGCGACATCCTCGCCCACATGGACTTCGCCCCCGTGGTGCGCAATCCGGTGCCGATGGACCCGCGGATCTTCCGCGACGAGCCGATGGAGCTGATCTCGGACCTGCTCAACCTCGATCTCAAGTCCCGCGTCAGCTACGACGGCGAGCGCAACATCCTCTTCGTCAACCTGGAGGGCTGGTACTGCCGGGTGAAGGGCGACATGGACGAGCTGCGCATGACCATCGTCGAGGCCTGCCGGAAGGCGGGTCAGCGGGTCAACGCCGTGATCAACCACGACGGCTTCCGGCTCAACGAGAACTTGGTCGACGACTACGCCGGCATGGTCCAGTACCTGCAGGCGAACTACTACGCGACCACCACCCGGTACGCGACGAGCGCCTTCCTGCGCCTCAAGATGGAGGAAGCCCTGAACAAGCGCGGGGTCGCGCCGCACGTCTTCGAGCGCAAGGAGGAGGCGCAGGCGTTCGTGAGCAGCACCGCGGACAAGAAGGCTCGCAAGCGCATCTCCCCGGCGGTCGCGTCTGCGGCCTGACGACCGGCCGGGCTCGCACGCTCCGGGAGCGCGGGATGCCGGTCGCGCCCGCCGCGTGGCCGGTGCCGTAGTCGGATTCAGGCGATCGGCAAGCCGAGGACCCTCCGCGATTCCTCGGACAGCACCGCGTGGCGGGCGGATTCGGGGCCGTCATTCGGCGTCTGCGCGGCCGCCTGCGTGACCAGGTCCCGGAACCGCTTCTTGTCGAGGGCGCGGCCGCGCAGGCTTCCGAGCACGGCGTCCAGCACCATGCGGACGGCTTTGGCACGCTGGCGCTCGCGATCGAGTTCGGCGGCGAGGAGCGGATCCCCGAACTGGGCCGCGCCGAGCGGCGCGACCAGCACGGCGCTGTCGATGACGGCGGGGTCCCGATCGTCCACCTCGGCGGCGGTATCCGCGATTCCGTCGAGGATCTTGGTCGCCTCGGTCAGCAGGATCCTGTGCTGGACCGCTGCCGAGTGATTCCCCGGCACTTTCTGGCTGGCCGCGCCGATCAGGCGCTTGAACTTGGCCCGATCCAGCCCGAATCGACCGATGCTGGCGCGCAGCGCTGCCAGCACCGTGCGGAGCGCGTCGGTCCTATAGGTCGCCTTGAGGAGCTGGTCCCGCAGGGCCCCCGCCGAGGCCATCTCCACGAAGGACGTCTCGGGCAGTTGCTGCACCTGCTCCGCCAGCTCGACGATCGCGCGCTGCATCAGCGCGGTGCGCTGCTCGCGGATCTCGTCCGGCGCCAGGCGCTGGCGTCCCTTGCGGAGCCACACGAAGAATTCCGTCGCGTCCATGTCGAGGGAATCCTCGACGCGCAGATCGATGTAGCCGAGCTGCGACAGCTCCAGGATCATCAGGTTGAAGCTCGCCGGCACGAATACCCACGCATGGGCGTCGGCGTAGTGCGGCAGCTGCGCGGCGCCGAGCCACTGCGCCTCGTCGGTCAGCGGGTTGGCCGGGATGGCCGGCCGCGTGTCCCGGCCCGACCAGGCGCCGACCGTGCCGTTGTCCTTCAGCGCCATGTTCAGGGCGTAGTCGATGTGGGTCCGGACCGTGTGACGGTTCCGCTTCTCCAAGAAGGCCGCGATCGCGTCCGCCGTCCCGGTCAGGGAGCGGTAGAAATCGAAGCATTTGCGCTTGTCGGGCACGGCCAGGATCACGACGCCGTCCGGCCGGAGCAGCGTCTCGGCGGCGCGCAGGAAGGTCACCACGTCGGTGGTGTGCTCGATGACGTGGCTGGCGATGAACGCGTCGAACGTCCCGTGCTGCTCCACCGGGACCGCGTCGGCGATCGAGCCCCCCGTCCAGACGAAATCGACCTCCTCGATCCGGTCGACGGTCTGGTCGTGATACTTCTCGATGAGCTCGGCGCGCGACGCGTGATCGATGACGAACGTGTTCCAGCCGTCGCGCTTCGGCGCGAGCGGGCTGAAGCTCGGGCCAACCTCGACGATGCGGGCATCCTTGGTCAGCGACCTCAGGAGTTGCTGCGCACGATCCATTGCATCTAAGCTCCGAACAAACGCTTCGCGAATGCGCTGTGGAAGCGCGGTGAATGCCGCGTTGGCGGGAAGGGATGCCGTTGCACAAGAGGCCGCTCGCCGCCGTGACCATGACCTACAATGAAACGACCATGCTTCCGCTCTGGCTGAAGCACTACGAGCGGCAGGTCGGGGCTGAAAACTGTTATATCCTCGACCACGGCTCCGACGACGGCTCGACAACCGGGCTGCGCGCGAACGTCATCCGATTGCCGCGACTGCCCCTGAACGAGTGGGAGCGCGCCCACACAGTCAGGGATTTCTGCGCATCTTTGTTCATCGGCTTCAAATATGTTCTCTATGCGGACAGCGACGAGCTGATCCTTCCAGATCCCGACGTGTCGCCGAACCTCTCAGACTATATCGCCGCGCGATCGCTGCCCCCAATTCTCGATCTGTTCGGAGCCGATGTCATGCACGTGCAGGACGAGGCTCCCATCAACGTCGCGGCGCCCATCTCTGGCCAGCGGGGATTCATCCGTCCGATATCGACCCTGTGCAAGTCCACCATCGTGTCGGAGCGGGTCGACTGGCATGTCGGCTTCCATTGCCTGATCCAGGATCACCGCCCCGATTTTCGCGACCTGTTCCTGTTCCATCTGGCGTATTTGGATCACGACATACTCTTCAGGCGCCAGCAGAAGCGGAATGCGGCCGCGCCGATCGGCATCCCGAATTCGCACCACGCCATCGACCCGACGGAGTTCCTGACCTTCGTGAAGGCGGATGTCGGCCGGATCCCGCGCCGTCGCGTTCAGATGCGGCCGGGTGAGGCCCATTTCGAGACGACGAAGCGGATCTTCGCCGACGCGATCGAGCGTAAGAGTGTGGTCCAGGCGCCCGACCTCTGGCAGCTGCCCGAACGCTTCGTCGGATCCTTCTGAGTCCGGACAGGCGACCATGCGCGGAGACCGTCGCGGGTGCGCGGGCGCCGCCATCCGGTATACGTCGGACCGCCCGACGCCGCTTCGGCTGCGCTGGCGAATCCGGGAGGAGGCCCGACCCTGCGCGACGAACAGAGCCTGACTGCGCCGGATGCCGACGCGTGCCGCGCCGACGCGCCCAGCGCCGGTCGCGTCGCGGATCTCGCGCACGCGGCGCTCATCGGCGAATTGGAGACATGGCCCAAGCCCGGCCTCGTGAGCCCGGTCGATTCCGGCAGCCACGACGACATGGATGCGGAGACTCTCCGCCGCAGCGCGGCGGCGATCCGGCCGTTCTTCGCGGAGCTGGTCGCGGCGGGTGCCCGCGCGGCGGAGATGGCGGAGCTGCGGGCCATCGGTCTGAAAGCCGAGACCGCGATGATGCGGGCGACGGGCGGCGTCAACGCGCATCGGGGCGCGATCTTCTCGCTCGGCCTGATCTGCGCCGTGGCGGGAGCGAAAGGTGAAGGGCACGGTGTCGGGCGGGCCGGGGCCGAGGCCCTGGCCGAGGCGGTTGGGCATCTCTGGGGGCCGGCGATCAGCCGGGCACCGGTCTCGGCTGTCAGCCACGGCGGCCGCGCGGCGCGGCGCTTCGGCGTCGGCGGCGCCAGTGCCGAGGCCGCTTCGGGCTTCCCGACGATCCGGGCCATCGGCCTTCCCGCCCTCCGCTTCGGCCGTTCCTGCGCCCCCGGCGATCCCGAGGCGGCGCGCGTGCACTGCTTCTTCGCGCTCCTGGCGGTCGTCGACGACACGAATCTCCTGCACCGCGGCGGCGCCGACGGCCTCGTCGGCGCGCGCGCGGCCGCCGCAACCTTTCTCGACGCCGGCGGCATCGCGGCTCCGGCTTGGCGCGAGCGCGCGGCGGCGATCCACCGCTCTTTCGTGGCCGCGCGCCTGAGTCCCGGCGGCTGCGCCGATCTCCTCGCCGCGACGCTGCTGCTGGACGCCCTGGCCTCCGCGCCCTGACGCGCGAGCAGCCCCGGGTCGCGTCGGTCGCAGTTTCGCGGGTGCGGTCGATACCTACATCCGGATCCTGTTCCCCCTCCCCCACCGGACCGCCCGTGACCCTGTTCAGGATCGCCCTCCTCGCGCTCGCCGCGCTCTTCCTCGTGCCGGTGGCGGTCTCAGCCCTGCTCTACGCGACGCGCGCGAGCGGCGACTGGCGTCTGGCGGATCGGTCCAGCGCCGGACTGCTGCCGCGCGCGGACGCGCATCCCGGCGCCGTGCTGCGCATCTTCTCGGCGCGGACCGTGAGCTGGCGCGGCATCGTGGCGACGCACAGCTGGATCGTCCTCAAGGAGGCCGGCGCCCGCGCCTACAGCCGGTTCGACTACACGGCCTGGGGGCAGCCGATCTGGGTCGACCGGTTCGTGCCGGACGGGCGCTGGTTCGGGAACCCGCCGACGACCGTGTTCGCGGCCGACGGGCCCGAGGCGGAGACGATGCTCCCGCGGATCCGGCAGGCCGTGGCCGAGTACCGCTACAGCCGGCCCGGCGACTACGTCGTCTGGCCTGGTCCGAACTCGAACACCTTCGTGGCCGCCGTCATGGCGGCGGTTCCGGAGATCCGCGCGAGCCTGCCGACGACCGCGATCGGCAAGGATTTCCCCTACGACGGGCGCTGGATCGGTCCGACGCCGTCCCGTACCGGCATCCGCCTCAATCTCGGCGGGTATGCCGGCCTGACGCTCGGCTGGGTCGAGGGCCTGGAGCTGAACCTGCTCGGCGCCGTCGCCGGGATCGACCTGCGGCGGCCCGGGATCAAGTTGCCGGCCCTGGGGCGGGTCGGCCTCTGAGCGCTCTCCAGGCAACCGCGAAGCCTGCAGAGTCGGAGTTGGGCCACCGCGTTGCCCGGGGCGCACGAACGGCAGCGCCCCGGGCCACGCCGCTCACGGAGCGAGGTCGTGGACCGGCTCCTTCACCGGCGTTGCGCTGCTGTTGAGCACGGTGCTCCCGGTCGTGACCGGCTTGAGCACGGCCCGGTCGATCTGCGGCGGGGTCGGGAGCCGGAGCTGCGCGCTCGTGTCGGCCCACGCGCGGGCGACACGGTCCGGATCGTCGTTGAGCTTCGTGCCGTAGCTGGGAACGATCTCACGGATCTTCGCCTGCCATTCCGGCGTGGCGACCTTCTGGGCGAACACCTTCTCCAGGACCTGGAGCATGATCGGCGCCGCCGTGGAGGCACCGGGCGAGGCCCCGAGGAGGGCCGCGATGCTGCCGTCCTTGGCGTTCACGATCTCGGTGCCGAGCTTCAGCACGCCGCCCTTGTTCGGGTCGCGCTTGATGATCTGCACGCGCTGCCCCGCCTGCCAGAGGCGCCACTCTTCCTTCCTGGCCTTCGGGAAGTACTCGCGCAGCGCCGCGATCCGGTCGTCGTCCGACAGCATCAGCTGCCCCGCGAGGTACTCGACCAGCGGGAACTCGTCGACGCCGACCTTCATCATCGGCCAGAGATTGCTGGTGGTGGTCGAGCTGAGGAGGTCGAAGTACGAGCCCTCCTTGAGGAACTTGGTCGAGAAGGTCGCGAAAGGTCCGAACAGGATCACGCGCTTGCCGCCGAGCACGCGGGTGTCGAGATGCGGCACGGACATCGGCGGGGAGCCCACCGACGCCTTGCCGTACGCCTTGGCGAGGTGGAGCGTGGCGACGTCGGGATTGTCGTTGATCAGGAACGAGCCGCCCACCGGGAAGCCGGCGTAATCGTCCCCTTCGGGGATGCCGGATTTCTGCAGCAGGTGCAGGGCGCCCCCGCCCGCGCCGATGAAGACGAACTTCGCGTCGACCGTCCGGCGCGTCCCGTCCTTCAGGTTCTTCGCGCTCACCCGCCACGAGCCGTCGCCGTTCTTGGTGATGCTCTCGACCTCGGTCGAGAGCCGCAGGCTGAAGCTCGGCTGCTTCTGCAGGTGGGCGACGTACTGCCGGGTCACTTCGCCCCACTCGCAGTCGGTGCCGAGCGGCGACCACGTCGCGGCGACCTTCTGCTTCGGGTCACGTCCCTCCATCATCAGGGGAACCCACTTGCGGAGCTGCTCCGGATCCTCCGAATATTCCATGCCGGCGAAGAGCGGGCTCGCCTTGAGGGCCTCCCAGCGCTTCTTCAGGTAGGCGATGTTGTCGTCACCCCAGACGAAGCTCATGTGGGGCGTGTAGTTGATGAAGGCGCGCGGGTCCGTCATCACGCCGGTCTTGACCTGGTGGGCCAGGAACTGCCGGGTCACCTGGAACGCCTCGTTGATCTCCACCGCCTTGGCGATCTCGATCTGCCCGTTCTTCTTCTCGGGCGTGTAATTCAGCTCCGCCAGGGCCGAGTGTCCGGTGCCGGCGTTGTTCCAGCCGTTCGAGCTCTCGAGGGCGACCTGATCGAGACGTTCGATCATCTGGATCGACCAGTTCGGCTCCAGCTCGTTCAGCCAGACGCCGAGCGTCGCGCTCATGATCCCGCCGCCGATCAGCAGCACGTCGACCTTGCTGTCCGCGCCATCGGCCAGGGCCAGCGGGCCCGGCAGGGCCGCCAGCGCCAGGCCGGTCGCGGCCGTGCCGAGCAGTTGCCGCCGGCTGAGGGGCAGCACGTTCGCCGCCCGGCGGTCGCGCTGGTGTTGGTTATCGTCGTCGCCACGCATGGGCAGATCCCGCTTTTGCGTACCGGACCGGCCGATTGGCCGCCCCGCGTACGGAAGACACTCGATGCGACGGGCGCGAACTCCGCCCGTCCGGCCTTCCGGATCGTTTCCCCGTTCCCGTCGCGGTACGCTCGCGGCCTCGCTCGACCCGACACGACGGTCCTGCGCTGGTCCGCATCGCTTCCATCGTCCCCGGCCCGCACGGATCGCGGGACGATGGGACGCGCTCGCGCGACGCAGGCCTTCCCTCCGCAATGGCGCGCGATCACGCCGGAGAACGGATCTCCGGTTCAAGACCTCGCTCGCGCGGTGGCGCGATTGCCGGGTGGGCGGGAAGATGCTGGCTGGCTTGGCTCAGCAGATTGATGGTGGCCTCATAGAAGACGAGGCTTCAGAGGACAATCACTGCCAGGGTTGCAATCACCGCCATCCTGTCAGTCCGCCGCGACGACCGGCGGCCACGGCGGCGACCCGCCGATAGACTTGCCCCGGCCGCTGGACCGCGTGTCAGCGTCTGGCGGCGCCGCCGGACGTGTCGCTACGGGATGTGCTTGAACCGGATGATGCTGCGCGACAGCCGGCCGTCATCCCAGTTGGGCATCACGCGCCAAGGGGTCGTGACGTCGGCGTAGTCGCCGTCGATGTGGATGGTGCGACGCTGCTCGGTGCCGACCCATTCGGGTGCCCAGGCCGTCTGCACGCTCGTGACCCACTGGTCGCCCTCGATCCGGTAACGTCCGATATAGGCGACGAGGGTCTTCATCAGCGCGGCCCGCTCGGCGTCGGTGGTCGCGGGCTTGCGCGCGCTGCCCTCGAGGTTGAAGGCGACCCAGCCGTCCTTGGTGAAGATGACGCGTCCGCGCGGCGTGCCGCCCATGGCGTCGATGAGCTTGCCGGTCTCCTTGTCCTCGACCTTGTAGGAGACGAGGTCCCAGGTGCCGACGATCCGGTCCGCCAAGTGCGCGCCCACCACTGCCGCTCCGACATGGTCCGGCGCGGACGCGCTCCAGGCCCGGTCGGCGGCCAGGAGGAGGGGAAGCCACAGGAAAGCGCGGACGGCCGCGGCGGCCGTTCGTTGTGCAGGCATGGTCTCGACCGAGTTTCGCGTGCCGCGGCGCCGGTACGCGCCGCCGCCGCGTTCTGCGGGCCGGCGCGGCCGGTTCCAAGCGCCGCGCGAGCAGTGCTGGTAGACCCTCAGCGCGCTTGCGGCGGTTGCCCCGCGGCGAGCCGTCCTCAGCCGCCGTTTCGGGCCATGCGGGTCGTCACCGTGCCGGCGGCGAGGCTCGGCAGCGGGTCCTGCGTGCCGCTGACGACCACCAGACGCTGCACCTCGCCGCGCAGGAAGGCTTGCAGGAACCGGTCGTAGTCGCGGAACGACACGCAGCCGTTCGAGTCGCCGCGCGGGCCCAGCATGTAGGTGTGCGCCAGCAGGCCGACGCGGCCGTAGACGGCTTCGTTGCCGCCGACCGGCGTGAGGCGGATCGCCCGCACACCGTGGAACGGCCGCTCGCGCTCGGTGAGGTCGTAGGTACCCGGCGGCGTCGGCCCGCGCATCCGCACATTGACGAGGCGCGGATCGTCCAGACCCTCGCCGAGCCCGGAATGGGCCTCCAGGCGTTCGCCGTTCGGCAGGGTCACGGTCTTGGCGGCGATGTTGTAGACCGCGATGCCGGCCGTGGGGCCCGGATCGCGGGTCGGGGCCAGCGGCGGCGAGACGCGCTGCGCCGGCGGCGCGACGTCGGCCGGCTTGCTCTCCAGGGCCGTGTAGGCCAGGGCCGGTCCGCGCTCGATGCCGAACAGCTTCTCGAGGAACGAGCGCTCCTCGGGCTGCGGCGTGGGCTGCGCGGCCGGCGGCAACTCGCGGCGCGCCATGCGCCGCTCGGACCGTCGGGCGAATCCAGGGCCCAAGGGGGCGCGGAATTCGGGCGGACGCGGGATCGGCAGCGGGACGACCACCGCGCTGAGCGGCGTCTCGGCGGCCTGCGTCCCGGGCTGGGAGCCGGCCTCGGCGCCGATCTCGGGCTCGGCTTCGGGCGTCAGCGACGGCGGGGCGATCTGATTCCACGCCCAGCGCGACTGCGGAGCGCCGATGGTCTCGCGGCCGGCATCGGGCGAGCCTGCAGCCCCTAGTTCGGCGGTGGCGGTCTCGGCCCCGTCCTCCGCAGCCGTTGCGGGCACCGGCGCTTCCGTCCGGGGGCTCTCGATTCCGGTCACCGGGACCGGGGCGCGATGCAGGACGCTGCTCCCGAGGGCGGCCATCGTCACGAGGCCGGTGAGCACCGTCAGAGGCGCGAGCCAGGTGTTGCGCGCGTTCCGGGTCTTGGCGCCGTCCAGCGGCACGGATTCGACAGCCATCGCGGTTGCCCATGCTCCTCGTCGCGAGGCGGGGCGTGCCGGCTGCCGCTCCCCGGAAAGGCGGAGACGTCGCGGCGGGCGGTCCGGCCCCGCTCAGAGTGAGACAGCGGGGCCGGGCCGGCTTTTCTGGGGCGACGCGATGATCGATCTTGGCCCGATCGGGACCATTTTCGGGCGCGCCGCCGCAGTTCTCGTAGTTCGAACCGGTCTATCCGTGACCGAAATACTGCTAATCGTTGTCGATCTGGCGCCCGAGCAGAGCGATCGCCTTCTCGTAGACCGGTGCCGCGTTCCAGCCCTGGATGGCCGCGAAGTTCGGCTCGCCGGGCTGGTAGCCCGCGCCGGCCCGCCAGCCATGGGCCTTGAGGAAGTTGGCCGTGGACGACAGGGCCGCACCGACGTTGTTCAGGTCGCCGGTGCCGTAGGCCAACACGTTCTTCGGCAGGAACTGGGTATGGCCGACCTCGCCGTGGGCCGCGCCCCGGGTGTTCGGCGTCAGGAGACCGCGATCGATCAGGGTCAGCGCGGCGTAGAGCTGGTCGGTGAAGTATTCCGAACGGCGGCAATCGTAGGCGAGCGTCGCCACCGCGGAGAGCGTGTTGACGTTGCCGCGGACGGCGCCGAAGCCGGTCTCCATGCCCCAGATCGCCAGGAGCGGGCCCGGCGGCACGCCGTAGCGCTGCTCGATCGAGTCGAAGAGGGCCGCGTTCTGCTGCTTCAGAGCCCGGCCCCGCTTGACGATGGTCGGGCCGCCGCGCTTGGCGAGGAACTGGTCCAGCGACAGCTTGAAGCTGTGCTGGCCCCGGTCCGCCGAGATGGTGGCGGTCGAGTAGGTCGTGTTCTGCAGCGCCGCGAGGCTGGCCGCGCTGGCCCGGCCGCGCGCCTCCTCGGCGAATTGCCGCTTCCACGCATCGAAACCGGCCGCGGTGTTGCCGCACTGCGCGGCCTGCACCTGCCCGGCGCTGAGAGCGATCCCGGCGATGGCCGCGACCGCGATGGTCTGACGCCGCAAATTCTCGATCACGCGAAACACTCCTTCGGCGCGTCGTCGCGCCCTGTCCTGCTGGGGATACCGGGTCACATCTCGTCGATATCAGGGCGAGAAGATGTCGAAGGCGCGACCTTGGGTCTCCTCACCCTCAAATCATCGCGCATCTCGGCATCTGCGACGAGGCCGCAACGGCGAGGTGTTCGGAGCATCGTGAACGCCGCGTGAGCGGCGGGCCAACACGCGGCTGCGCGGACCGCCGCGCGCCAAGATCAGGTTGACCGCCGGAACGATTAAGTCGCCTTCATCGCAGCCGTTTTGCGTCTCAGATCAGTATGTTGCCAGCAAAGCGATTGCAGATATGCGGATCTGATCGATCTGTCACAAGCTTGTCAAACGCGCGACATAGCTTTGCCGGCGGAAAGACTTGGGCGGAGATGCGGCGTGGGGTCGTTGATGGTCCGGGCGGCGATGCATGAACCGAGATCCCGCCTCCCGCGCCTCCGCCCGTCCTGACCGGTCCGCGGCATCGCGCGGCGCCGCCCTGCGACCTTCCGAACCGGGCGAAGCGGGAGAGCGTCGCCGGCGCAGCGCTGAGCGGCACGACGGCCCGTGATGTGGACCGGGCCCGGGAACGCCAGCCCCAGATCCGCGACCGGCGGTCGGTCCAAGCCACCGCCGCGTCGACCCAGCCGATAACCGAACAGGACGCCCATGGCCCTCGGAATGCACGACACCGGTTCCACGCGCGCGGGCCCGCTCGGGCCCGATCTCGACCGCGACGGCGTCGCCAAGGCCTACGGTCGCTGGGCCCCGGTCTACGACCTGGTCTTCGGGCCCGTTTTCGCGCAGGGCCGCACGCTGGCGGCCGCCGCCGCCGAACGGATCGGCGGCCGGATCCTCGAGGTCGGCGTCGGCACGGGGCTGTCCCTGCCCGCCTACCGGCGCGCCCGCAGCATCGTCGGCATCGACATCTCGGCGCCCATGCTGGAGAAGGCGCGCCAGCGCGTGGCCCGGCTGCGCCTGCGCAACGTCGAGCGCCTCGCCGTCATGGATGCCGAGCAGCTCGACTTCCCGGACGCCGCCTTCGACGTGGTGGTGGCCCAGTACGTCGTCACCGCGGTCCCCAATCCCGAGGCGGCGCTGGACGAGTTCGCCCGGGTGTTGCGCCCCGGCGGCGAGATCGTGATCACCACGCGGATCGGTGCCGAGGCCGGCCTCCGGCGCACGGTGGAGCGCGCCCTCGCACCGGTGACCAGCCGCCTCGGTTGGCGGACCGAGTTCTCCTGGGAGCGCTACGCGGCCTGGGCCGCCGGGGCGCCGGTGGAGATCGTCGAGCGCCGCGCGCTCCCGCCGCTCGGCCACTTCTCCCTCGTCCGCCTGCGCAAGCGCGCCGCCTAGGCACGCATCAGCTTCGACCAGCCCACCACAACCTTCGATCGGGGACGCACATCATGGCGAGCTTTCTCGAGGCGCTGCGCATCCAGCGCTGGGACGACCACCGCTACTACCACCACAACCGCGTCAATCAGAGCTTGCACGTGGTGAGCGCGATCAGCTTCCTGGTGGCCTACGCCCTGGCGTTCAAGGACCCGGCCACGGCGGCCTTGATCGGCTGGCTGGTGGCAATGACGTCCCGGCAGGCCGGCCATCTGTTCTTCGAGCCCAAGGGCTACGACCACGTCAACGACGCGACGCACGAGCACAAAGAGGAGATCAAGGTCGGCTACAACCTGCAGCGCAAGATCGTGCTGCTGGCGATCTGGGCGCTGTCCCCCCTCCCGCTCTACTTCGACCCGAGCCTGTTCGGCCTGATCGCGCCCCATCAGAGCACCGCGGACCTGATCCGCAACGTCGGCTGGATCTGGCTGTGGCTGGCGCTTGCCGGCCTGCTGTTCCGGATGGTCCAGCTCTTCCTGCAGCGCGACGTCCAGACCGGCCTTGTCTGGGTGAC
Source organism: Methylobacterium sp. 22177 (assembly GCF_052045615.1). NCBI lineage: Bacteria > Pseudomonadati > Pseudomonadota > Alphaproteobacteria > Hyphomicrobiales > Methylobacteriaceae > Methylobacterium > Methylobacterium sp. 22177. Next base: position 398,050 of record NZ_JBQEPK010000001.1, on the reverse strand, counting down.
CAAGATCCTCACGGACCCGTTCCACGACATCAAGCTCTACCACAAGGCGCCGCTCGCCCTGCTGCACGGCGAACTCGTCGAGGAGCAGGAGCCGCACGAGCGCGGCGCCTGAGATTGGATCCCGGGTGCCGGTCCCGCGCGGCCGGCACTCCAATCAGGCTTGATCCGGCGCGCGCAGACCCAGGCGGTCCCCGAGCCTGCCCAGGCGGACCGCCGCGACCTCGCGCAGGATCGACCGGCGGATCGCTCTGTCGCTCGGCACTTCACCCTCCCACCAGCCATCCGCACGCATAGCCTGAGCCGCCGCCACGAAGCGCGTCGCCACGGCCTCGAAAGCCGCGTCGTCGTAGGCGAGGCTGAAGATCATGCGGCCGGTTCCGACCCACGACAGGGCCAGCCCCTCGGCGCGCAGGTAGAATTGCAGCATCCAGTTGTAGCGCGACGGCTTGGTGTACAGGACCGTCCAAACCGTCGACATGTTGGCGACCCGGACCGGCAGGTCGGCCCCCGCCAGGAGGGTGTTGAGGTGCCGCGCGCGCGCGTCCCAGGTCGCGTCGAGATCGGCGTAGAGCGCGGCCACCGCGGGGCTGTCCAGCCGGTCGAGGAACGCGCCCATCGCGCCCATGACGTAGGGATGGGCGTTGAAGGTGCCCCGCGCGAAGCAGATGTCGACGGGGCGGTCGTCCCTGTACCGCCGCATCAGGTCGGCGCGCCCGCAGAGGACGCCGACGGGCAGGCCGCCGCCGAGAGTCTTGCCGTACGTGACCATGTCGGCGCGCAGGCCGAAATAGGCCTGCGCGCCGCCGCGGGCGAGGCGGAAGCCCATGAAGACCTCGTCGAGGATCAGCACGATGCCCCGGGCGCTGCACACCGACCGGAGTTCGTGGAGCCACCTGGTGTAGGCGGCGCGGTCGAAGGCCGCTCTGCGGCCGCTGTCGACCAGCGCGGAATCGGCCGGCGCCCCGGCATTCGGGTGCATGGCCTGGAGCGGGTTGACCAGGACGCAGGCGACGTCGCGGCGGGTGGCGAGCACCCGCAGCGTCCGCTCGGACATGTCGGCCAGGGTGAGCGTGTCGCGGGTCGGGACCGGGTTGCCGATGCCCGGCTGCACATCGCCCCACCAGCCGTGATAGGCGCCGCACAGGCGCACGATCCGGCGGCGGCCGGTGTGGTAGCGGGCGAGCCGCACCGCCTGCATCACCGCCTCGGTGCCGGACATGTGGAACGAGACCTCGTCGAGGCCCGAGATCGCCCTCAGCCGCGCGACGTTGCCGGTGACGACCGGGTGGAGCGGCCCGAGCACGGGGCCCAGCGCCGAGACCCGCGCGGCACCCTCGTCCAGGCAGGCCCGGTAGAAGTCGACGCCGAACAGGTTCACGCCGTAGGAGCCGGCGAGGTCGTAGAAGACGTTGCCGTCGAGATCCGTGACCGTGACGCCCGACGCGGCGGCCGCGAAGGCGCCGGTGCCGAGATGCGCGCGCACGTGCCGGGCGTACTGGAACGGTACCCGGTAGAGCCCGGTGAACTGGAGGTCCGAGAGCCCGGCGCGGACCGACTCGGTCTCGGCCCGTGTCCTGGCGAAGCGCGCCCGGAACAGGTCGGAGAGCCGCGCGAAGCCGGCCTCGCGGCGGCACGCCACCGCCTCGTCCGGATCGTCCGACCGGAAGAAGGCGCGCTCCGAATAGGAATAGTGCGGGATCAGCCGGGCGACGCGCCGGGCCATGCGGGCGTGGCCGGTGAGCGAGCGGTGCTTCGCCCGCGAGAGCTGCAGGCGTTCGGCCGCCCGTGGCAGCGCGAGAACCGCGGCGGCGGTGGTGGCGGACAGGGTGATGAGGAGCGCGGACATCGCCCCGCGCCCTACCGGAGACGGTTCACGGCATGATGACGGTTGCGGGATCCCGGCTGCGGACACTCCTGGCGCGGATCGGTGCGCAGGAGGATCTCAATTTTCTGCTGACGAACCGTCTGCCGCGCCGCCTGGCGACCCGCTTCATGGGCTGGTTCAGCCGGATCGAGCAGCCGCTGATCCGGGACCTCTCGATCGCGACGTGGCGGCTGTTCTGCGACGTCGATCTCCGCGACGCGCGGGAGACGCGCTTCCCCAGCCTTCACGCCGCCTTCGTGCGGGCCCTGCGCTCAGGCGCCCGGCCGATCGCGGCCGACCCGACTCTGCTGACGAGCCCCAGCGACGCGATCCTGGGGGCCCACGGCCGCATCGAGGCCGGCCGCCTGTACCAGATCAAGGGCCTGTCCTACCGACTCGCCGACCTGCTGGGCGGTGACACAGCGCTGGCGCGCGCCCACGAGGGGGGCTGCTACGCCACCCTGCGCCTGACGGCCGGGATGTACCATCGCTTCCACGCCCCGCACGACCTGCGCGTCGAGTCGGTGCGCCACATCTGGGGCGATACCTGGAACGTGAACCCGATTGCCCTGAAGCGCGTCGAGGCGCTGTTCTGCAGGAACGAGCGCGCCGTCCTGCGCCTGCGCCTCGCTCCGGGCGGGCACGCGGTGACGCTGGTGCCGGTGGCGGCCATCCTCGTTGCCGGTCTGCGCCTCGGCTTCCTGCCCGAGGGGCTCAATCTGCGCGAGACCGGGGGACGGCGCATTCCCACCGCGGCCCGGCTCGCGAAGGGCGCCGAGATGGGCTGGTTCGAGCACGGTTCCACCATCGTGGTGCTGGCGCCCGCCGGCTTCGAGCTCTGCCCGGGGCTCGCCGTCGGATCGATCCTCCGGGTCGGCGCGCCCCTGATGCGCCTGCCGCAGCCTCCCGGATCGCCCGGCGGCTGAGCGCGCCGCCTCAGGCTGCCTGAACCGCCGCGAGGAATCCCGCGACCGCGGCGTTCAGGGTCTCCGATTGCCGCGACAGGGCGGTGGCCGCGTCCAGCGCCGCGGCCGCGGTCCGGCCGGTCTCGCCGGCGGCCTGCGTGATGGTTCCGATCGTGACCGTGACCGCCCGCGTGCCGTCGGCGGCTTGGCTGACGTTCCGCACGATCTCCTGCGTCACCGCCTCCTGCTCTTCCATCGAGGCCGCCACGCTCGTCGCGATGGTCCGAAGGTCCAGGACGGACGCGGTGATCGCCTGGATGACGTCGACGGCGCGGTGCGTCTCCTTCTGGATCGTCGCGACCTGATCGGAGATCGTCTCGGTCGCCCGGACGGTCTGGGCCGCCAGCTCCTTCACCTCGGTGGCGACGACCGCGAAGCCGCGACCCGCGTCTCCGGCGCGGGCCGCCTCGATGGTGGCATTGAGCGCGAGCAGGTTCGTCTGCGCGGCGATCCCGGCGATCAGGCTGATCACGGTGCCGATCCGCTCGGCGCCGTCGGCGAGGCTCATCACGAGGGTGTTGGTCTCCGTCGCCTCGGCCGCCGCGCGCTGGGCCATGTCCGAGGAGCGCGTGATCTGGCCGTTGATGACCCCGATCGACGTCGCCAGTTCCTCGCTGGCCGCCGCGACGGTCTGGACGTGGACCGAGGTCTGCTCGGCCGCCGACGAGACCTGGAGCAACTGCGTCGCGGTCTGTCCGGCGTTCCGGTCCATGGTCGCGGCGGCACTCTCCATGGCCCCGGCGCTGGTCGCTAACGCCGCGGTCAGGCCCTCCATCTGCTGGCGGAACGTCCGCGTGGCGCGGTCCATGGTCTCGGCGCGGCGCGCTTTCGCGGCCGCCTCGGTGGCGGCGGCCACATCCGCCGCGCGCTTCGCGACGAGCGCATCCTTGAAGACCTGGACAGCCTTGACCATCGCGCCGATCTCGTCGCCACGGTCCGCGCCGTCGATCCGCGCATCGAGGTCGCCCGCGGCGAGACGGGTCATCGTCGCCGTCGTCCGGCCGATCGGGCGGGTGACTTGGGTGAGGATCACGCGGACGCCGTACCCGACCGCTAGGGCGGCGCCGGCCAGTGTCGCCAAGAGCAGCATCCGCAGGCGCTGCGCCATCGCGTCCGCGCGTTCGAACTCGGCACGGGCCTCGCGGACCTGCAGGTCGGACAGCTCGCCGATGGTCGCCGTTGTCGGGCTCATCGCCCGGAGGAGATCGATCCGGGACGCGGTCACAGCGTCCAGGTTCCCGTTCGTCAAGGCGCGGACGAGGTCGGCCACGATCGCCGCGTCGCGGTCGAATCGCGGCGTCAGCTTCGCGACGAGCTGTGTCTCCTCGGGCGTGAGATACGTGGTCAGGTAGGCGGCCCAGGCTTCCTTCGCCCGTGCCAGCTGGTGATCGAGGATCGTCACGGCTTCAGCCGCCTGTATCGCGTGGACCTCGAAATCTCGCGTCGCGGTCAGGATGGCATCGAAAGCGTCGCGCATCGTGCCGAACTGGCTGAGCGGCATGACTCTGTCGGCGTAGATCGATTCGAGACCCCTGAAATTTTTATAGAGCGCGTAATTACTGAGCGCTGCTGATCCTATGAGGAGTGTACCCAGTACGGCGAGAAGTGCGAATAGCCTGCCCTTGATCGTGTTAATCATCGATGGCGACCGTATCGTTGTCGGAGCTCTGAGCGACGATGGCGGTCTAACACTCTGCCTGTGCAGTTCAAGATGTTTCTGATTTTTCGGAATAGAAATTCAGTACCGTATCTGCGACGTTGGCTCCGGTATTATCTGAAAAATCAAGTTTTTGTTGAAGTAGCGATCCGTGCAATAAATTGATGGTGCGTGCAATGCTATTTCTGTTCCTCGGGTCGACGTTGGAGCCTGGGGGTTCAGGTGATGCATCTCGTTCGATGCCGGGCGTGGCGCGAATGCCGCGCAGCCGCGCCGATACGCGCTCGCGAACATCTGTTCAGGACGCTGTCCTGATGGACTTCTCTGGAACGCGTGATTGGAGCATGCCGGCCTCGACCGGCGCGCTGGAGCGCCGTCGCGATCAGCGCACGCGCGGCGGCTGGGAGCGCCGCGTTGTGCCCGAAGATCCGCTGGCGTGGAGCGTCTTCAGCCGGACTGGGCAGTAGCCCGACCGCGAGCAGGTTCTTCAGCCAGGAGCATGCCGGCACCGCGTCGAGCCGCGGATATCGCCCCGCCATCTACGGAGCGAAGTCCCGCTGTAGCCCGGCGTACAGTCCTTCGAGTGACGAGGCCGCGTTCGACGACGGGGCCAGCCGCTCAGCGCTGTACCGCCTCGATATCATCCTCGTAGATCGAGTCCGGCTGGCAGGCGTGCCATTCCTTCTTCTCGTCCGCCTGTCCTTTGCGGCCCCAGCAATAGCCCGCCTGAGCCAAGCGCCCACTCAGCCGATCGCGCAGCCGACACTGCTCCCGGACGATGGCCGGATCCCCGGTGCCTTCACAGGCTCGCGCGGCGTTCGCCTCGGCCGTCAGCAACTCGGGGATGGTCGGAAGCTGCTGCTGGGCGCGCGCGCCCGTGGCAGCGAAGACCAGAGCGAGGACGGCGAGATCAGCGCGCATGGGGCGCAGGATAGTCGTGCGTCGGCATTCGGCAACTGCCGGACGCTCCGCGCTCCGGCGTTTTCTGGGTGGGGGCTCGCCGAGCCCAGGGCCGCCGCCTCGGCCGCGACGCCGATCCGACCGCACCCGGCAGCGATCGACTTCCCTGTCCGCCCCGCGATCGGTCATCACCCCTTGGCGGCCGCGCGGACATGCGCGAACAGACCGCTCCCGCCGCGCTCGATATCCTCGCGCACCGCATCACGGGCCGCGACCGGGTCGCGGTCGCGCAAGGCGTCGATGATGCGCCGATGAGGGTGCGGTTCCCAGTCGGGGACGCCGTCGTCGTAGAGGTGCGAGAGGATCGGGCCGCAGCGCACCCACAGGAGCTCGACGATCTCGTACAGGATCGGCATCTGCCCGATCTTGCACAGCGTCAGGTGAAACTCGGTGTTGAGGTTCACCGCGCGCGCGAAGTCGCGGCTCGCGTGGCATTGCGAGATCTGCGCGTGGATCGCCTCCAGCGCGTCGACCTCGGCCGAGTCTCTGGCAGCCCCAGCGGCGGCGGCACGTCCCTCGAGATCGGTGCGGATCGCGCGGATCTCCAGCAGCTGATCCAGGGTCAGCCGAGGCACGACGACGCTGCCGCGCGCGTCGAGCGCGAGGGCCTTCTCGGCGACGAGCCTGAGCAGGGCCTCGCGCATGGGCGTGGCGCTGATGCCGAACCGGGCCGACATCGGGCGGAGGCGCAGGCGCGTATCGGGTCGCAGCTGTCCGCGCATCAGCGCGAGGCGCAGCTCGCGGTAGGCCCGCTCGCTCAGGCTCTCCTTGACGATCGGACGAACCCAATCCGGCATGATTTCGCCGGTTTCCAGTTCGGACGCCGAAGCGCTTGACATATTCCTCCCCTTGGTCCGATGTTTGTTATAACAAATTACGAAGTGCGTCGACGGCACGCGCCGTTGGGCATGCCGCCGGGCCGAGAGGCTCGGCGGGAGACAGGGGACGGAAATGCTCGCGTTGCGCAAGGCGACGGCCGACTTCGGGGCTGACCTCGTCCACGTCGATGCGCCCACCGCTCCGGGGGCTGGCCGCGTGACCGTCACGGTCGCCGCGGCCGGCATCTGCGGCAGCGACATCCACGCCTACGAGTGGACCCCCGGCTACGGGTTCATGATCCCCTTCATGCCGGTCACCCTCGGCCACGAGTTCGCCGGGACAGTCCGCGCCGTGGGAGACGGCGTGACCGGGCTCGCCGTCGGCGACCGGGTCACCTGCTGGCCGACAGTGCCGTGCGGCGGCTGCGCGGCCTGCGCGGCCGAGCGGCCGCAGGATTGCCAGGGAAGGCGAGTCGTCGGCCTGCACGCGGACGGGGCCTTCGCCGAGCAGGTCGTCGTTCCGGCCGATAATTGCCGCCGCCTGCCCGACGGGATGCCGCTGGCCGTCGCGGCGCTGGCCGAGCCGCTGGCGGTCGCGGTCAACGCGGTGGACGTGGCGGAGGTCGGGACGGGCGACCGCGTGGCGGTGCTCGGCCCGGGCCCGATCGGCCTCTGCATCGCCTTCGTGGCGCAGCATCGGGGCGCGGACGTGCTGCTCGCCGGTCTCGACGACACCGCGCGCCTCGACCTCGCTCGCCGGATCGGCATCCGCGCGACGGCCGATCTCGCCGGCGTCGGCCTGGACGACGCCGTTCGGCGCACCTTCGACGGGGAGGCTGACCGGGTGATCGAGGCGACGGGATCCGCCCGATCGGTGGTCGACGGGATGGGCGTGCTGCGTTCCGGCGGCGTGATGGTGGTGGCAGGCATCCACTCCGGATCCCTCGACCTCGACCTGACGGGTTTCGTGCGCAGCAAGAAGCAGCTGCGCGCGGCCCACGACACGACGGCGCGCGCCTTCGACGCCGCGATCGCGCTCCTCGCGGACCATGCCGGGACGCTGGAGGCGCTGATCACGCACCGTCGTCCCCTCGCGGAAGCCTGGGCGGCGTTCGATCTGGCGCGGAGCCGGCAGGCCATGAAGGTGCTGCTTCTTCCCGAAGCGGCGGGGAGCCAGGGGGCCGAGCGATGAGCACCACGATGCGAGCCGTGATCGCCGTCGGGCAGGGCGGCCCCGAGGTCCTCCGGATCGTCGAGCGACCGCGCCCCGAGCCGGGCGAGGGACAACTGCTCGTGCGGGTCGAGTCCGCGGGCATCAACCGGCCGGACGTGATGCAGCGCGAGGGCCGCTACCCGCCGCCGCCCGGCGCCTCCGACGTGCTGGGGCTCGAACTCGCCGGCATCGTGGAGGCGCTCGGACCCGGTGCCGGGCGCTTCCGGACCGGTGATCGGGTGATGGCGCTGGTCCATAGCGGCGCCTACGCCGAGTGGGCCGTCGTCGACGAGGCCGTCGCGCTGCCCGTGCCGGACGGCCTCCCGATGGTCGAGGCGGGTGCGATCCCCGAGACCTACTTCACCGTCTGGAGCAACGTGTTCGAGCGCGCCCGGCTGCAGGCCGGCGAGAGCCTCCTGATCCACGGCGGCTCCTCGGGCATCGGCACCACGGCGATCCTGCTGGCGAAGGCCCGCGGCGCCCGGGTGATCGTCACCGCGGGTTCTCCGGAGAAGTGCGCGGCCTGCCTCAGGCTCGGTGCGGATGCCGCCATCGATTACCGGCGGGAGGATTTCGTCGCGGCCGCCCGGACGGCCACCAACGGGAGCGGGCCGGACGTGATCCTCGACATGGTCGGCGGCCCCTACATCGCCCGCAATCTCGATGCCGTGGCGGTCGACGGGCGCATCGCGCAGATCGCCTTCCAGCAGGGCTCCCGGGCGGAGATCGACTTCCAGCCGCTCCTGATGAAGCGCGTGACGCTGACGGGCTCGACGCTGCGCGCCCGTCCGGTCGCTCTGAAGGCGCGTCTCGCCGACGCCCTCGTCGAGCACGTCCTGCCGCTGCTCGCGGCGGGCCGGGCGCGGCCGCCGATCGATTCCGTGTTCCCGTTCGACCGGGCCGCGGAGGCCCATGCCCGCATGGATGCGGGTCAGCATATCGGGAAGATCGTCCTGTCGATGGGCGACGCCGCGCAGGGGAGCCGCTGATGTCCGAGATATCCGAGCGCGCCAACATGACCGGCGCCCACGCCCTGGCGGCGGCGCTCCACCGGCACGGGGTCCGCGACGTGTTCGGCCAGAGCATCCCCTCGGCCCTGTTCCTGGCCGCCCCGCATCACGGCATCCGCCAGATCGGCTACCGCACCGAGAATGCCGGCGCTGCGATGGCCGATGCCTATGCGCGGATCTCGGGCCGGGTCGCGGTGGTCGCGGCCCAGAACGGCCCCGCCGCCACGCTGCTGGTGCCAGGCCTCGCGGAAGCCCTGAAGGCCTCCATTCCGGTCGTGGCGATCGTCCAAGACGTCCACCGCAACTTCACCGACCGGAACGCCTTCCAGGAACTCGACCACCTCGCCCTGTTCGCGGGCGTCGCCAAGTGGGTCCGCCGGGTCGCGGTCGCCGAGCGCATCGACGACTACGTCGACATGGCCTTCGCGGCCGCGGCCTCCGGGCGGCCCGGGCCGGCGGTGCTGCTGGTGCCCCTGGACCTGCTCGACGAGCGGCCGGACTTCGAGACTGCCGCGCCGCGCCGGTCGGCCAGCCTCGGCACCTACCCCCTCGACCGCACCGTCGCCGACCCGGCCCGGATCGCGGAGGCCGCGGACCTGATCGCCGGGGCGCGGCGCCCGCTGGTCATCGCGGGCGGCGGTGTCCTTTCCTCCGGGGCCTATCCGGAACTCGCCGCCCTGCAGACCCTCGGACTGCCGGTCGCCACAACGGTGATGGGCAAGGGCGCCGTCGCCGAGACCGACCCGCTCTCCGTCGGGGTCGTCGGCTACTTCATGGCGCCGCGGGCGCGCTCGTCCCACCTCCGCACGCTCGTCAAAGACGCCGACGTCGTCCTCCTCGTGGGCAACCGCACCAACCAGAACGGTACCGACAGCTGGTCGCTCTACCCGACTGGCGCCCGATTCATCCATCTCGACGTGGACGGGGGCGAGGTCGGCCGCAACTACGAGTCTCTTCGCCTCGTTGGCGACGCCAAGCTGACCCTCGCTTCCCTCGCCGAGGCCCTTCGGCAGCGCGACCTGTCCGGTCTGGAAGGCCGCCGCGCGGCGCTCGCCGACACCATCGCCCGCGCCCGCGAAGCCCAGGTCGGCGACATGGTCCGCCTTGTCGACATGGAGGCCACCCCGATCCGACCCGAGCGGATCATGGCCGAGATCGACGCGGTGACGACGCCCGAGACCGTCGTCGTCGCCGACGCGAGTTACGCCTCGATCTGGATCGCCAACTTCCTCACGGCGCGGAGGGCCGGCCAGCGCTTCCTCACCCCGCGCGGCATCGCCGGACTCGGATGGGGCCTGCCTTTCGCCCTCGGCGCTAAGGCCGCCCGCCCGGACGCGCCCGTGATCTGCGTGACCGGCGACGGCGGCTTCGGCCACGTCTGGTCGGAGCTGGAGACGGCGCGGCGCATGCGGCTGCCGGTCATCGTCGTCGTCCTGAACAACCAGATCCTCGGCTACCAGAAGCACGCGGAGCTGAGCCTGTTCGGCGACTTCACCGACGTCTGCGACTTCGAGGCGGTGGACCATGCCGCGATCGCCCGCGCCTGCGGCTGCGCCGGGACCCGCGTCGAGCGCCCCGGAGATCTCGCGCCGGCGCTGCGCGACGCACTCGCGAACGACGCCGTCACGGTGATCGACGTGATCACCGACCAGCGCGCCTACCCGCCGATCACCAGCTTCGAGGGCAAGGACGCCCTCGCCTACTGACGCCCCCGACTGGCCCCGACGAGAAGGCGCACGAAGCGCCGGGCCGACGACTGACACGGGAGGAAACGATGAGAGTTCTGGCGCGTGCACTCGCCGCCGCCCTCGTGCTGGGCGCCGCGGCCCAGGCGACGGCCGAGACGCCTGGAACATCGTCGGCGGCTACGCCGGCCAGCTCTCCCTCGGCCAAGGCATATTCTACGGCCTCGGCGCCTATTGCGGCATGCTGCTCGTCGGTGCCGGGATCAGCCCGTGGATCGGCATCGTGGCCGGCGCCGCACTCGCCGTGCTAGTGGCGCTGGCGATCAGCTTCCCGTGCTTCCGGCTGCACGGACCGTCCTTCTCGCTGGCGACGATCGCCTTCCTCGAAGTTTTCCGCGTGCTGGCCCTCCATTTCCGGGACCTGTCCGGGGGTGCCACGGGGCTGATGATCCCGCTGAAGTTCGGCTGGGCCTGGATGATGTTCCGCGATCGCTGGCCACCGCTGGCCATCGCCTTCGGGCTCCTGCTGCTGACACTCGCGGTCGCGTGGTGGATCCGGGCGCACCGGATCGGCTTCCACCTCGTCGCGACCCGCGAGCGGGAATCGGCCGCCCGCGCGGCGGGCGTGCGCACGGTGCGCGTGCGGCTCATCGCCGTGGCCGTGTCGGGGGCGCTCACCGCCATGGTCGGCACCTTCCACGCCATGTACCTGACCTTCATCGAGCCGGCGGCGATGTTCTCGCTGACCCTGTCGATCCAGATCGCGATGTTCGCGCTGATCGGCGGCCTCGGCACGGTGTTCGGGCCGCTGCTCGGCGCGAAGGCCCTGGGGCTGCACGGCCTCGTCTACGGCCTTGTGCTGGTGCTCGTCGTCCTGTTCCTGCCCAACGGCCTGATGGGGCTCGTCACACGCTTCGCGCGGTCCGGCGCCGGCGGTCGCGGCGTGAAGGCCGGTGCTGTTCCGGCCGCGCCGCGCGCCGCGGAACGGCCGCCGGTCGGCGAGGCCGTCCTCCGGGTCGAGGGCCTTCAGAAGCGCTTCGGCGGCCTGCACGTCACCAACGACGTCAGCTTCACCCTCCGGGAGGGCGAGATCCTGGGTCTGATCGGCCCGAACGGGGCCGGCAAGACCACCGTCTTCAACATGATCTCGGGCTTCCTCAAGCCCGACGCCGGAACGGTGAGCGTGCGCGCGCCGGACGGGACGTGGCAGCATCCGGGCCAACCGGCGGATTTCGCGACGCTCGGCGTCGGCCGCACCTTCCAGATCGTGCAGCCCTTCGCCGCCATGACGGTCGAGGAGAACATCATGGTCGGCGCCTTCCACGCCACCGCGACGTCCGCGAAGCGCGGGCGGTCGCGCGCGAGACCGCCGAGCGAATGGGGCTCGCGCCGTGGCTCGGAAGCGAGGCGCGCGGTCTCACCATCGGCGGCCTCAAGCGGCTCGAGGTCGCCCGCGTGATGGCGATGCGCCCGCGCGTGCTGCTCCTCGACGAGGTGATGGCCGGCATCAATCAGATCGACGTGCGCCGCGCCATCGATCTGATGCTGTCGATCCGCGATACCGGCGTCAGCATCTTCGCGATCGAGCACGTCATGCAGGCGGTGATGGCGCTCTCCGACCGGGTGATCGTCCTGTGTTCCGGGCAGATCATCGCCCAGGGAAGCCCGCAGGACGTGGTCCGCGACCCGGCCGTGATCGAGGCTTATCGCGGCAAGGAGTTCGCCCATGCTCACGCTTGAGCGCGTGGATGCCGGCTACGGCGCGACCAGCATCCTGCACGCCGCCTCGCTGGAGGTGCGCGCCGGCGAGGTGGTGACGATCGTCGGCGCCAACGGTGCCGGCAAGACGACGACGCTGCGGACCATCGCGGGCTTCGTGACGCCGACGCGCGGCCGGATCCTGTTCGAGGATGAGGACGTCACCCGGCTCTCAGGCCACGAGATGGTGGCGCGGGGCGTCACCCTGATCCCGGAGGGGCGCCAGCTCTTCCCCGAGATGACGGTGCGGGAGAACCTGCTGATGGGCGCCTACCGCCGCGCCGCGCGCGAGCGCCAGTCGGAGACGCTCGCGGACGTCCTGGACCTGTTCCCGCAGGTGCGCGAGCGCCTCGACCAGAACGCCGGCTCCCTGTCCGGGGGCGAGCAGCAGATGGTGGCCATCGCCCGCGGGATGATGGCGCGGCCCAAGCTCCTGATGTTCGACGAGCCCTCCCTCGGCCTCGCGCCGATCGTGGTGGCGCAGGTCTTCGCGGTGGTCGACCGGATCGCGAGGACCGGCGCCACCGTGCTGATCGTCGAGCAGAACGTGTTCCACACGCTGCAGGTCGCCGACCGGGGCTACGTGCTGGAGAACGGCGAGATCGTCCTCGCCGACGCGTCCGCGGCCCTGCTCGACAACGACCACGTCCGCCGCGCCTATCTGGGGATCTGAGATGACCGAGCGGCAGACCAATCCCGAGGCGATCGCGCGGCGCCCGAGCCACGCCGGCCGGCGCGTCCTCGTCACGGGGGCTGGCCGCGGGATCGGCCGGGCGATCGCGGAGGGATTCGGTTCGCGCGGAGCCCTGGTGGGCGTCGCCGACGTGAACTCGGACGACGTTGCCTGGACGGTCGCGGCCATCGAGGCGGCGGGTGGCCGCGCCCTGCCGCTGCAGCTCGACGTCGCCGACTATGCGGCAGTCGAGACGGCCGTGTCGGAGGCCGCCGCCGCGATGGGCGGCGCCTTCGATACGGTCATCAACAATGCCGGCATCTCGCCGAAGCACGACGGGGCGGCCCACCGGGTTTGGGAGATGGATCCGGCGGAGTGGAACCGCGTCGTCGCGGTCAACCTGACGGGGGCGTTCAACACCGTCCGCGCGCTGACGCCGGCGATGTGCGCGGCCGGGCGCGGCTGGATCGTCAACATGTCGTCGGTGGCGGGCAAGACTCACTCGCCGATCGTCGCCTGCCACTACGCGGCGTCGAAGGCCGGGCTGATCGGTCTCACCAAGCACCTCGCGGCGGAGCTCGGCCCGTTCGGCATCCGCGTCAACGCGATCGCGCCGGGTCGGATCGAGACCCCGATGGTCCGAGCGGTGGGCCGCGCCGTCAACGACGAGCAGGTTCGCCTGACCCCGATGGGCCGCCTCGGCGCCCCCGAGGAGGTCGCGGATCTCGCCCTCTATCTGACCTCCGCCGAGGCCAGCTTCGTCACCGGACAGACCGTCGATGTCGCCGGCGGCCTCTACATGACGTGAGCCGGAGCCGGTCAGGACAGATGGACGGGAGGACGGCCATGAACAGCGCGCTCACGGCGGCCGGGATCACGGGACGGACGCGGGTCTACGGGATCCTGGCGGATCCGATCTACCACGTGAAGGCGCCCGAGGTGATGGGGGCACTCTTCGCCCGTCACGGCGTGGACGGCGTCCTCGTCCCGCTGCACGTGACGGCGGACGGCCTGGCCGCGGTGGTGGACGGGCTCAGGCACCTGCGCAATTTCGGCGGCTTCATCGCCACGGTCCCGCACAAGACGGCGACGACCGGCCTGTGCGACGCGCTCACCCGCGAGGCCGAGCAGATCGGGGCCGTCAACTGCGTCCGACGGGATGCGGACGGGCGCATGATCGGCACGATGCTGGACGGGATCGGATTCGTCGAGGCGCTGCGCGTCTCCGGCCTGGAACCGCGCGGCCGAAATGTTGCCCTCGCGGGGGCCGGCGGCGCGGCGAGCGCCATCGCCTTCGCGCTTGCGGCGGCGGGCGTGGCGCGCCTGACCATCCTTAACCGCACCGCCGACCGCGCCGAGGCGCTGGCGGCGCGCCTGCGCGCCGCCTACCCTGCCCTCGCGATCGCCGCGGAGGGCACCCAGGCGGAGCACGACCTCCTCGTCAACGGCACGTCGCTCGGCATGCGCCCGCAGGACGCCGCCCCCTTCGATCTGACCACGCTCCACGCCGGCCAGTTCGTCGCCGAGGCGATCATGGATCCGGAGACCACGCCGCTCCTCGCCGCGGCGCTGGCGGCCGGCTGCCGCATTCAGAGGGGGCTACCGATGCTGGAGTGCCAGATCGCCCTCATGGCCCGCCACATGGGCGCCCTCTGAGGCTGGATCCGAGGACTGAGTATGGCGCGCACCGTGGGATCGACCGACATCGACGTCGTCGCGGCGGGCGTCTTCGACTACGTGATCGTGGGCGGCGGCACCGCGGGCTGCGTCCTGGCCAACCGGCTGACCGAGTCCGGGACACGCCGGGTGCTGCTCCTCGAGGCGGGGGGGCGGGCGCGCAGCCCGTGGGTCTCGATCCCGGCCGGGTTCAGCCGCCTGCTCCAGCACCCCTCCTACAACTGGCGCTTCCGGACCGAGCCCGAGGAGGCGACCGGCGGCCGGGTGATCGCGGTTCCGCGGGGCAAGGGCCTCGGCGGGTCGACCCTCATCAACGGCATGATCTACGTGCGCGGGCAGCCGCAGGACTACGACGCCTGGGCGCAGGCCGGCTGCCGCGGATGGGGCTTCGCGGACGTGCTGCCCTACTTCCGCAGGCTCGAGGATTACGACGGGGCGCCCGACCCCCTGCGGGCCCGCGGCGGACCGCTGCCGATCACGGAAGTCGCCGAGCGGCCGGCGATCGCCGAGGCCTTCATCGCCGCCGCGCGGGCGGCTGGGCATCCGCGCAACCCCGACTACAACGCGGCGAGTCAGGACGGCTTCGGCTACTACCAAGTGAACCAGCGTCGCGGGCGGCGGGTCAGCGCCGCCGACGCCTATCTGCGGCCGGCCCTCGCCCGTCCGAACCTCGCCGTCGTGACGGACGCGCACGTCCTGCGGCTCACCTTCGACAGGGATCGGGCGAGCGGCGTCGCCGCTCTGGTCGGCGGCCGCGAGCGGCTGTTCCGCTGCCGCGGGGAGGTGATCCTTGCCGCGGGGGCGGCGCAGACCCCGCAGATCTTGGAACTGTCCGGCCTCGGCGACCCGTCGATCCTCGCCGGCCTCGGCGTGGCGGTGCGGCGCGCGCTCCCCGCCGTCGGCGCCAACTACATGGACCATTACTGCACGCGCATGAACTGGCGCGTGCGCCTGCCGGTGACGCTGAACGAGCAGACCCGCGGCCTGCGCCTCGGCGTCGCCGCGGCGCGCTACCTCGCGACGCGGCAGGGTATCCTGGCGCTGGGGACCGGCCTCGCCCACGGGTTCGTGCGCACCCGGCCGGGGCTCGACGGGCCCGACGTGCAGTACTTCTTCATGCACGCGAGCTACGCCAACGCCGCCGAGCGCAAGCTCGACCGCCTGCCCGGCATGACCATCGGCGTCACGCAGCTGCGACCGGAATCGCGCGGGACGATCCACGCGGCGTCGCCCGACCCGCTCGAGCCGCCCGCCATCCGCCCGAACTTCCTCGCCACCGAGGAGGATCGCCGGGCGATGGTCGAGGGCATGAAGATCGCGCGCACCGTCGTCGCGCAGGCGCCGATGGAGCGCTTTCGCGGGGCCGAGCTCAATCCGGGGCCGGACTGCCGGACCGACGCGGACTGGCTCGATTTCGCCCGCCGCGACGGCCAGACGATCTACCACATCTGCGGCACGTGCCGCATGGGCGGCGATCCGGGTTCCGTGACGGATCCTAACCTGCGCGTGCGCGGCGTGGCCGGCCTCCGGGTGGCGGACGCCTCGATCATGCCGCGGATCGTCTCCGGCAACACGCAGGCCGCGGTGTTCATGATCGCCGAGAAGGCCGCCGACCTGATTCGGGCCGATGCCTGATGCGGTCTGGCCATCGGGCGCCGCGGCGCGTACGGCAGGTTCGCGCCAACCTCGGCCGTACTGCGCCGGTCCCGGCCGTGTCTCGGCCTCGACCGGCACTGTACGGCGCACCAGGTCTCACCGCGGGCGTGCTCGCCAAGACCGGCGGCAAAGGATCGACGTCATGCTCTACATGGTCCACATGCAGGTCAATATTCCGGCGTCCCTGCCGAAATCGGAGACGGATCGCCTCAAGGCTGAGGAGAAGGCCTACGCCCAGAGGCTCCAGCAGGACGGCACGTGGCGACACCTGTGGCGCATCGCCGGGCAGTACGCCAATTACAGTGTCTTCGACGTGGCGGGAAACGACGAGCTCCACCAGATCCTGAGCTCGCTGCCGCTCTACCCGTACATGGCGATCAGCGTGACGCCGCTGGCGCAGCATCCCTCCGCCATCGCGACCAACTGACGGGACGATCGTCATGCCCTACATGATCGAGACCTTCGACAGGCCCGGGAGCCTGGACGTCCGCAGGGCGAACCGCGCGGAGCATCTTGTCTACCTCGACCGGATCAAGGCCCGGCTTCTGGCCTGCGGCGCGAAGCTGAACGACGATGGCAGCGACGCCGGCGGCGGCCTGTACGTCGTCGATGTCGAGACCCGCGCGGAGGCCGAGGCGCTCATCCAGGCAGACCCGTTCTACAGGATCGGTCTCTTCGAGCGCGTCGAGATCCGGCGCTGGCGCAAGGCCTACCTCGACGGCCGCAGCTATCTCTGAGATCGGCGGAGCGCGTTTCCGGAGAGAAGAAGCGCTGCGGCGCGGAGCGGCCGCACGAGAACCAAAGAGTGGGGAGGATACAATGATCCGTCGCAGCTGGGTCGCGGCCGCCGCGTTCGGCGCCGCTGCTTTGACCACCCTGCCCGCCTCCGCGCAATACGCGGATGGCGGAATCAAGATCGGCATCCTGACCGACATGTCCGGCGGCTACTCGGACCTGGCCGGCCGCGGCTCCGTGACGGCCGCGCAGCTCGCGGTTGAGGATTTCGGCCGCCCGATCAATGGTCGAAAGGTCGAGCTGATCTTCGCCGATCATCAGAACAAGGCCGACATCGCCTCGTCGATCGCGCGCCGGTGGTTCGATACCGAGGGTGTTGACGCGATCTTCGACACCAATTCCTCGGTCGCGGGGCTGGCGGTGCGCGAGGTCGCGCGCAGCAAGGGCAAGATCGACATCAACTCCGGCGCCGGCTCCATGGCGCTGACCAACGCCGCGTGCTCGCCGACCGGCGCCCACTGGTCCTGGGATACCCACTCGCTCGCGGCCGGCACCGCCGCGGCGCTGGCGGATGATCCGAAGAACACGTGGTTCTTCATCACAGCCGACTACACCTTCGGGCACGACCTGGAGGCGCAGGTCACCCGCGTCGTGAAGGCCAAGGGCGGTACGGTACTCGGGTCGGTCAAGCACCCGTTTCCCAATCCGGATTTCTCGTCCTACCTGCTGCAGGCGCAGGCCTCGGGCGCGAAGATCATCGGCATGGCCAATGCGGGCGCCGACACGATCAACACCATCAAGCAGGCGAGCGAATTCGGGATCCTGCAGGGCGGCCAGAGGCTGGGCGGCCTCAATATCTTCCTGACCGACATCTACTCCGTCGGGTTGTCGGCAGCGCAGGGTATGATCCTGACGACGGGCTTCTACTGGGACATGGACGAGCAGACGCGCGCCTTCGCCCGGCGCTTCGGCGAGCGCATGGGCGGCCGGATGCCGACCATGGTCCAGGCCGGCGACTATTCGGCGGTGCTCCACTTCCTGAAGGCGGCCGAAGCTGCCGGCACGGATGACGGGCTGAAGGTGATGGCCGAGATGCGCGCGCTGCCCATCCAGGACTTCTTCGCACGCAACGCCACGCTGCGGCCGGACGGCCGCCTCGTGCACGACATGTACCTCGCCCAGGTGAAATCCCCGGCGGAATCGACGGGGCCTTGGGACTTCTACAAGATCCTGAAGACGATCCCGGGCGACCAAGCGTTCCAGCCGCTCTCGGAGAGCACGTGCAAGCTCGTGAAGGGCTGACGCGCCTCCGGCGGCCTCCCGGACCGTGACGACGGTCTACGCCGGTGATCGCGGCGCCGGCAGTGCCGGTCCCCTCGCTCCCACGGGAGAGCCGACAGGGCGCGGCTGTCTCGACCGGTGTGCCCGTTCCGTGAGAGCGGCGCATCGCGATCGGGACGACGCTAGTGGGACGTGCTCTCGACCGCGGCGGCGAAGACGTAGCCGACCCCGCGCTCGGTCAGGATTAGCTTCGGGTCGTTGGGCCTGCGCTCGATCTTCCGGCGCAACCGCAGGATCTGCACGTCGATGCAGCGATCGAACACGTCGTCGTGGACGCGCGTGACCTGCAGCAGGTACTCGCGGCTGAGCGGCCGCTGGGGCGCGTCGAGGAACGCCGCCAGGAGCGCGTACTCGCGCTTGCCCAGGACGACTTCGACGCCATCCGGATTGATCAGGCGTCGGCGCCGGCGATTGAGGACCCAGCCGTCGAAGCGCCGGTACGGCGCCTCCGCCGGGCGGGACGCGGCCTGCGCCGCGACGCGGCGGAGGACGGCGCGGACGCGCGCCAAGAGTTCGCGCAGGCCGTAAGGCTTGACGATGTAGTCGTCCGCGCCGAGTTCGAGGCCGAGCACGCGATCGAACTCCTCGCAGCGGTGCGCCGTGGTCAGGATGACGGGAAGGTCGCTCCCCGCCCGCAGATCCCGCAGAAGGTCGAGCCCGTTCTCCGCGCCCGGGCGGAGGTTGAGCACGGCCAGATCGAACTGCGACGGATCCGCGAGCTGCGCGCGCGCCTCGGCCCGGGTCGTCACCGGAACCACGCCGACCCCGTGCTCGCCGAGGTAGCCGCATACGACGCGCTGCACGTCCGCGTCGTCGTCGACGAGCAGGACGCGTAGGCCATGGTGCTGCACGGGCGATGCTCCTCCGGGGTTTGGTCGTCGAATCTGCGGAGTAGCGCCCCGAGGCCGCCCGAGGCCGTACGGCCTCTCAGGGGCTGCCGGATGCGCGTGGGCTGCTTTCGCCGGCCGATCGGTCTGCCTGTCCTCCGACGACGGGGCGGCTCAGCGGCAGAGCCGCCCGTAGCGACGCCGGACGAGGCTGACGGTCAGGCGGCAGTCGCCGAGGTCGCTGTTCGCCGCGTAGCCGCCCGTCGGACTCCACCAGCCGCGGCCGCCGAAACGGTCTCGGAAGCCGTGGTGGAACCCGCCGTGGTGGAAGCCGTGATGGAAGCCGCCATGGTGACCGAAGCGTCCGTGTCCGAACCCGCGCGCTTCGGCAGGTCCGGGGACGGTCGCCGAGGCGGCGAGGGCGAGACCGGCCAGGATCGCGGTCGTAAACGAGGTGGTCGCCATGCTGAGTCTCCCGTTGCGATAGGGAGACGATGAACCGGCCAAGCAGGGTCGACTGTGATCCGGGTCACAGAGTCGGCGCGGGCCTGCGCGCTGGCGGCGGTCGCTCGGGGATGCGGCTAGGGCTCTGCCGCGCGCGGGTGGCTCAGCCAGACCTCGAGGGGCTGGCTGCGGCCGCGGATGGCCGCGGTCCGGCCCTCGAATGTCCCCGCCGACAGGTCGAGCCCGGCCGCAAGCGCCAGTTCGGCGCTGAGCGCCAGGCGGGCGTTGGCGTCCGCCGCGACCGCGAGCAGGCGGCTCGCGACGTTGACCGTGTCGCCCGTGGCGGTGACGTGCTGGTTGGTGTCGCTGCCGAGGCGCGAGAGGATCACCGGCCCGTAATGCGCGCCGATGCGCAGATCGAGGGCCGGCCCGGCCTCGGACAGGACCGGGCTGCGCGCGATCCAGGCGCGCGTGCGGGCGATGAGCTCCTCCGCGGCCTGGACGGCGTGCACGGCTTGCTCCGGGTCCGGATCGAGCGCGCCGAACAGGACCATGGCGCCGTCGCCCATGAAGTTCACGACGACGCCCCCGCGCAGCGTCACCGCCGCGTCCACGAGATCGTGGAACGTCTTGAGCATCGCCCGGGTGCGCACGGGGCCCAGTTGCTCGCTCCGGCGCGTGAAGCCGGTGAGATCGACGAACAGCACGGGAATGTCCCGCGCGACGGGCTCGGCGAGGTAGCCCGGGTCGCGGGCCAGCCGCTCGGCCAGAGCGGCGGGCTGCAGCCGCCGCAGCACCTCCTCGGAGCGCGCCACCCGGGCGCTCTGGCGGCGCTCGAGCGTCTGGCGGCCCACCGCGCAGGCAAGTGCCGGCACTCCTACCGCCGCGAGCGGCAGGGCGGCGCTGAACCAGATGCCGTGCGCGAAGGCTGCGGCGCCCGCGGTGAGCCAACCGGCCGTCGCGAGGAGTACCAGGATCAGGCCGGGTCCCGGCGGCAGCAGCGCGATGGCGAGCGCCGCCCCGACCGCCAGGAGGACGGCGGCCGCGGCGTCGCGCCGCCGCACGCCGGCATCGCGGACGAGGCCATCCCCCGTGGTGAGGTGGGCGATGCCAGTCGCGAGGAGCTCGACGCCGGGCATGACGGGATCGAACGCGGTGGCGAAGGTATCGCCGCCGCCGAGCGCGGTGACGCCGATCACCACGATACCGTCCGAGAGCGCCGCGGCCGGCGCCGTGCCGTCGAGAAGGGCGCTCGCGCTCACGGTGGCGATCGCGCGCCGCGCACCGTAGGGGCGCAGCGGGAGATGGTAGCCCAGGTCCAGGGGCAGCGCGCGGCCACCGATCTCGACCCGGCCCTTGCTGAGCACGGGGTCGCTCCGCGCCGCCAGGGCCGCAACCCGCAGCACAAAGGACGCGGCGACCCCGTCGGAGGTCCGCACCACCAGCGGGAGATGGCGGGGCACGCCGGACGCGTCCTCGGCGACGTTGACGACGCCCGACGCGACGTCCTCGCCGAGTTTCGGCGTCGGCCGATGGAGCGCGGTGGCGACCGGGATGCCGTCCTCGCTGACGTTCCCGTCGAAGACGGCCGCCGAGGCCAGGATCGCGGTCGTCTTCGCGAGGGCGGCGGCGAGCGCGTTGTCCGCGTCCGGCTGCCGTCCCGCGTCGAGGAAGAGCACGTCGACGGCGATCACGCGCGGGCGCGCCTCCGCCACCCGCTCGATGATCCGCGCCATCGTGGTGCGGGAGACCGGGAAGCCGCCCTCGCGCCGCACCGTCGCGTCGTCGATCGCCACGACCGTGAGGTCGGCCGGCGGCGTGCGCGGGCCCGCGAGCCGCAGGCGCAGGTCCGTGAGGGCGGATTCCAGACGGTCGAGGGGCGTCGCGCGACCGGCGATATGCAGCTGGCCGAGCCAGGCGCCCCAGGCGAGCGCGCCGAGCGAGGCGGCGAGCACGAGGGCGAGGCGCGCCCGGCGGAAGGCGCGGTCGTGCGTGGTATTCGCCGGTCGACCGGTGTCGCTCAACGTCCGAACCGCTCGAGCAGGCTCCTGACGCGCTCCTGCGGCCAGCGCCGGACCTCCAGGGGGTCGCGACCGTCATCGACGTCGACCCCCTCGCCCGGCCCGAGCGTGACGGCGATCTGGGGGGCGTCGCGCCTGGCGACGTCGACCCGCCCCTGCGCCACGAAGACGGAGGTGCGCGCCCGGGTCACGTCGACGGCGTAGACCGTGCCCCGCACCGAGGCGACCGCGTGCGGCGTGAGGATCTGGAAGCCGTCCCGGCGGACGCGGCGGCTCGCCGGGATCGTGACGAAGACCGCGTTGCCGCCGATTTCCGCACCCTTGAGATGTCCGTCGTTGTCCGGATCCACAGGCCGCAGGCTGCCCGCGCGCTCGACTTCGAGCGTCAGGCCGTCGGCGCAGTGCAGGATCCGCAGGGGCGGATCGAAGCGCGTCGTTTCCGTGCAGCGCGTCTGCGCGGCGGCGCTCGACGCCGCGAGGGTGACGGCGGCGACGGCCGCCAAGCGCGCTGCGATGCTCATGCGATGAAGCCCCGTCGACCCGATCATGTCTGCGCCCGCGCCCCGAGCGCGACGAGGCGGTGCGAGGCCCGAACGGTGACGCGCGCGCGCCCGAGATCGATCAGGCCCGATCGCCGCCAGTCCTGCAGGACGCGGTTGACGCTCTCCCGGGCCGCGCCGACGAACGCCGCGAGTTCCTCCTGCGTCACCTGGATCTCGGCGCCGAAATCCTCCGACAGCATGATCAGGCGCCGGGCCAGGCGGATGTCGAGCGGGAGCAGCGTCGCCTCCTCCATGCGCGCGCTCATCCAGCGCAGGCGCTGGCACAGCAGATTGATGATCTGGACCGCCAGAGCGGGATCCCCGGCGAGGAGCTTGAGAAAGGCCCGCCCCTCCACGACGAAGAGGTCGGCCGGCTCGAGGGCCACGGCCTCGGCGGTCCGCGGATGGCCGTCGAGGAAGGCGATCTCGCCGAAGACGTCGCCGGGCCCGAGCAGGTTGAGGGTGACCGCGCGCCCGTCGTCGGAGCCGGCCCCGATGCGGATCTGCCCGCGCCGCACCGCGTAGAGGGCGTCGCCCGGATCCCCCTTCTGGAAGAGGATCTCGTGGCGCGCGAGGCTGCGCGTCGTGCACAGGCCGGCGATGGTCTCGATCGCTTCCGGACCAAGCTCAGCGAAGAACGCGTTGGCCTTCAGGAACCGAATGAGCGTGTGCGGCGTGCTCACGACTGCATCTCTCCGGCCGTCGAGCCGGAGCTTATGCGCGTTTCGGGGCGCGATTAGCAAGGCTTGCACCGCGGAAGCGGAGGATGATCATGGATAGAGCCCGCAAGCGGGCTCGTCGCAGCGACGATTGTTACAGGCCGTGCGCCCGCTTCAGGATCTCCGCGGCCCGTTCGCCGATCACCGCGCACGGCGCCTGCGTGTTGCCGGTTGTCACGCGGGGCAGGATCGAGGCGTCGGCGACACGGAGTCCGTCGATGCCGTAGACCTTGAGCGCGCCGTCCACGACCGCCATCGCGTCGCGGCCCATCCTGGCGGTGCAGCTCTGGTGCCAGTAAGTGACGGCGGCATCGCGGATGTAATCCGCCATCGCCGCGCCCGACAGCGGGCCCGGCATCGACTCGGCGCGCACGTAGGGCCGGAACGCCCGCGCGTTGCCGAGGGCGCGGCAGAGGTCGACGCAGGCCGCGGCCGCGGTCACGTCGGCCGGGTGGGACAGGAAGTTTGCCTCGATGACCGGCGGCGTCGCCATATCGGCGCTCCGGAGCCGCAGGCGACCGCGGCTGGCGGGCTGCGCGAGGCCGGCGAACATGGTCCACCCATGGGCCGGCACGCCGCGCGCCGCGGTCTGCTCGCTCGGAACCGGGAACTCGACCTGGCAGAACAGCAGATCGGGTGCGTCGAGGTCGGGCCGGCTCGTCCAGTACAGGGTGGCCTCGCTGCCGCTGTTGCGCGGCGCGATCGGCGCGGCGTACTCCCAGGTGCAACCGAAGGATACGTGATCCTGAAGGTTCTGCCCGACGCCGGGCAGATGCTGAACCGACGGGATGCCGAGCGCTCCGAGTTCGTCGCTGTCGCCGATCCCCGAGAGCATCAGGACCTTGGGCGTGTGGATCGCGCCCATCGACAGCACGACCTCGCCCCGCGCACCGACCGTCCTGACCGCGCCCGCGTGGACGAACTCGACCCCCGTCGCGCGGCGACCGTCGAAGGTGACGCGGCGGACGAGGGCGTCCGTGAGCACCGTCAGGTTCGGCCGGTCAAGCCAGGGATGGACGTAGGCGCGGTAGAGCGAGACGCGCCGGCCGCCGCGGACCAGCATGTCGGTCAGCGCCGCGCCGCCGGGCCCCTCCATCATGCGGCCGTTGGGGTTGTCGAAGGTCGGGATGCCCAACTCCCGCGCGGCGTCGAGCATGGCGTGGGCCACGGGGCTGGGATCGGGCGCCGGCTGCACCCAGACCGGACCGTCGCTTCCGCGATGCGCCGGGTCAGGGGCACCGCGCCAGTTCTCGATGCGTCGATAGATGGCGCGGACATTCTCGTAGCCCCAGGCCGTGTCGTCCGCTTCGGTCGCGAAGGCATCCCAGTCAGACCGGTGGCCGCGTGCCCACACCATCACGTTGACGCTGGAGCCGCCGCCCAGCCCCTTGCCCATCGCCATGGAGAGCGCGCGGCCGTTCAGGTGCGCGTTCGGCTCCGCGCGGAAGCCCCAGTCCCGCGGACCGCCCAGGTTGGTGGGCCAGAGCGCCGGATCGAGTACGGACTCGGCCTCGTCCGAGCCGCCCGCCTCCAGCAGGAGCACCTGCACTTCGGGGTTCTCCGCCAGTCGCCGCGCGACGACCGAACCCGAGGCGCCGGCGCCGCACACGACGAAGTCGTAGGCCGGCTTCACGTCGGCGGTCAGCCGGGCCTGATTCTCCGCCGCGCGCCGCGCGAAATCATCCCGGACTCGGGCGTCAGAAGTGCTCATGATCTCGAGGGTCCCTGTCGGAGGCGGGTTGAAATCGGCCCGGCACTCGGCCGGGAGCCGGTGGCCCGTGCATCGGCCGCTCCCGAGCGTCGAGGCGGGCGCCCGTCCGGGGGCTGCGGCGGCAGCAGGGTTGGCAACGGCGATGGTGTGTGGCGCCTGTCACGTGAGGATCGCAGCGTCGCCGACGATCATCTGTCCGGGCGCGTCTTCCTCGGATCGTCCGAAGGATTGACGTAGTCGAGGCCGAAAGGCCCTGTTCCGGAGACTTGGATCACGGCCGGTTCGCGCGTCGTCCAGAGGGCGTGGGGCATACGGGCGGGCAGATGCAGGAAGGCGCCCTGCTGAAGCCGCTGGCCGCGGCTCGCGTCGATGGTCTCCCCCGTGTCGTGGACGAGATTGCCAGATAGCAAGGTCACGCTCTCGTCGGTCGCGTGCGTGTGCGGCGCGATGACGTAATCCGGCGGGAACCGGAGTCTGAGCGTGAAGGGGCCGGGTCTGTCGGGATCGCCCGCGATGATGCTGATCTCGCTGCCCTTCGGCAGGGACGGCGGCGCGGCGCGCCACCGAACGGCGTCGTCACCGGTGACCATGATCATCTCGCCCGCGCGTGCGTGCGGCGCGAGGCCCGCGAGAAGGAAGACGAGACAGCAGCTTCGGCGCAGACGCATCGACGGTCTCCAGATCGGCGCGTGGGTGGAGCCGCCTGCAGGGCAGCCGGCGGGAGGGTGTGGTCCGGGATGAACCTGTTCGCTGACGCCGAGCTGGTGCCCGTTCCGGCGACGCTCTCGTCAGGTCGAGTTCTGTAGGCCGCGCGCCATCGGACCCGCTACGGCAGGACGCCCGCGTTGACCTGGGCAAATCGCACGACTTCAGCGCGGACCCTTCCAAGACGGTCGCAAGCTCGATAACCCTCGGCCTCTCGGGAGGACACGGGTGACGACCTTCAGCCTCAAGCACGTCCTGGCCGCCTGGGACGCGCGCGAGCTGGATCTCAAATGGGCTCTCGTCGGCCGGATCGCGCTGATCGCCATCCTCTGCGCCGCCGGAGCGGCCGCGTACGCCATGCACGACGTCGCGGCGAAGACCAGGCAGCGAAACGCCGAGACGGCCGGCGAAGTGCACAAGCAACTTCGCCTGCAGCTCCTGCGCATCGAGCGGGCCGCCGACATTCCCGTACGCTTTCCGGACTGGGAGATCGTCACCCGGTACGCCCTGCAACCCGGTCAGTGCGTGCAGCTGATCCCGGCGGAGACCGGCCCGACACGGTCGAGCTGCGTCGGCGTCGAGCCGCACGCGCTCGCGGCACCCGACTGGTTCGCGACGCTCTACAGGTCCCTCTTCTTCGCCGGATCCACCGTCCGTCTGCCGCTCGAGCATCAGGGCTCGCGGAGAGGGATCGTGGAGGCGGACATCGATCCGCACGCCGTCGTCGGTTCGGCCTGGATCGTGCTGAAGCAGGTCTCCGGCGCGCTCGCGGCCATGACGGTCGTCCTGTGCGTGCTGGTCTACGGCGCGGTCGCGCACGCCCTGCGTCCCGCCAATGAGATCCTTGTCGGTATCGACCGCGTCGCGCAGGGCGACCTCGCGTGGCGTCTGCCGAGCTTCCGCCTGCGCGAGCTCCGGCGCATCGCGACGGTGTTCAACGCGCTTGCCGGCCATCTCCAGCTGGCCACACGGGAGCGCGCCGAGCTCGCCCGCCGGCTGATCGATGCTCAGGAGCAAGAGCGCCGGTGTCTGTCGCTCGAACTGCACGACGACGTGGCGCAGAGGCTGACGGCCCTGAGTCTCCTCGCCCGCTCGATCCAGGACGGCGCGCGCTCCGCGGCGCCTTCGGTCTCGGCCGAGAGCGCCGAACTCGCCAGCATGGCATCGGACGCGGTGCGGGCGCTCCGGATCACCCTGGCCTCGCTGCGGCCGCCGGAGATCGACGATCTCGGGCTGCGGATCGCGCTCCGCAGCCTGATCGCCGCGCAGGCGCAGCGGGCCGGCGGCCGGATCCAAGTCGCGCTGCGGGCCGACGCGCAGGTCGACCGCCTGCCCTCAGAGGCGGCGGCCCATGTCTACCGGATCGTCCAGGAAGGCCTCACCAACGCCGTCCGCCACGCGGCGGCGCGCAACGTGGCGATCGCGCTGAACGTCGTGGAGACCGACGGCGGTGCGGACGTCCGGCTGGACTTCGCCGACGACGGGAGCGGCGCGCCCGCGGAGGTGCTGGAGCGCCCGCGTCCCGGTCTCGGCCTGCTCGGCATGCGCGACCGCGTCCACGCGCTCGGCGGGCAGATCGTGACGGAAACGTCCCCGGGCGGCGGGTTTCGCCTGCGGGTCCGCTTTCGCGCCGCGCTCGCGGCCAGGGAGGTGTCATGACCGGACGGCGCATACGGGTGATGCTCGTCGACGATCACGCCGTCGTACGGGAGGGATACCGGCGGCTCCTGGAACGACAGCCCGATATGGAGGTCGCCGCCGAAGCCCGGGACGGCGCGGAGGCCTACCGTACCTACCGGGCCGCGGAGCCGGACGTCGTCGTCATGGACATCAGCATGCCCGGCCGCGGCGGGATCGACGCCATCCGTCAGATCCGGCAGGTGGATCCGGACGCGCGCATCCTCGTGTTCAGCGTGCATGCCGCCGTCAGCTACGCGCTCCAGGCCATACGCGCCGGCGCCCGCGGCTACATCACGAAGAGCAGCGCTTCGGAGCTCCTGATCGACGCCGTGCGCAGCGTGTTCAACAACAAGCTGACCCTGTGCGCCGAGATCTCACACCTGCTGGCCGCGAGTCGGCTGGAGGAGCAGCCGTCCCCGATCGACCTCCTGTCGCCGCGGGAGTTCGAGATCCTGCGGATGATCCTCGATGCGCGGCACACGGATGCGATCGCTGTCGATCTCAGCCTCTCGCCGAAGACCGTCGCGAACTACCACTACGCCATCAAATCGAAGCTCGGCGTCAGCTCGGACGTGGAACTCGTCTACTACTGCATCCGGTGCGGCCTGATCGATCCGTTCTCCGTCGTCGGAGCGATCTAGGTCTCGCGACCGCGCCGCTCCGGAGCTCCACGCGGACGGCGCGCGGTGCCCTGCGGCGCAGAAGTCAGCACGGGCTGATCGACTGCTCGCCGGCGGCGGCACACTTCCCTGACATAGACGCGTGACGCGAACACGCGGCCCGTCGCCGAAGTGTCCGTCGCCAAAGTGTCCGTCGCCGGCCCTCGGCGCCGTCCCCGGTTCGGCGACGGCGTTAACGGATCGTCAGACCCGGTTCGCGCCGATCCCGGCTCCGATTTCGCGCAGCGACGGAGGTGTGCTCCCGGTTCGCGCCGCAGTTCGGACCGAAGCCGGACGCGGAGGCTGCGGCCTCATGCACGCCTCAAACGTCCAGATTCGCGACGCTCAGTGCGTTCTCCTGGATGAACTCGCGCCGCGGCTCGACGACGTCGCCCATCAGCTTCACGAACAGGTCGTCGGCGTCGGTGACGTCCTTGACCCTGACCTGCAGCAGCGAGCGCACGTCGCGGTCCAGGGTGGTCTCCCAGAGCTGCTGGGCGGTCATCTCGCCGAGGCCTTTGTAGCGCTGGAGCTGCAGGCCCTTGCGGCCGAAGGCCATGACGGCCTCGAACAGGGCCACGGGCCCGTGGAGCACGGTCTCGTCGGACTTCCGCATGAGCGTGGCCGGCTCGCCGTAGATCTCCCGGAAGGCGTCGGCTCGCTCGGATAGGCGCCGGGCCTCCTGCGAGGTGATCAGGCCGGCGTCGAGGATCGAGACCTGGCGGACGCCCCGGAGCGTCCGGCTGAGGCGATAGCCGCCCTCGAACGACTCGCCCTGCCAGCCGCGCTCGATCTCGTCCGCGATGGCGTCGAGCCGGCGGGCGGTCATGTCGGCCAGCACCTCGGCCTCGCCCGCCCGCGACGCCGCCTCGGCATCGAAGGCCCCGGCGAGCACCGCCTGCTCGACCACGGAGCGGTCGTAGCGCGTGTGCAGGCCCTGCAGGATGCTCCGGAACGTCCGGGCCTCCTCGACGAGGCTCTTGAGCTGCGCGCCGGCGAATTCCGCGCCGGATGAGAGGCGCAGGACAGCGCCCTCGGTGCCCTGGTCGATCAGGTAATCCTCGAGGGCGCGCTCGTCCTTCAAGTAGATCGCCCGGCGGCCGCGCTCGGCCTTGTAGAGCGGCGGCTGAGCGATGTAGAGGTGGCCGCGCTCGATCAGCTCCGGCATCTGCCGGAAGAAGAAGGTCAGCAGCAGCGTGCGGATGTGCGAGCCGTCCACGTCCGCGTCCGTCATGATGATGATGCGGTGGTAGCGCAGCTTCTCCGGGTTGAAGCCCTCCCGGTCCGTGGAGGAGCGCCCGATCCCGGCGCCCAGCGCCGTGATCAGGGTGCCGATCTCGGCGGAGGACAGCATCCGGTCGGCGCGCACCCGCTCGACATTCAGGATCTTGCCGCGCAGCGGCAGCACGGCCTGGAAGGTCCGGTCGCGGCCCTGCTTGGCCGAGCCGCCGGCGGAGTCGCCCTCCACCAGCAGGATCTCGCACTTGGTCGGGTCGCGCTCCTGACAATCGGCGAGCTTGCCGGGCAGCGAGGCGATGTCGAGCGCGCCCTTCCGGGTCACGGTCTCGCGCGCCTTGCGGGCGGCCTCGCGGGCGGACGCCGCCAGGACGACCTTGCCCATCACCGACCGCGCCTGGCTCGGATTTTCCTCCAGCCACGTGGACAGGCCCTCGTTGAGGACGTTCTCTACGGCCGGGCGCACCTCGGACGAGACGAGCTTGTCCTTGGTCTGCGACGAGAATTTCGGGTCCGGCACCTGCACCGAAATCACCGCGGTGAGGCCCTCGCGGCAATCCTCGCCGGTCAGCGAGACCTTCTCCTTCTTGGCGATGCCCGAAGACTCGGCGTAGCCGGTGACCTGACGAGTCAGGGCCGCGCGGAAGCCGGCCATGTGGGTGCCGCCATCCCGCTGCGGGATGTTGTTGGTGAAGGGCAGGACGGTCTCGTTGAACGAGTCGTTCCACCAGAACGCGACCTCGACGCGAATCCCGTCGCGCTCGGAGCTGACGACCACGGGGCTGGTCATCCCGTCGATCGGCTTGCGGGAGCGGTCGAGGTACCGGACGAAGGCCTCGATGCCGCCCTCGTAATAGAGCTCCTCGCGCTTCTTCTCGGCGTGCCGGGCGTCGGTCAGGACGATGCGGACGCCGGAATTGAGGAAGGCGAGCTCGCGCAGCCGCTTCTCCAGCGTCGCGTAGTCGAACTCGATCATCGTGAAGGTCTCGGTCGAGGGCAGGAAGGTGACTTCCGTGCCGCGCCGGCCGTTCCCGGGTCCGATGACCTCCAGGGGCGCCACGGCGTCGCCGTGGCGGAACTCCATCGCGTGCTCCTTGTCGTTGCGCCAGATGCGCAGGCGCAGCCACGACGACAGGGCGTTCACCACCGAGACGCCGACGCCGTGCAGGCCGCCGGAGACCTTGTAGGAGTTCTGGTCGAACTTACCGCCGGCGTGCAGCTGGGTCATGATGACCTCGGCCGCCGAGACGCCCTCCTCCTTGTGGATGTCCACCGGGATGCCGCGCCCGTTGTCGGAGACGGTGCAGGAGCCGTCGGCATTGAGGGTCACGGTGACGAGGTCGGCGTGGCCCGCCAGCGCCTCGTCGATGGCGTTGTCCACCACCTCGTACACCATGTGGTGGAGGCCTGAGCCGTCGTCCGTGTCGCCGATATACATGCCGGGCCGCTTGCGGACGGCGTCGAGGCCCTTCAGCACGCGGATGGATTCCGCGCCGTAGACGGCGGGCTCGGTCTGGGGGGTGTCGGCCATGAACTTCCTCGGGCAGGCGGGCCTGATCGCGGCGGTGGCAGATGCGCCGTCGGGCGCCCGCGCCTGAACTCTCGCTTGGTCCGCCTGATATAGGGGTTCCGCGTTGAGATTGCACGATTTTACGGGTCCGCAGTTGGCCCGTCCCGTCGCTTTTGTGACGCCCGCCGCTTAACGCTGCGTTAGCCCTCGATGCCGCCCGCGCTCGCCGCATCCAGGCGGTCGATCGCCTCGGGCGCGAGGGTCAGCCGGACGGCGCCGAGGAGCTCGTCGAGCTGCGCCACCGAGGTGGCGCTCGCGATGGGCGCGGTGATGCCCGGGCGGGCGATGATCCAGGCGAGCGCCACCTGGGCCGGGCTGGCGCCGCAAGCCTGCGCGACCGCGTCGAGGACGTCGAGCAGCGCGAGGCCGCGCGGGTTGAGGTACTTGGCCACCCGATTCTCGCGCGCGCGCCCCGCCGCGTCCCGGGCGCTCCGGTACTTGCCGGTGAGGAAGCCGGCCGCCAGGGAGAAATAGCCGATCACGCCGATCTGCTCGGCGCGGCAGAGCGGCTCCAGCTCGGCCTCGTAGCCGCGCTGGGCGAGGCTGTAATCCGGCTGGAGGCACTCGTAGCGCGGCAGCCCCGCTGAGGCCGCGATGCCCAGCGCCTCCGCGAGCCGCGCCGCCGTGTAATTCGAGGCGCCGATGGCCCGGACCTTGCCGGCCGTGATCAGGCGCTCGTGTGCCCTGAGGGTCTCCTCCAGCGGCACCGTCGCGTCGTCGAGATGCGACTGGTAGAGGTCGATCCGGTCAACCCCGAGGCGCCGCAGCGAGGCCTCGCAGGCCCGCTCGATATGGGCCGCCGAGAGGCCCTGGCCGGCCCCACCCAGATCCATGCCGACCTTGGTCGCCAGCACGATCCGGTCGCGCGCACCCGGCCGGGCCGCGAGCCACTTGCCGATCACCGTCTCGGACTCGCCCCCGACGTGGCCGGGGGCCCAGCGCGAGTAGACGTCGGCGGTGTCGATGAAGTCGAAGCCGCTCTCGACGAACCGGTCGAGGATCGCGAAGGACGCGGCCTCGTCGGCCGTCCAGCCGAAGACGTTGCCGCCGAGGCAGAACGGCGCGACCGTCAGGTCGGAGCGGCCGATGCGGCGCCTGTCCATGCGCGTCAATCCTGCAGGAAGGGGTTGGACACGCGCTCCGCGCCGAGGGTGCTGGTCGGTCCGTGGCCGGGAATGAAGGCGACGTCGTCGCCCAGCGGCAGGACCTTCTCCTTGATGGCGTGGATGAGCTGCTCGTGGTTGCCGCCGGGCAGGTCGGTGCGGCCGACCGAGCCCTTGAACACCACGTCGCCGACGAGGGCGAAGCGCGCGTCCCGGCTCACGAACACGACGCTGCCGGGCGAGTGGCCGGGGCAGTGGAGGATGTCGAAGGCGAGCCCGCCGACCGTTACGGCATCGCCCTCGTCGAGCCACCGGTCGGGTGTGACGGGTCGGGCGGCGCCGAGGCCGTAATTGGCCGCCGTCTCGGGCAGGGAATCGAGGAGGAACTTGTCGGCCTGATGCGGACCCTCGATCGGCACGCCGAGGCGCTCGCGCAGCTCGTCGGCGCCGGCGGCGTGATCGACATGGCCGTGGGTCAGCAGGATCTTCTCAACAGTGACGCCCTGCTCGCGGATCGCCGCCTCGATCCGGTCGAGATCGCCGCCGGGATCGACCACGGCGCCGACCTTGGTCGCGTCGTCCCAGATCAGGGTGCAGTTCTGCTGGAAGGGCGTCACCGGGATGATCCCGGCGCGTGGCGTACCTGGCATGTCGTCCCGCGTGTTGGCAGCGTCGCTCCCGACGCTCTCGGCCCGAGTCTACCGCAGAACGCGGGTGGGCGGCACCCTGTGCGAGACGCTCAGGCCACGTCGCCCCTGTGGCGGCGCAGGCCGTCGTGAAGCGCCAGCGTTTCGGTCATGCCGAGCGCCCGCGAGCTCCAGCGGGTCTCCACGGCGTTGACCTGCGTGAACCGGTCGTGGGACCGTCCGCCATAGGCCCCGAACAGGGTTTTCCCCGCCTCGACGGTCCCGTCGCCGCGCGCCGTCTCGTCCGGCCGGTCGATCCGGTAAGACGGCGTCGGCGATCGGCCGGTCACGCCGATCCGCACCCAGGCGTCGCCGTAATGCTTCTGGCACATCCGCATGGTGACGAGCACCTGGCGCAGGTAGTCCTCACCGTCGGCGAGGTCCGGCAGGACGTCGGCGATCGTCGCGTCCGGGGGGTAGTGCTTCGTCCGGGCCATGTCCCACCTCTCGGAGGTGTCCTACCGTGTCGGCCGGCCGAGGGCGAGCCGGGCCCCGGTTTCCCTCACGCCGGCCGCCGCTTCAGCAGCGCGTCGAGCCCGCCGACGCGGAACCAGTGGTAGCCGTACCCTTCCATGAACAGGCAGTGGCGGCCGTCCTCACCGACCTCGCTGCGCGAGCCGGTGAGCACGTCGACGAGGATGTCGTGCTCCGGATCAGGGGATCCCGACGCCATCGCGACCTCGACGGGCTCCGGCGCGAGGTTGTGGACGCACAGGATGGCGTTGCCGCGCCATTCGTAGCGCAGTGCCAGGACCGAGGGGCGCCCCGTCTCCATCGCGACGACGTCGCCCCAGCCAATCTCCGGCGCCTCCTTGCGCTGCCGGATCATGCTCTGCATCCAGTTGAGCAGCGAGCCCTCCTCGTGGCGCTGATCGGCGACGTTCACGTGCGCGTAGCCGTAGGGCCCGTGATCGATCAGCGGCAGCACGGTCCGTTCGGCCGTCGAGAAGCCGCCCTGGTGCTCGCTCGTCCACTGCATCGGTGTGCGGGCGCAGTCGCGCTCGGGCAATGCCAGCTCGTCGCCCATCCCGATCTCGTCGCCGTAGCGCAAGACCGGCGTTCCCGGGAGGGTGAACATCAGCGAGTAGGCGAGCCGGATGCGGCGCGGGTCGCCCGCCAGCATCGGCGCGAAGCGGCGACGGATGCCGCGGTCGTAGAGTTGCATCCCCTTCTCGGGGCCGAAGGCGTCGAACACGCTCTGGCGCTGCTTGCCGGTGAGGCGCCCCAGGTCGAGCTCGTCGTGATTCCGCAGGAAGATGCCCCACTGGCAGGAGAGCGGACGGGGCTTCGTCTGCTCGATCGCCTTGACCAGGGGCCGGGCATCGTGGGCCGCCAGGGCGTAGAAGGTCGCCTGATTGACCTGGAAATTGAACATCATGTGCATGCGGTCGGCGTCGTCGCCGAAATAGTCGAGGTCCTGCTTCGGCAGGATATTGGCCTCGGCCAGGATGATGGCGTCGCCCTGGCGCCACTGGAGGAACTCGCGCAGGTCGCGGAGCATCTCGAACTGCTCGCGAGGCTTGCCGCCGACATGGGCGCCCTTCTCGGCGATGACGAAGGGCACCGCGTCCATGCGGAAGCCGGAGACGCCGAGCTGGATCCAGAAACCCATGATCTTCAGGATCTCGGCGAGCACCTCCGGATTGGCGGTGTTGAGATCCGGCTGGAAGTTGAAGAAGCGGTGGAAGTACCACGCCTTGGCCTTCGCGTCGTAGGTCCAGGTGGTCTCCTGCACGCCCGGAAAGACCATGCCCTCGTCGGCGGTCGCCGGCCGCTCCTTCGACCAGACGTACCAGTCGCGGTAGGGCGAGTCCGGGTCGGACCGCGCCGACTGGAACCACGGGTGCTGGTCGGAGGTGTGGTTGACCACGAGGTCGATGAGGACGCGCAGGCCCCGCTGCTTAGCGGCGTGCGCGAAGGCGACGAAGTCTCCGAGCGAGCCGTAATCCGGATCGACGCCGTAATAGTCGGCGATGTCGTAGCCGCCGTCCTTCTTGGGCGAGGGCTGGAACGGCATCAGCCAGACCGCGGTGGCGCCGAGTCCCTGGATGTAGTCCAGGCGTCGCTCGAGTCCGGCGAAGTCCCCGATGCCGTCGCCGTTGGCGTCCATGAAGGTGCCGACCGACAGGCAGTAGATGATCCCGTTCTTGTACCACAGGTCGTTGATCATGGGCCCCCCGGCGTCGTCGCGCCTGACGAACGTGGGAGCCGGCCAAAGCGTTGCCGTTCGGCGTCACCTTAAATCAGCCGCGTTGTGCACGCCCTGTTCAGGCGCGCTCCCGAAAGGTCCGCGCCCGCCCCGTCGCGTCCCCCGAACCCGGCCCGTATGAACGCCATCCTGATCAAGCTGTTCGCGACTGCCCTGACGCTGAGCCAGGTCACGACACGGCCGGACGCGGTCCGGACGCAGTTCGATCCCGCGACGGACGGCCCGGAGGTGGTGCGCCTGTTGCGCGACGGCTGCGCCCACATGCGCAAGGCGTTCGACATCGAGGACATCAATCTCGATGAGTTGATCACCACCGCGATGGAGGATCCGTCGACGGTCGCCGGGCCGGCCGCGCCGAAGATCCTGCACGGGCTCGATCTGAACGAGCTGAACACGAGCTACAAGCAGTTCTGCAAGGGCGAGAACCCGGCGAACTCGCCCTTCGACGCGAAGGCGGTGATCGAGTTCTACGACAACGCCACCAAGGACCTGCCCAGCGCCGAGGCCCTGCGCGACAAGGCCCTGCCGGGCATGACCCGGATCCTCGACGGCGCCGGCAAGCCCTTCGCGGAGGCGTCGGAGCCGAACGGCCGCCGCATCGTGGTGCCGATCACCGCCGTCCCGAACCTCGTGCAGAAGGCCTTCATCGCCGCCGAGGACAAGCGCTTCGAGACCCATCACGGCATCGACGAGCGCGGTGTGATCCGCGCCTTCATCGCCAACCTCGCCTCGCCGGGGCGGCCTGCGGGCGGCTCGACCATCACCCAGCAGGTGGTCAAGAACCTCTCGGTCGGCGACGACGTCACCTACGAGCGCAAGATCCGCGAGATGATCGTTGCGTCGCGTCTGGAGCGCATCCTCACGAAGCCGCAGATTCTCGGGCTCTACCTCAACGGCATCTATCTCGGCCGCGGCGCCTACGGCATCGAGATGGCGGCGCAGAGCTATTTCGGGAAGCCGGTGGGACAGCTGACCCTGCCGGAGGCGGCGCTCCTCGCCGGCATGCCCAAGGGGCCGAACTTTTACAGTCCCGACAAGTATCCCGACCGGGCACGGGAGCGGCGCGCCTACGTGCTCGCTCGCCTCAAGGAAGAGGGCACGATCACCGAGGCCGAGATGAACGCGGCGATCAAGGCCGATCTCGGCCTGAAGCCGATCGAGACCGCGCGGCGCGATTCCGGCTTCTACGTGGTGGACTTCCTCAACCGGGAGGCCCGCACCTTCGCGGGGGTGGATTCGCTGACTTCCGGCTCCCTGACCGTCCGCTCCACGATCAACGCGGGCCTGCAGCGCGCCGTCGAGGAGGCCCTGCAGGACGGCCTCGCCAACTACGAGCGCGGCACCGGCCGGCAGGTCTTCACGGGGCCCGAACTCAACCTCGCCGACAGCGTCCGCCGGATCCAGGCCGCGACCCCGGCACCGGAGGCCTCCGCCTCGGCCGCGCCGGCCGTCACCGGCGCGCGGCCGGAGGCCGCGAAACTCGACGCCAAGCCGGACGCGAAACCGCGCCGCGGTGAGAGGGTCGCGGCCGTGCCGCAGAAGAAGCCGGCGTGGCTGCTGGCGCTGGAGAGCGCCCGTCCGGTGCTCTACGACGTCCACTGGCCGCTGGCGGTGGTACTGGAGACCGGCCGCGGCGGCACGAAGGTCGGCCTGGCCGACGGCCGCACCGCCTTCCTCGACCCCGGCATCGCCCGCGGAAAGCTGCAACTCTACGACGTGGTCCGGGTGAAGATCAGTGCCGGCAAGGGCGGCCCGCGCGCGCAGCTTCGCGTCCGGCCGACCGTCCAGGGCGCGGCCCTGGTGATGGAGAACCGGACCGGCCGGATCCTCGCGATGGCCGGCGGTTTCTCCTATCCGCTGAGCCAGCTCAACCGGGTCACCCAGACGGTGCGCCAGCCCGGCTCGACCCTGAAGCCGCTGACCTATCTCGCCGCGCTCAACGCCGGGCTGCAGCCGAACACCCTGGTGATGGATTCCGCCGTGACCCTGCCGCCGATCGGTGGGACCGGCGATTCCTGGTCGCCGAAGAACTACGAGGGCGGCGGCTCGGGACCCACGACCCTCCGGCGCGGCCTCGAATTCTCCAAGAACCTCGTCACCGCCCGGCTCCTCCAGGGCGGGATCGCCCCGAAGGCACCGGCGAGCCTGAAGCGGGTCTGCGACATCGCCCTCGAGGCGCAGATCTATGCCGAGTGCGAGCCCTACTATCCGTTCGTGCTCGGCGCACAGCCGGTGCGGATGCTCGACCTCGCGGGCTTCTACGCGGCGGTGGCCAACGAGGGCGCGCGTCCGGCCCCCTACGCGCTCGAGTCGGTCGAGCGGGACGGCAAGCCCCTCTACACGCACGCGATCAAGGAGCCGGTGCGTATCGCGTCGGCGGACCGTGTGGCGTTCTACCAGCTCAAGACCATGCTGCAGGGCGTGACCCAGCACGGCACCGCCGCGGCGCTCGCGAAGGTCTCGGCCTACGTCGCGGGCAAGACCGGCACCTCCGAGAACGAGAACGACGCGTGGTTCGCCGGGCTGACCAACGAGATCAGCGTCGTGGTCTGGGTCGGCTACGACAACGCCGACGGCACCCGCAAGACGCTCGGCCGCGGCCAGACCGGCGGCCACGTCTCGGTGCCGATCGCCTCGGCGATCCTGCAGGCGGCCTGGGCGAACGGCGTCGCCAAGACGCCGCTGCGAGGCCCCTCCCCCGAGGCGCGCCCGTTCATCGCCGACCTGCCGATCGACCCGCGCAGCGGTGTGCGGGTCGCGGGCGGCAGCTTCCTCGAGCATTTCCGCACCAGCGGCGACGGGCAGATGGCGGACACGCAGTACCGCCTCGTGCCCCGCGAGACGCTCTACGCCATGCGGCCCGACGCGCAGGACGGCGATCTCGCGGGCGCCGACGACGGCGCGAGCGTCGCCGGCGACTACTACGGCAACATGACCGGCGAGCGGCCGCGGGCCGACTTCCTGGATCCGTTCGGCGAGCGTCCCGCGCCGCGCAGCCGCCGCGCGCAGGGCGATGTGGATCTCTACGGGCAGGATCCCTACAAGCCGTGGCCGGGGCAGACGAGTCGCTCGCCCTTCGGCGGGGATGACGACGTGCGCCGCCCGCGCCGCCGCGAT
Organism: Methylobacterium sp. 22177; assembly: GCF_052045615.1. NCBI lineage: Bacteria > Pseudomonadati > Pseudomonadota > Alphaproteobacteria > Hyphomicrobiales > Methylobacteriaceae > Methylobacterium > Methylobacterium sp. 22177. Next base: position 360,809 of record NZ_JBQEPK010000001.1, on the reverse strand, counting down.
CCCGACTACCTGTTCGGCGAAGACCCCGGTTACTGACAGCCCTCCCCGACAGACGAGAATCCCGTTGCGCCAGCAGCTTCCCGCGGCCCTGGCGGCCGCCCTCACGGTCGCGCTCCCGGCCACCTCGGCCCGCGCTCAGACGCCCGCCGCCAACACCGCCCCGGCGCCCGGGCCGGAGCGGATCAAGGAGGTGCCCTCCGTCACCGCCGTCGATCCGGCAGCGATCAAGCCGGGCCAGATCCTGTTCACCGACCACCGCGACAACCCGTCGGCGCCGGAGAACGGCCTGATCCCGTATCTCGACTGGCTGAAGGCGCGGCCGGCTGAGGCGGCGGCGCTCGCCCCCTATCCCGGCTACAAGGAGCCGGACTACACCGTGACGGTGAACGGCGTGACGAAGCCGCGGCACGAGACCCTGAAGGTCTACGTCGCCGAGGGACGCTTCGTCGTCCCGCGACCGCCCGAGGCGATCGACCTCCAGGCCTTCGCCAACCTCGCCTTCGTCCAGAAAATGGATCCGGCGATCAAGCACCACACCCTGGCGGTCGCCGACGTGACCCCCAACAAGGATCCGGCCGCCGCCTTCGCCAAGCGGCCCGACCGCGCGTGGTGCGAGGGCGCGGGCGCCTGCATCGAGTCGCGCTACGACCTGGAGGGCAAGCTGCCGCTGGGCGTGAAACTCGCCAACAAGCTGGAGGAGGGCTCGGCCAAGAAGATCGCCGAGTTCGTCTCGTTCCAGAGCGAGCTGCGGGTGCTCGGGCCGGACCAGGGCGACCGGCTCAGGGCGCTCACGAAGATCGATACCGCGGTGACCGGCGGCCTGGAGCAGACGATCTTCTGGGTCAACCAGATCCTGCGCTTCGGCAAGTTCCTGGCCGTGCTCCAGCCGATGCCGAACGACCCGACCAAGACGGTGGTCACCGCCTACATGGCGCTGGCGATCAAGGGCGACGTGCTCGACCGCAAGGCAGAGTACGCCCGCGTGCCCGTGCTCAAGAACCTGCTCCCGGCGCAGGTGCTGATGGGTAATTCCAGCTTCAACACCGGCAATTCCATCAGCGCCGGCCTGCCGGTCTACGCCCGCAACCGGATCGCCACCTTCGCGGACGCGCTCACCAAGCGGTGACGCGCCGCGCGCCTCACATTCCGCGGTTGCCGATCGTCGGCAGCGTCGGCTGGGTGTAGGCGCGGTTCACGTCGCGGCGGGTCTGCGTGCCGTTGGTGTTCCCGGACGCCCGGTAGTTGTCGAGGTTGAAGGTCTCGGCGAGGCCGCTGCGGGTATCCGGGCCCTCGCTGGTGGTGCAGGCGCAGAGGCCGCCGAGGGTCAGCGCGGAGAGGGCGAGAAGGGTCAAGCGCATCGTCGATCCTGAAAGCGGGCCGTGGCCGGGCCGTACCCGGCGACGGCCGGACCGAACCCTCACGGGGCGTCTGGCGGCATGGTCAGCGCGGCGGAGCGTCCGTCAAGGTCGCGCGCGAGATGTAAATCGGTTCTGCCGTCTCCGATGCGCAGCGGCCACGGAAAATGCACCACACGCCGGGATTGCGGCGGATAGGGGCGGTCATTCGTGTTGAGTCCGGTCCTCTCCCCCTGGCGAATCCCGGTCGTTTCGGGCGACAACCCACGCGATGAGCAACGTCTTGCCCTTCCGTCCGCGCCCGACCGTCACGCGTCTCGCTCGCTGCGAAGTTGTGACCGTGGCCGGTGATCTCCTCGCCCTGCTGGAGCAGCTCGAGGATGTGAGCGCCCGCGCCGCCGCGATGGGGCGTCCGGCGATCGAGGTCGAGCGCACCGTGCAGCACCTCCTGGATGCGGTGAGCGCCGTCGAGCGCGCGCTCGACTGCATCGGCGAGGGCGAGCAGTCGGCGCCGGGCTAGCCCGCGTTCTCCGTGCCCAAACGCGCCGCGATGGCGTCGTCGGAAGCGTCGAATCCTGCACCATCGGGCCACTGCCCGTCGTTCCTGAGCAGACTCTAAATCATCCGGAACCCTCCAGTACGCCTTGCGGTTGAGGGTCGGATGCTCACGTCGGGCGTCGGTTCCGGAGGGTGCTATGAGGCTTCGCACGAGCAGCTTGCTGGCCGTCATGGCGGCCGGCAGTCTCCTCGCCGGAACGGCGATGCGCGCCCAGGCCGCTGAGGTCGGCTTCCTCGAGATGCTGTTCGGCGCCCGGCCGCCCGCGCAGCAGGCCCAGCCGGCCCCTGCCCCGGCGCCCGCCTTCGAGGGCCGCGCCTTCGGCCGCCACGCCACCCCGCGGCTCGGGGCGGCGCGCCGACGTTTCCAGACCCGCTACGCGGCGCTCCCGCTCAAGATCCGCGTGAAGGAGCGGGAGATCAGCGAGCGCCAGACGCCCATCGACATGAAGGCCGGCGCGACGGCGGCGCTCCTCAAGGATGAGACGCTGCGGCCCGGTGACATCGTGGTTCTGAATACCGGTGCCCGGGTCTTCACCGGGAATCCCGAGAAGCGCCACGCGATCCGGGACTTCGAGCCGGTTCAGAACTCGCGCTTCGTGAGCCGGGGCACGCGGAAGGTCCTGGCGGGCCTGTTCACGCCGGTCGGTGCGGTGCCCGCGCAGGAGGCGCGCCGGATGATGGCGCGCGCGCGTCAGCCGATGCCCGAGGTGGCGACGCCGATCCCGGCGCAGAAGACCGCCATGCGGGTCATCAACCCGTGGCAGAGTGGCCAGTGACCGTCGGGGCGCCGCTCAGAAGAATCGTTCCTTGATGACGATCGTGTCACCCGGTCGGACCGCGTAGGTCATCGGCACGATCCCGGAGATCAGCGAGCCGCCGGCATCGCGGGTCAGGACAGCGTAGTCCCGCGCGGCCCGGGGGCCGAAGCCGGCCGCGATCGCGACCGCCGTCTCGACGGTCATGCCGTTCACGAACGGGTACTGGCCGGATGTCGTGACCTCCCCGAGGATGTAGAACGGCCGGTAGGCGTCCACCTCCACGGTGACGTGCGGCTCGCGCACGTATCCGGCGGCCAGCTTCGTCTCGATCGCCTTGGCGGCCTGCGCGGTGGTCTGGCCGCCGACCTGCACGGTCCCGATCAGCGGCATGGCGATGCGCCCGGCGCCGTCGACCGCGTAGATGTTGGACAGGTTGTCCTGGCCGAACACGATCACCCGCAGCTTGTCGCCGGCCGCCAGCGTGTACCGCGCCGCGATCGAGCCCGTGCCGGTGGCATCGAGCTGATCGGTGCGGAAGCTCGGTCGCAGGCAACCGCCGAGCGCCAGAGTCGAGCCGAGTGCGAGGAGCAGAGCGCGCCGGTTCATCACCATCGCCGTCATGGATGCAGTTGCGGGATGATCTAGGCCGTTAAGGTTAATGAACCTTGATCGCCGTTCGGCCGGCATTGCCCCGCCACCGGTCCCCGCGCGCCTTAACTCTTGAGCAACCTTAACATCCACTAATGGCGGCGGGACGGCAGTAATGCCTGTTCGGTTTGTCTCCGCGTTCAGAGCGTCCGCATGTCCACGATCCGTCAGCGCTCGATCTATGCCGTACCCGGACCCCTGCCGCGCGCCGAGGAAGGCCTCGGCCTCGCGCAGCTGCCGCGGATCCTGCGGCGCTCGATCGGCTGGATCGTCGGGCCGACCCTGGTGGTTGCCCTGGGCGCGAGCGTCTTCGTCAACGTGGTCAGCCCCCGCTACACCGGCGAGGCGAAGGTTCTCCTCGAGAGCCGCGACCCGGCCTTCGCCCGGACCGCGCAGGAGCGCGGCGACCAGCTTGCACCGATCGACGAGCAGGCGGTGGCGAGCCAGGTGCAGGTGGCCATGTCCCGCGATCTCGCCCGCGAGGCGATCCGCCGGCTCAAGCTCGTCGGCAACGCCGAGTTCGATCCCGGTGCGGGCAGCATCGGCGCGGTTCAGCGCGTTCTGATGATGCTCGGCATCGGCGCCAATCCTCTCGACCGCCCCGCAGAGGACCGGGTGCTCGACGCCTATTTCGATCACCTGCTGGTCTATCCCGCCGGCAAGTCGCGGATCCTGACGATCGAGTTCCGCGCGAAGGACCCGAAGCTCGCGGCCGAGGCCGCCAACACCATCGCGAAGCTCTACATCGGCTCGCTCGAAGCCGATAAGGTCGACACCGCCCGGTACGCCTCCACCTGGCTCGGCGGCAACATCGACGGGCTGCGCAACCGCGTCGCCGAGGCCGAGGCCAAGGTCGAAGCGTTCCGCGCCAGGAACGGCCTCGTGGGCAGCACCGGCGTTACCGGCCGGCCGCTCAACGCCCAGCAGCTCGGCGAATTGTCGAGTCAGCTCTCCGCGGCGCGGAGCCTGAAGGCCGACCTCGACGGCAAGGTGAAGGCCATCAAGGATCTGATCAAGGACGGGCGCGCCTTCGAGATCCCCGACGTCGCCAACAACGAGGTGATCCGCCGGATCGTCGAGAACCGGATCGCCGTGCGCGCGCAGCTCGCCCTCGAGTCGCGGACCCTCCTGCCGGCCCACCCGCGGATCAAGGAGCTGAACGCCCAGCTCGAGGACCTCGACGCGCAGATCAAGGCCTCGGCCGAGCGCGTCGTGCGCACGATGGAGAACGATGCCAAGATCGCCGGGGCCCGAGTCGAGAGCCTCCAGGCCGCCGTGGACGGCCAGCAGGACGTCGTCGTCCGCGGCAACGCCAGCGAGATCCAGCTCCGGGCGCTGGAGCGCGAGGCGAAGGCGCAGCGCGAGCAGCTCGAGTCCTATCTCGGCCGCTATCGCGAGGCGGCGGCGCGCGACGGCGAGGCCGCGACGCCCGCCGATGCCCGCATCGTGTCCCGCGCCGTGACGCCCGAGCTCCCGTCCTTCCCGAAGAAGCTGCCGATCGTCGCCTTCGCGACCCTGCTGACGCTCATGCTGTCGGTCGGCGGCGTCATCGCCAGCGCGCTGCTCGCGGAGTCCGGCCGCCCCGCCGGCGACCGCGACGGCGACCCGGCGGACGATCGCCGCCGCCGCGAGCCGGTGCTGGATCGGCCGTCCTTCACCTTCCCGGAAGCGACGCCGGCCGCGCACTGGTCCGAGCCTCCGCGGACGGCCGCCGAGACGGCGCCCGTCGCGCCGACGGCGATCCGCAGCGCCGACACGTTCGATCTCGCGCCCCTCGTCGCCCGGATCGCGGCGGAGCCCCGCACCCCGGAGGCGCAGGCCGGTCGCCGGATCCTGATCGTCGAGACCGAGGATCGACGCGGCGTCCCGACGCTTCCCGAGGCCCTGACCCGCGCCCTGGGTCGCGAGGGTAGCCTCGTCGCGGTCGACCTGAACCTGCCGCACGACGGTACGGCAGGGCTCGGCTTCTCCGACCTCGTCGCCGGCGAAGCCGCCTTCCTCGACGTGATCCAGGCACGCCGGGACAGCGGCTATCACCGGATCGAGGCGGGCTTGCAGGATTCCGCCGTCCTCTTCGACGAGTTGGATGCTCTGGCGCTGACCTTCGAGGCCATGGCCGAGGCCTACGACTGGGTGATCTGCCGGCTCTACGCCGCGCCGCGGGCCGTCGACCTCCTCGAGCTGGTCGCCGGTTTCATGGACAGCGTCGTCATCGCGTCGAACGCCGATGCCGAGGATCCGGCGCTGGCCGACCTGTACGCCTTGGCCGAGGAGGCCGGTGCGGGGCAGATCCTAGTGGCGCAGGATCGTGCCGCCGCATCCGAGGTCGCGGACGCCCGGGCGGAATTGCGCCTCAACGCCGCCTAGGCCGGGACGCCGGTCACGATCGGCGCAGAGTGCGGAGCCGTTTCAGGAGGGCGTAGAGGCGCGGGTCCCGCTTGATCCGCCGCTTCGTGCGGTTCAGGCCGCGGCGGAGCGCACCGTAGATCCGGCCCCGGAGGGTGACCGGAATGATCGTCTCGACGAGGCCGATCGTCTCGTCGCAGATGCTGGCTTTGTAGCGGGCCTCACCGACGCCGAGGTCGAAGCCCTGCCGGCCGCGCGCGGTCTGGTCGCGCACCAGGTGCTGGAGCAGCAGGTCACCGGGGCTGTAGCGAGCGATCTCGGGGTCGCCGTCGAACGCCGTCATCATGCCGCTGAAGCGCCGCTCACTGACGGCGCCGCCGAAGGTCGCGAGGACGCGACCGCTCTCGGCGAGGCACAGGGCGTACAGCTCCACCGCGGGTTCGGCGCCGGTCGCCGCGGCCGTCAGGAAGGCCCGGATCGCGGGGTCGGCGTAGGGGTCGGACACCCCCATGCCGGCGAAGCGGGCCGATTTCTGCGCGAAGAACGCCGCCAGCAGGCGCCCCGCCTCGTCGGCGGTCTCGGCGCGGCGGTAGGTGATCGCGCCGTGCGCCTCCACGAGGCGCTTCTCCTTGGACCGCAGCTTCTTGCGGGCATCCGCGCTGAAGACCCGGCGTACGGTCGCCTCAGGGTCCGGCCCGAGCATGAGGCCGTAGGCGTCGCTGGCCTCCGCCTCGCCGCTAGCGGCGAGCGGGTTCGCCGCCCCGTCCCACATCCGGGGCTGATGCTTCAGGGCGAAGGCGTCGATCCCGTCCGCGCGGCCGGCGCGGATCAGGGCCGCGACGATGCTGCCGGGCGCGATGGCCGCCGCGCCGCGAGTGGCGAAGAGCGGCAAGTGATAATTGGCGTGGGTGTCGCCGACCGTGCGCGCGAGGCGCAGGCCGTGCTCCCGCTGAAGCGTGAACGGGATGAGGATGCGTGGCCGGCCGTCCGCGTCCCGCAGGACCGCGACGCGCGCGCGTTCGGCCTGCCCCGTCGCCCGCAGGTAGGCGCCGATCCAGTCGAACCGCTGGTAGGGTGTGCCGAGGCTCGCCGGATCGGCCTCGAGGCGCCGCCAGAGCGCCTCGGCCGCGGCGAGGTCCGGCATGATCTCCGCGACGAGCCCCCCGGCGATGCGCGTATCGACCATGTCCGTTCCCGTTACTTGGACGCCGACCGCCATGACCCGATCTCCCGGGGACCGCTCACGGTCCCGTGGCGCCCCAACCCTGACGGGAGGCGACTGAACAGCCCGTGACTTCAATCGACGATGGTATGATCCCGGTGCCGGATGGTCCGGCAAAGCTCAGTCGTGGCTAATGACAGCTTGCGATGAGCGCCGCTGCGCGTGCTTTCGGGTTTGTTTACTCCGGCACGCCAAGGCTGTGCCGCGCTGGGCCTCGGGCCCGAACGGTTCAGGGCCATGCTGTCGTCGCGTGCCAAGCATCGGGTCTTCGCGTCGGGCTTCCGCGCGATCCAGGCGCTGGGGGCAGACCGCTGGCTCAGCCCCGCGGCCCGCGGCCTCGGCGTGATCCTCACGTTCCACCACGTCAGCCCCGACCCGGTGCCGGCCTTCGCGCCGAACCGGCTGCTCGGCATCACCCCGGACTTCCTCGACCTCACCCTGCGCGAGCTCGACGCCCGCGGCTTCGAGATCATCGGCCTGGATGCGGTGCCGGAGCGGCTGGCCGAGCCGGATTACGGACCGCCCTTCGCCGTCCTGACCTTCGACGACGGCTATCGCGACAACGTCGTGCACGCCCGTCCCGTGCTGGCCCGCCACGGCGCGCCGTGGACGCTGTTCGTCACCAGCGGCTTCGCCGATCAGGCCGGCCGGCTGTGGTGGGTCGAACTGGAGCGGGCGATCGCGCGGCTGGACCGGGTGCGCATCGAGATCGGTGCGCGGAGTCTCGACCTTCCGGCGCGCAGCCCGCAGGAGAAGGCGCTGGCGTTCGAAGCTCTGTACCGCGACCTGCGCCACGGCGACGAGGCGGACCTCCTCGAGCGGATCGCCGCCCTCTGCCGGCAGGCCGGCTTCCCGCCGGGGCGCCTCGCCGCCGATCTGTGTCTGTCCTGGGACGAACTGCGCGACCTCGCCGTCGACCCGGCCGTCACCGTGGGCGCGCACACGGTCAGCCACCCGATGCTGGCCAAGCACGCCGCCGCGTTCGCATCGCGCGAGATCGCCGAGGGGCGCGCGCGGATCGAGACGGAACTCGGCCGACCGGTGCGACACCTCTCCTACCCGGTCGGAGACCCGTCTTCCGCCGGCCCGCGGGAATTCGCGCTGGCGCGGGAGATGGGCTTCGCGACGGCGGTGACCACGCGGCCGGGCCACCTCTTCGCCGAGCATGCCGGCCATCTCCAGGCCCTGCCCCGGGTGTCGGTGAACGGCTGCCACCAGACGCGCGCCGCCCTCGCCGGACTGCTCTCCGGCGTCCCGTTCCTGGCCTGGAACCGGGGGCGTCGCCTCAACGTCGCCTGAAGCGACGACGCGCTCGCGACGGCTTCAGCGGAACAGCGCGTCGAACAGGTTCTGCGGCTGCTGCTGCGGCGGCGGGGCCGGCGCCGGGCCCTCGTTCGACGGGAAGAACTTGCGCGAGGGCTTCTGGCGGGGCTGCACCGGCACGCCGCGCGGCGCCTCCACGTCGACCTGGCCGTTGGCGTTGAGCTGCTGGGCGGTCTTGGTCGCGTCCTTGCCGGGGCGCTTCGCCTTCTCGGGCTTGGCCGCCACGGCCGGGACGTCCTCCTGCTCCTTGGCCTCGGCGATCACGTCGCTGCCGCCCTTACAGTCGACCAGCCAGACGTCGTAGATCGGGTGTTCGATCGCGTGGAGGCCGGGGCTCGACGCGAACATCCAGCCGGTGAAGATGCGGCGGTACTTGTTGTCGAGGGTGACCTCGTCGACCTCGAGGAACGCCGTGGTCTTCGCGCTCTCGGTGGGCGGTCGCGTGTAGCAGACCCGCGGGGTGAGCTGCAGGGCGCCGAACTGCACGGTCTCGTCGACCGCAACCTCGAAATTGACGATCCGGCCGGTGATCTTGTCGAGCCCGGAGAACACCGCGGTCGGGTTCTTGATCTTGTCGGCAGCGGCGGGGCCGGCGCAGACGAGGAGCGCGAGGCTCGGGGCGAGCGCGCGGCGTGCGAGGGCGGTGATGCGGCTCAAGGCTCGGACCCCTAGACGAGGGTGGCCGGCCGCGCCAACGGCTGCGCGGCGGACGATCAGGATTGGCCCGTCATGAACACCGGAACGGTGGCGGCAAAAGGGCGCCCGGCCCGAGGCGGCGCGCGGACCTACTCGCCCGGCGTCCAGGACACGTAGTCGCCGGTCGCTGCCGGCCGCTGGCCCCAGGAGAGCTGCGAGCCCGCCGGCCGGTACGCGTTCGCGGTGCCGGTCTGGTTCTCGATATGCGGCTTCTGCCACGCCTTCGGCTGGTACTTCTCCTCGCTCGGCGCGACGTCGACGTTGTGGCAGAGCCAGCCCCGCCAGCCGGGGGGCACCTTCGAGGCGTCGGCGTAGCCGTTATAGACGACCCAGCGGCGCTCCGAGCCCACCGAGCGGTCGATCAGCGCACCTTCCGCCTTGTAGTACTTGTTCCCGAACTCGTCCTCGCCGACGAAGATGCCGGTGCGGGCGGTCTGGAGCGCGACGGAGACGGTCTGACCGTTCCACCACGTGAAGATGCGCAGCAAAGTGTCCTTCAGCGCCATCGCCGGTCCCGGAATCGTGCCGCGCCGCGAGGGCGCTCGTCGGCGCCGTTATGGTGACCGCGCGCGTGCGAGTCCAGCCGCATGACGGAAGTGTCGCTGCCGGGCAACGCTCGACCGCGGTTTCGGCCCCCGGGTCCGGCTGTTCGCCAGGTCCGCTCCCTAGGGTTGTGAATCTAAAATTTTCCCGATCCGATTCCCGAAAGCCGGAAGGACACTTATCCCGGTCCGGGACGATATCCACAGACTTTTGCGAGCCGGCACAACATCTAGCGGGGAACAAGCCCGCCGAACACCACTTGTTGACGTGAGAGTGAAGGCGGCGGTAATCTCCCTGCATCGGTCGCGCCCCGCGGAAGTGGTGCGTTGGGCAGGGGCGACCGTTCCTAATTTTCGTTCGCGGGACCGGGGCACGTCTCTCAGCCGGGCGTGGTCGGCCGCGAATCCCACTATCGGGCTAGACCCCGCGTCGCGCGGGGCCGGGACGTTCGCGTCCCGTCGGGAGAGGTGTGTTTCATGCGGTTCGAGCGTCGCTACACCACGGCCGGACAATCGCCCTACGCCGGGATCCCTTTCCGCAAGGCGCTGAGCGAGATCCGCAACCCGGACGGCTCGGTGGTGTTCCGCCTCGACGGCATCGACGTGCCGGAGAGCTGGAGCCAGGTCGCGAGCGACGTGCTCGCGCAGAAGTACTTCCGCAAGGCGGGCGTCCCGGCCCGTTTGCGCAAGGTCGAGGAGAACGCGGTTCCGTCCTTCCTGTGGCGCTCCGTTCCGGACGACGCCGCCCTGGCGGAACTCCCCGAGGACGAGCGCTTCGTCTCCGAATCCTCCGCCACACAGGTCTTCGACCGGCTCGCGGGTTGCTGGACCTACTGGGGCTGGAAGGGCGGCTACTTCTCCTCGGAGGAGGACGCCTCGGCCTTCATGGACGAGCTGCGTTTCATGCTGGCCCGCCAGATGGTGGCGCCCAACTCGCCGCAATGGTTCAACACCGGCCTTCACTGGGCCTACGGCATCGATGGACCGAGCCAGGGCCACTACTACTGCGACCCGCAGACCGGCGTGCTGACCAAGTCGGCGTCGGCCTACGAGCATCCGCAGCCGCATGCCTGCTTCATCCAGTCGGTCCAGGATGACCTCGTCAACGACGGCGGCATCATGGACCTGTGGGTGCGTGAGGCGCGCCTGTTCAAGTACGGCTCGGGCACCGGCTCCAACTTCTCGATGCTGCGCTCGGAGAACGAGAAGCTCGGCGGCGGCGGCAAGTCGTCGGGCCTGATGAGCTTCCTCAAGATCGGCGACCGGGCGGCGGGCGCCATCAAGTCGGGCGGGACCACGCGGCGCGCCGCCAAGATGGTGATCGTGGATATCGACCACCCGGACATCGAGGCCTTCATCGACTGGAAGGTGAAGGAGGAGCAGAAGGTCGCCGCCCTGGTGACGGGCTCGAAGGTCGTCTCCAAGCACCTGACGCTGGTGATGAAGGCCTGCACGCAGTGCGAGGCGGAAGGGGATGCCTGCTTCGATCCGGAGCGCAACCCGGCTCTCAAGCGCGAGATCAAGGCCGCCCGCCGCGCCTCCGTGCCGGATTCCTACATCAAGCGCGTGGTGCAGTTCGCGCGCCAGGGCTTCACCAAGATCGAGTTCCCCGTCTACGACACCGACTGGGATTCGGAGGCCTACCTCACGGTCGCCGGCCAGAACTCCAACAACTCGGTCTCGCTGACCGACGACTTCCTGCGCGCCGTCGAGGCGGATGCCGACTGGCAGCTCACCGCCCGCACCACCGGGAAGGTCACTAAGACCCTCAAGGCCCGTGACCTGTGGGAGCGGATCGGCGAGGCCGCCTGGGCCTCGGCGGATCCGGGCCTGCACTTCAACACGACGATGAACGACTGGCACACCTGCCCGGCGGGCGGGCGGATCCGGGCCTCGAACCCGTGCTCCGAGTACATGTTCCTCGACGACACCGCCTGCAATCTCGCCTCGGCGAACCTGCTGACGATGTACGATCGCGAGACCAAGCGCTTCGACGCCGAGGCGTTCGAGCACCTCAACCGCCTCTGGACGGTGGTGCTCGAGATCTCCGTGATGATGGCGCAGTTCCCGTCGAAGGAGATCGCGGAGCTCTCCTACCGCTACCGGACGCTCGGCCTCGGCTACGCCAATATCGGCGGCCTGCTGATGACCATGGGCCTGCCCTACGATTCCGACGCGGGTCGGGCCCTGGCCGGCGCGCTCACGGCGATCATGACGGGTGTCGCCTACGCGACCTCGGCCGAGATGGCTTCGGAGCTCGGCACCTTCCCGGCCTATGAGGAGAATGCCGACGCGATGCTGCGCGTCATCCGCAATCATCGCCGGGCCGCGCACGGCGAGGCCGAGGGCTACGAGTTCCTGAACGTCGCGCCGGTCGCCCTCGACCACGCCAACATCCCGCAGGCGGATCTGGGTGACCACGCCCGCGCCGCCTGGGACCGGGCGCTGAAGCTCGGCGAGGAGCACGGCTACCGCAACGCCCAGGCCACCGTGATCGCGCCGACCGGCACGATCGGCCTCGTGATGGATTGCGACACCACCGGCATCGAGCCGGACTTCGCCCTGGTGAAGTTCAAGAAGCTCGCCGGCGGCGGCTACTTCAAGATCATCAACCAGGCCGCGCCGGACGCCCTGCGGGCGCTCGGCTACCGCGAATCCGAGATCGCCGAGATCGAGGCCTACGCGGTCGGCCACGGCTCGATGGGTCAGGCGCCGGGCATCAACCCGACGACGCTGCGGGCCAAGGGCTTCACCGACGAGAAGATCGCCGCGGTGGAGAAGGGCCTGAAGTCGGCCTTCGATATCAAGTTCGTGTTCAACCGCTGGACGCTGGGCGACGATTTCCTGACCCAGACCCTGAAGGTCCCGGCGGAGAAGCTGTCGGACCCGACCTTCGAGCTGCTGCCGTTCCTTGGCTTCTCTAAGAAGGACATCGAGGCCGCCAACACGCACATCTGCGGAGCGATGACGCTGGAGGGCGCTCCGGGCCTGAAGCTCGAGCACTACCCGGTCTTCGACTGCGCCAATCCGTGCGGCCGGATCGGCAAGCGCTACCTGTCGGTCGAGAGCCACATCCGCATGATGGCGGCGGCGCAGCCCTTCATCTCGGGCGCGATCTCCAAGACCATCAACATGCCGAACGACGCCACGGTGGAGGATTGCAAGGCAGCCTACCTGCTGTCCTGGCGCCTCGCCCTGAAGGCGAACGCCCTCTACCGCGACGGCTCGAAGCTGTCGCAGCCGCTCAATTCGGCCCTCATCTCGGATGACGATGACGAGGCCGATGAGGGGATCGAGGCCCTGATCCAGGCGCCGGCCGCCGCCAAGGCCGCCGCCGCCGCGGAGAAGATCGTCGAGCGGGTGATCGAGCGCGTCGAGCGAATCCGCTCCCGGGAGAAGCTGCCGGCCCGCCGGAAGGGCTACACCCAGAAGGCGGTGGTGGGCGGCCACAAAGTCTACCTGCGCACCGGCGAGTACGACGACGGCCGCCTCGGCGAGATCTTCATCGACATGCACAAGGAGGGCGCGACCTTCCGGAGCCTGATGAACAACTTCGCCATCGCGATCTCGCTGGGCCTCCAGTACGGCGTGCCGCTGGAGGAGTACGTGGAGGCCTTCACCTTCACGCGGTTCGAGCCGGCCGGCTTCGTCCAGGGCAACGACGCGATCAAGAACGCGACCTCGCTCCTCGACTACGTGTTCCGCGAGCTGGCAGTCTCGTATCTCGGCCGCGCCGATCTCGCCCATGTCAGCCCCGCCGAGATCGGCGGCACGGTGATCGGCGGCGGCGAGAGCGGCGATACGACCCGCGAGGGTCCGAAGCCGGCGCCGGCCTCCTCGGTCGTCTCCCGCGGCCTGCTGCGCGGCTCGGCCGACCGGCTCACCCTGATCCAGGGCGGCCCGGCCGGCGCTAGCCTCGGCGTGGGTGCGGCGAGCGCCGGACAGTCGGCTCCGGCCGGCGGTACGGTCCACGCGATCCGCGGCAGCGCGGCGCTGAAGGCGGAGCCGGCGACGGCCGGTCAGGCCGAGACGATCGCCGACACCCTCCCCTTCGCCAAGGCCGAGCGGAGCGTCGCCGACCGCCGCGCGGAGGCGAAGATGAAGGGCTACGTCGGCGAGGCCTGCCCGGAATGCGCGAACTTCACGCTGGTCCGCAACGGCACCTGCCTGAAGTGCGACACCTGCGGTTCGACGACAGGGTGCTCCTGAGCCCCTGACACTTCGAGCCTGAAGCGGCGGGCG